>CAIXIJ010000109.1 GCA_903919455.1 uncultured Acidimicrobiaceae bacterium | reverse complement strand
TTCTGCGCCTCACCGAACCCACCAGCGGCTCGGTGGTGTTCAACGGCACGAGCCTGTTGGAGCTGGATCACGAAGCCATGCGGCGCATGCGACGCAACCTGCAGATCGTGTTCCAAGACCCGCAGGCGTCGCTGCATCCGCGCATGACGGTGCGCAAGTTGCTGGCCGAGCCGTTGCAGGTGCACGGCATGGCGAAGGCCGACATTCCCGGTCGGATCGAAGAACTGCTGCGGCTCGTTCATCTGCGCCCCGAGTTCCTCGACCGCTACCCGCACGAGTTCTCCGGCGGTCAGCGTCAGCGCGTGGGCATCGCCCGCGCTCTCGCCATCAACCCGGCGCTGCTCGTGCTGGACGAGCCCGTGTCGGCGCTCGACGTGAGCATCCAGGCCGAGATCATGAAGCTGTTGGTGGAACTGCGCGAGCGGTTGGGCCTGAGCTATCTGTTCATCGCCCACGACCTCGCCGTGGTGCGCCAGATCGCGGATCGCGTGGCAGTGATGTACCTGGGTCGCATCGTCGAGACCGGGCCGGCCGATGTGCTCTACAGCAACCCGCAGCACCCGTACACGCAGGCGCTGCTGTCGGCGGTGCCGATTCCCGACCCCACCATCGAACTGGGTCGGCAGCGCATCGTGTTGCAGGGCGATCTGCCCAGCCCCATCGACCCACCGTCGGGTTGTCGGTTCCGCACACGTTGCTGGCGTGCCGACGAGCGCTGCGCCACCGAGCAGCCGACGCTCACCGCAGTGCAGGGAGCGCACGAGGTGGCGTGCCACTACCCGGGTGCCGAGACGGCAGTCAGCGTGAGTGGCGGTGCGCGATGAGCGGCCATGTCTTGGCGGTTGACCTCGGCAGCACTGGCATCAAGGTTGCGGTGGTGGATGGCTTCGCGAAGGTGCGTGCCGTCGCTGGTGAAGTGATCCCGTTGCTGTTCACCGACGACGGTGGTGTGGAGCAAGACCCGCGGGTGTGGTGGGACGCGCTCGGTCGTTGTGCGCGGCGGGCCATTACCGACAGCGGCCTCGCTGGCGACGACGTGCGCATCATCGCCGTCACCAGTCAGTACACCAGCACCACCGCGGTGGATGCACAGGGCAACCCGCTGGGCAACACGATCATGTGGATGGACGGCCGCGGCCGTCGCCACTACAAGCCGTCGTTCACGCCCGAGCAGATGGGTCGCTGGATCGATGTGCACGGGATGATGCCGTACGGCAGCGACGATGTCGGCCACACGCATGTCATCCGCCATCAGTGGCCCGAGGCGTACGAGCAGGCGTTCGCGTTCGTCGAGCCGATGGACCAGTTGGCGGCGCGCCTCACGGGGCATGTCACCGCCACGCAGAACACGATGTTCCCGATGCTGTCGGTGGACAACCGCACGTGGGGCCTCACCGAGTACAGCGACGAACTGTTGGCGATGAGCGGCATGCCGATCGACAAACTGCCGCCGCTGGTGGCGTTGGGCGAACCGCGTGGCACGGTCACCGCCGAGGCGGCTGCGCACCTGGGTGTCAGCTCGCAGGCACTAGTGATGGGCGCCACGATCGATTCGGTCACGTCGGCGGTGGGCACCGGTGCCATCAGCGACGATGCGTGCGGCCTCATCATCGGCACCACCGCGGTGATGGCCACGCACCTGCCGTCGAAGCGCCACGACATCGAGCACGGGCTCACCTCGGCGCCCAGCCCGTTGCCGAACCAGTGGTTCCTGGTGGCGGAGAACGGCATCGGTGGCAAGGCGCTCGACGTGTTCGTGAAC
>CAIXIJ010000108.1 GCA_903919455.1 uncultured Acidimicrobiaceae bacterium | reverse complement strand
TACGAAGAGTTCATCAAGCCGCACATGCGCAAGGGCAAGGCCCTCGCATTTGCGCACGGCTTCAACATCCGCTTCAAGCGCATTCGCCCGCCGAAGACCGTCGACGTGATCATGATCGCCCCCAAGGGCCCGGGTCACCTCGTGCGCCGCACCTACACCGAGGGCGGCGGCGTGCCGGCGCTCATCGCCGTGCACCAGGACGCCACCGGCGCCGCCAAGGAACTGTCGCTCAGCTACGCAGCGGCCATCGGCGGCGCTCGCGCCGGCGTCATCGAGACCACCTTCGCCGAGGAGACCGAGACCGACCTGTTCGGTGAGCAGGCCGTGCTGTGCGGCGGCGTCACGTCGCTGGTGCAGGCTGGCTTCGAGACGCTCGTCGAGGCTGGCTACCAGCCCGAGATGGCGTACTTCGAGTGCCTCCACGAGGTGAAGCTCATCGTCGACCTCATGTACGAAGAGGGCATCGCCGGCATGCGCTACAGCATCAGCGACACCGCTGAGTACGGCGACCTCACCCGCGGCCCGCGCGTGGTGACGCCGCGTACCAAGACCGAGATGAAGAAGATCCTCAAGGAGATCCAGACCGGCAAGTTCGCCAAGGAATGGATCGCCGAGAGCGAGACGGGTCGCGCCAACATGAAGGCCCTTCAGACCGCTGGTGCCGAGCACCAGATCGAAACCGTCGGCAAGGAACTGCGCGCGATGATGCCGTTCCTCGGCGCCGGCAAGCAGAAGGTGGCCGACGTCAGCGGTGGCTGACCTCGTCTGACACGACGCTGGTTTCTGGGGCTGCATCGTCCCAAAACTGCTTCTGGGGCTGATTCCTTCCGGTTTCCGGAACGGATCAGCCCCAGTTCGCGTCCTGGCTTCGGCTGAACTCGCGGCAGGGGAAGACTGATCGGCGTAATTCCGACTTGACTGGTCGGGATTCGCCGGGTACGGTGCCACCCCTATGAGTGACAACTGGGGTTTCGAAACACGTCAGATCCACGTGGGCGGCGAGCCCGACCCCACCACGGGCGCTCGCGCCGTACCGATCTATCAGACCACCAGCTTCCAGTTCCGCGATGCACAGCATGCGCAGAACCTGTTCGCGCTGGCCGAGATCGGCAACATCTACACCCGCATCATGAACCCCACCCAGGGTGCGCTCGAGGCTCGCCTCAGCAGCCTCGAAGGCGGCGTCACCACTGCGGTCGGCCTGCCCGGCGCCCTCGTGGTGAGCTCGGGCCAGTCGGCCGAACTGATCGCCATCCTCACCCTCGCCGAAGTGGGCGACCACATCGTGGCCAGCCCGTCGCTGTACGGCGGCACCTACAACCTGTTCCACTACACGCTGCCGAAGATGGGCATCGAGGTCACGTTCGTCGACGACCCGCACGATCTGGATCAGTGGGCTGCGGCCATCCGTCCGAACACCAAGGCGTTCTACGGTGAGGTGCTGGCCAACCCGCGCAACGACGTGTTCGACATCGAAGGTGTCAGCGCATTGGCACACGCCAACGGCATTCCGCTCATCGTCGACAACACGGTGCCCACCCCGTACCTCATTCGGCCGATCGAGTGGGGCGCCGACATCGTGGTGCACAGCCTCACCAAGTTCATCGGTGGCCACGGCACCTCCATCGGCGGCGCCATCATCGATGGCGGCACCTTCGACTTCGGCGCCAGCGGTCGCTTCCCGAACCTCACCGAGCCCGACCCCAGCTACCACGGCCTGCCCTACTGGCCGGCACTCGGACCGGGTGCCTACATCATCAAGGCTCGCGTGCAGATCCTGCGCGACCTCGGTGCTGCGGTGTCGCCGTTCAACGCGTTCGCCTTCATCCAGGGTCTCGAAACCCTCAGCCTGCGCATGGAGCGCCACTGGGCCAACGCCGATCGTGTGGCCCAGTTCCTGGCGGATCACCCGCAGGTGGAGAGCGTGTCGTATGCCGGCCTGCCCAGCAGCCCGTGGCACGAGCGTGCCAAGAAGTACGGCGGCGGCAAGGGCTACGGCTCGGTGCTGGCGTTCGACATTGTTGGTGGCAAGGAAGCCGGTCAGAAGTTCGTGGGTGGTCTCAAGTTGCACAGCCACGTGGCCAACATCGGCGACGTGCGCAGCCTGGTCATCCACCCGGCCAGCACCACGCACAGCCAGCTCACCGAGGAAGAGCAGGCCAGCACTGGCGTGCGCCCGGGCCTGGTTCGCCTGAGCGTCGGCCTCGAGACCATCGACGACATCCTCGCCGACCTCGAACTCGGCTTCGCCGCAGCGAAGGCCTAGTCCAACCCGTCCAAGTACACCTTCACGGCGGCGTCCGTGGACTGGATGCATTCCGTCCACGCGGCGTCGCCCTGGGTGCTGAGACACGCGAACATGGTGGCATTGGCGTACGCCGTGTACGCCTCTGTCGCGGCGCGATCGAGATCGGCGATCTTCGTGACGTCGATCGGTCCATAGACGCCGACGGCCGGCTCGGCCAGCGACGAGTAGTTGTCGTGGAGCACCTGGTCGTCACCTTCGTTGCTGGAAACGAGATGCGTCGACGACCATGTGGCGCGGGCCACTTCGTTGCCGGCGTCGTCGTACGCGATCAGCGTGTCGTTCGGCGCGTGGGCGGTGGTGGGAAAGGCGGCGAAGCCGTCGACAGGGGCTTGCCAGGCGCTGTCGCCGGT
>CAIXIJ010000107.1 GCA_903919455.1 uncultured Acidimicrobiaceae bacterium | reverse complement strand
GTGGGTAAAGGCATCCCAGTCGAGCAGCACGAGATTGGGGTGCCTGGATTGGGCGGCGCGCAGGTCGCGGTTGTGGGAGAGATAGAAACCGCCGAACGTGTAGCGCGAGGTGGTTCGGTAAGTGAGCCAGAAGATCCGGGTGACGCCCTGCTGCTCGGCCTCGGTGACGATCTGGTCGATCTCGTCGTTGAGGCGTGGCGAGTCGTCGTAGCCGGACATGATGACTAGCGCATCACCGACACGGCCGCGCAACGAGTTCTGGATGAGCGGCAGGACGCTCACTGGGCGCCATCGGATGCCCTGGCCCGGGTCGAAACGGCCGACGCAACTCGGGGCGACCAGGCGGCGACAGCTTTCGATCGACCACTTCAGGTCGTAGCTGCTACCCATGATGTCGTAGATGTCGGTGCTGTTCCTGATCTCGTCGTACCAGCGCATCGCTGCCGAAGTGCTGTCGCCGATGATGGTGACCTTCGGAGCATCTGCTGGCGCCGGGGTGCCGCGCAGACCTAGTTGACGAGCCGCGATCGAGGTGACCTTGCCGTCGTCGTACAGACCTCTGCTGAGCTGGAACGACTTCACGGCAGCGACCGACACAGGGTCGTACACGGTGTCGGGCGTGCCGATCTGGTAGCCGAGCGCCACGAGGCGACGCTCTAGGCAACGCACCAGCGTGCTGCGACTGTTCGGTACCAGCGTGAAGAGCACCGTGCACGGAGGTGCGGCTGCAGCCATGGGAACGCTGCCTGTGGAGACCGGCAAGGCCAGGGCGACTACCGCGAGCGCGGCTGCGGTGATTCGTCTCAGCATCGGGAAGCCTCCACTCGCCTTGGGGCCGTTGGACGGCGTGATGCGTCAGTGGATGATCAACGCAACGATGGCATCGTACGCCGCATCCGCATAGGACCGCATTTCATCGTCGGTGCGGTCCTGGATGGGGTGCGGTGTGAACACGCGGGCCACGTCGGGAAAGCCGAGTGCAGCAGACTGCGCGACCGCGGCCTCGACGAACTCGGCGGACGCGACGAACACGCCGGGTACACCCCGACGCTCCAGATCAACGATGTCGTGCACACTGCACGACGTGCAACTGCCTCAATCGGCCAGCGCCTCGATGACCAACGTGCACTGGGTGGCGATCTCCTGGCGGAGGTCGACCGGTGCCGGTTTGGTGAACGTGGGCTTTCGATAGCGGCGCACCACGGCTCCCGCTTCGGTGAGCAGGTGTTCGAGCCGGTCGAGAAACACATCGCCGCGGGGCTTGCTGATATCGAGCAAGCCCACCACCTGGCCATCGAAGCTGGCCGGGCGAGGCAGGCGCTCGCGGTGCGGCACCGAACGTTCGCCGGTGGGGTCGAGCAACACCTTGGTCATCGTTCGCTCCTCTCGTTCACTTGCCACGTGACGGGCTGCGAGCCCGTCGAGCCGTTGGCCCATCCGCCAATCATTGCCGAGAACAGGCCTGCGCCGCCACCGGCGTGCACCAGGAGGATGCCGTCGGGGCGGAACTTGGGCAGCGTGTGGTCTTTCAAATGCTCGGGCACGCCGTCGGCGATGCCGCCGGCGCCCAGCACGAGTTCGCTGCCGGGCATGTGCAGTCG
>CAIXIJ010000106.1 GCA_903919455.1 uncultured Acidimicrobiaceae bacterium | reverse complement strand
GCCATCAGTTCGCCGAGCGTGGCGTAGTCGTTCACGGCATCGATGAGTGCCGGCATCAGGTTCACCTCGGGGTCGGCAGCCTCGGCACGCACACGGGCCAGTGCTGCATCAACCGAGGCAACGTTGCGATCGGTGCGTACCTCCGCCAGTCGCTTGCGCTGGCGGGCTTCGTCTTCACCGGTGATGCGCAACAGCGGCATCTGTTGTTCGTCGTTGCCCTCGGTGTAGCCGTTCACGCCCACCACGATGCGATCGCCATGGTTGAAGCGGCGCTCGAGTTCGAACGCACTGTCGGCGATGCGGCCCTGGAACCAGTTGTCCTCGATGCCCTTGATGACGCCATCGAGCATGGAGCCGTCGCCGAACTCGAGGATCTGCGCGAACAGTTCCTCGGCCTGGCGTTCCACCTCATCAGTGAGGGACTCGACGTACCACGACCCACCCAACGGGTCGGCCACGTGCGCCACGTTGGTCTCCTGCGCGATCACCTGCTGCGTGCGCAATGCGATGCGCGCCGACTTCTCGGTGGGCAGTGCCATGGCTTCGTCCATGGAGTTCGTGTGCAGGCTCTGTGTGCCACCAAGCACGCCGGCGAGCGCCTCGATAGCGGTGCGCACGATGTTCACCTCGGGCTGCTGCGCCGTCAGCGACACACCCGCAGTCTGGGTATGGAAACGCATCTGCATCGACCGGTCGAGCTGGGCGCCGTAACGCTCCTTCATCCAGCGCGCCCACACACGACGAGCGGCGCGGTACTTCGCGATCTCCTCGAAGAAGTCGATGTGCGCGTTGAAGAAAAAGCTGAGGCGAGGCGCGAACGCATCCACCGGAAGGCCGGCCTGCATCGCCAACTCCACGTAGGCGAAGCCGTTGGCCAACGTGAATGCGAGCTCCTCCACCGCCGTGCTGCCGGCTTCGCGGATGTGATAGCCGCTGATGCTGATGCTGTGCCAGCGCGGCATCTCGGCAGCCGTGAACGCAATGGTGTCGCGCACCAGTCGCATGCTGGGCCGTGGAGGGAACACGAACTCCTTCTGCGCCTGGTACTCCTTCAGGATGTCGTTCTGCAGCGTGCCGCCGAGACGCGATCGATGAATGCCCGCCTTCTCTGCCTGCGCCACGAACATCGCGAACACCACTGCCGCTGGCGAGTTGATGGTCATGCTCGTGGTGATGGCGCCGAGGTCGATACCGGCATACAGGTCTTCCATGTCGGCCAGCGAATCGATGGCCACGCCGCAGCGGCCCACTTCACCGAGCGACATCGGGTGGTCGCTATCGAGACCCAGCAGCGTGGGCATGTCGAACGCCGTGGACAGGCCGTCGCCGCCCGCCTTGATGATCTCCTTGAAGCGCCCGTTCGTGTCGTCGGCGGTGCCGAACCCGGCGAACATGCGCATCGTCCAGAGCTTCGAGCGGTACATCGATGCGTACGGGCCACGGGTGTACGGATACTCGCCTGGGAACTCGCCGTCGTCGGGCCCGTACACGGGCTCGACCGGAATACCCGACATCGTGGTGTGGCCCACCCCGCGCAGACGTGACTCTCCGAATGCCGCTTCCCAACGTTCCCGGTTGGTCACCATGACGTCAGCTTACGGAGCAATCCCCGATGCCTCGCCATCGGTCGGGCGAAGGGCTTCCAGGGTCGCATCGGCGCGTTGGTATGCCCGATCGATGTCGTCGCGATCGCGCTGCGCCTTCGCGGCGGCGACCGCAGCCGTTGCGACCGCTTCCAGCTGGCTTCGCATCTCGTCGAGGGCGTCGGTATCGCGTATCGACGGGGCGACGGTCTCGATGGTGGTGATCATACGAATCGACACTGCGGGTGACGTGTCCGAATACTGCCGGATCTCGTTGAAGGCCGAGGCAACGACCCGCCGGAGCGAGTTGGGTGGCACCACCACTCGCATGGTGCCGGACGAATCGGCCAGCGCCGCCACTCCAATGGGCTCCACCGCCAACGCCACGAGCGAATCACCAATCCAGTCCAGACACGAGATCGCCGTCGATGGGTCGTTCACCGCTGGCGACAACGCCCGCAGCGCAATCTCAACATACTCGGCAATGGCGTACTCCAAGTCCTGCTCCATCGTGCGGTGCGAGCCACGAACGATCGCGCGTCGTAGCAGTCGCTCGTCGGCCGCCGGCAGTGGCACGCTGGTCTTCGCCATCGGCCGACCAGCATGCACGAATCCGCCCGGGCGGTGAAGCAGGCGAACGATGCAGTCGTTGCGGCGACCGATCTCGATCATCGCGTCGAAGTCGAGGTTCTGCACGTAGCCCGGCTCGAGCGCTCCGATGACAGACCAGTTGGTGTCGTCGATGTCCACCTTCGTGTGGGCGCACGCTCGCCGGGCGAGTTCGCGTTGACGAATGATGGCCGCATCGAGATCGGTGGAGATGTCGAGGAGCATGTTGCCCACTTGGATCGACGAGCTGATGTCTTGCACGAACACCACCAGCAGGCCAGTGGCCATGAGAACCATCACCACGGCGGTCCAGGTGGAGATGACAGGGGCAAACGTGTCCGTGCCACCGCTGAGGACTGTGGCGAGGGAGACCAGCGAGTAGACGAACACTGCGACGAACGAACCGATCGCCAACTGGGTGGTGCGTCGCCGCTCGAAGTTCAAGATGATGCGCGGGCCGAAATTGCCCGCCACCATCGAGAGCACCACCATCATCAGCGAGACCACGAGCGCCACCACGGTGATCGAACCGCCAGCAAGGGTGGCCAGGATGGTCTTGGCATCGTCTGCCGACATGCGTAGCCACCTGGGAAGGCGCTGGTATTCGTCCTGCAGCACGCTGTCGAGCCAGACGGTGAATATGGCCAGCAACACCACCTGCGCGGTCAAGCGGAACGGCAGGACCAGCAAGCTGGTTCCCAGTTCCACCTCACGCTTTCGGAGCCTCAGCAATCGAGATAGCACGGCGGCGATGGTAGGCGGTACCGTCATCGGTCGAATGCACGCGGAGAGCACACGATGACCGACACCCCCGACGCACCTGCCACGCCTGTCGCACCCGCCGCGGCAAACTTCATCCGCGACCTGGTGAAGACCGACAACGAGCAGGGCACGTTCGGTGGCCGCGTGCAGACCCGGTTCCCACCCGAACCCAACGGGTACCTGCACATCGGCCACGCCAAGGCCATCTGCGTCGACTTCGGCATCGCCAAGGATTTCGGCGGTATCTGCAAGCTGCGCTTCGACGACACGAACCCGGTCACCGAAGACACCGAGTACGTCGACGCCATCGTCGACGACATCCGCTGGTTGGGCTTCGAGCCCCACGGCGAGCCCGTCTACGCCAGCGACTACTTCGAGCAGCTCTACCTGTGGGCCGAGCACCTCATCATGCAGGGGTTGGCATACATCGACGATCAGAATGCCGAGACCATCCGCGAGCAGCGCGGCGGCTACGGCAAGCCGGGCATCGAAAGTCCGTTCCGCACTCGCACCGTGGATGAGAACCTGGCGCTGTTCCGTGCCATGCGTGCCGGCGGCCTGCCCGATGGCAGCCACGTACTGCGCGCCAAGGGCGACATGCAGCACGAGAACATGCAGTTGCGCGATCCGGTGATGTACCGAATTCGCCACGAGCACCACCACCGAACCGGCGACCAGTGGTGCATCTACCCCACCTACGACTGGGCGCACGGCCAGAGCGATGCCATCGAGGGTGTCACCCATTCGCTGTGCTCGCTGGAGTTCGACAGCCACCGCCCCCTGTACGACTGGTATCTCGAGCACCTGCCGCTGCCGGGCGACCAGCCACGACAGACCGAGTTCGCCCGCCTCGAACTCACCCACACGGTCACCTCCAAGCGCAAGCTGCGTCAGCTCATCGAAGATGGTGTGGTGGAGGGCTGGGACGACCCGCGTCTGCCCACCCTGAAGGCGTTGCGCCGCCGGGGCTACCCGGCCAGCGCCATCACCGACTTCTGCAGCTTCATCGGCGTGGCCAAGACCAACAGTCGCCATGCCATCGAGTTGCTGGAATCGTTCATTCGTAACGAACTGAACCGCACCGCGCAGCGACGCATGGCCGTGCTGCGACCCATCAAGTTGGTCATCACCAACTGGCCCGAGGGCCACATCGAGCACATGACCTTGCAGAACAACCCCGAGAACGAGGCCGATGGCACCCGCCAGGTGGCGTTCAGCGGCGAGCTGTTCATCGAAGGCGACGACTTCAAGGCCGAAGCACCGCCGAAGTACTACCGCCTCACGCCTGGCGCCGAGGTGCGTCTACGCGGCGCGTACTTCGTGCAGTGCACGGGCTTCAACACCGACGATGCCGGCAACGTCACCGAGGTGCTCTGCACGTACGACCCGGCCACCACGGGCGGACAGGCCCCCGACGGGCGCAAGGTGAAGGCCACCATCCACTGGGTGAGCGCTCACGAAGCTGTGGATGCCGAGGTGCGCCTGTACGAGCGACTGTTCACCGCCGAGATCCCTGGCGAGGCAACCGGCGAACCCTTCGACGACCTGAACCGCAACTCCAAGGAAGTGGTGGCCGCGAAGGTGGAGCCGGCACTGGCCCACACGAGGCCGGGCGAAGTGGTGCAGTTCGAGCGACTCGGCTACTTCGCGCTCGACCCCGAGGGCGGCGCGCTGTTCCACCGCACCGTCGGCCTGAAGGACGAATGGGCCAACGTGCAGAAGCGCGCCAAGTAGCCCGCTCGTCGTCGACGGTCAGCCGTCGACGGTCAGCCGTCGAGCGGAAGAAACTCGTCGCTGGTGGTGTCGCGCTTAGCGGTGAACCAGCGACGGCAGCCCGACTCGTGGAACCAGCGTTCCAGCGTCACGCCAGCGATGTTGTCCTGCATCCAGGCGTAGTCCACGTTGCGGGCATCCGCGTCGGTGATGGTGTCGGGGGTAACCGGGAACACGTTGCCGTACCGGTACTCCTCGAACGGAC
Source organism: uncultured Acidimicrobiaceae bacterium (assembly GCA_903919455.1). Taxonomy (GTDB): domain Bacteria; phylum Actinomycetota; class Acidimicrobiia; order Acidimicrobiales; family Ilumatobacteraceae; genus UBA668. The sequence goes on along the minus strand of CAIXIJ010000106.1, from coordinate 17,567 downwards.
GTGATCCGCAGTTCGGGCATTCAACCCACAACATGGCTACCTCGTTCCTGCAGAGCTCGGGTCGGCCATGGCGGCTTCCTTGGCGAAGCGGTCGAGACCGAACGGTTCGATGAGCGGCGCCGAGCCGGTGGCCACCAATTGGGCCAACTGTTCGCCGCCAGCCGGAATGGCCTTGAAGCCCCACGTGCCCCAGCCGGTACTGATCATGAAACCCGGCACGCCGGTCTCGCCCATGATCGGCGAGAAGTCGGTACTCACGTCGCAGATACCGGTCCAGGAGCGCATGATGCGCAGCTTGGCGAGGAACGGGAACATCGTGATGCTCTTCTTCGAGCACGCCTGCAGATACGCGAAGGAGGTGGCCTGCCGATAGCTGGCGAACCGGTCGTACTCGGCACCGATGAGCATCTGCCCACGCGGCGTCTGGCTGACGTAGAAGACAAGGTCGTTGCTGCTGATGATGGGATCGAACTCCTGCGCGTGGGCGTTGGTGACGAACGCCTGCAGCGCATGGGTGCGGATGGGCAGTCGAACGCCAGCCCAGTTCGACACCGTCGTGACATTGCCGCCGACCGCCGAGATGACGGTGCCCGCACTGATGTTGCCCTTGGGAGTCTGCACACCGGTGACCCGGTCGCCATCCATCAGCAGGCCCGTGACCGGCGTGTGCTGGTACACGTGCACGCCCGCGCGCAGTGCACCCTGCGCATATGCCCACACCACACGGTCGTGGCGGGCCGTCGCACCTTCGTGGTGGTAGCTGGCGCCGTGCACCGGATAGCGGCCACCACCCGACAGGTCGATCTGCGGGCAGAGCCGCTTGATCTCGTCGGGCCCGATGTAGTCGGTCTTGGCCCCCATCGCCTGGTTCATCAGTGCGCGGGTCTGCTCGGTGCGAGCCGTGCTCACCGAGTGCGCCAACCAGATCTGGCCCTTCTGGCTATGCATGATCCAGCAGCCGGTTTCGGCCTCGAGCTGCTGGTACATCTCCAGGCTGTGCTGGTAGAACGCCACGCTCTCGGGAATGCCGTAGTTGCTGCGAATGATGGTGGTGTTGCGGCCGGAGTTGCCCGAACCGATGAAGTTCGAATCCAGCACACACACGTTGGTGATGCCGTGGCGCGTGGCCAGGTAATAGGCGGTGGAAAGGCCATGGCCACCCGCACCGATGATCACCACGTCGTACGCAGGCTTCGGATCGCCCACCTGCCAGGGCAGGTCGAGCAGTGTTTCGACGAACTCGTTCATCCGAGACGATCCTCCAGTTCGTGGCGAGCGGCGCAAGCCACCAGCAGCAACGCCGAGCCGTCGGCGTGCAGCACCAACTTCGACGGCACCCCGGCGATCTGACCCTGCGCCACACACGGGCCAGCGGGCAGCTTCCATTCGATGTGATGCAGCGCAATATCGGCGACCTGCTCGGCGCTCACCGCCGCGCCCGCGAAGCCAAGCTCGGGGGTGACGATGGCGTGCTCGTCGCCGGGCACACCAGGTTCCGCCGCGCCGATGACGAACGCGTCGTCGGGCGAGATGCGCACGACGTGGGATCCCGCAGGCCACGGGGCGGTGTCGAGTGCCGACCGGTCGGCGATGATCCGCCAGCCCACCAGACCCTCGAAACGGGGCGGTTCACATGCGGGCACGTGCGCCCTCCTTGTCGTAGAACGGCACGGCGCTGACCCGAGCCTCACGGCCATCGATCTCCACCACATCGGCATGCGGCAAACGCTTCTGCCAACCCATCAGCACGGCGTGTCCGTACATCGGCGAGTCCCAGCTCGATGTGACATGGCCCACCACATCGCCGTTGACGCGGATGACGCTGCCCTCGAGCGGCGCTGGACCATCCATCGTGAAGCCGAACAGTCGGCGTTCGTCGGGCAACGAGGCCGTGCGAATGAGCGCATCGCGGCCGACGAAGGCGTCCTTCTCCAACTTCACGGCCCAGTCCATGTTGATACGACGTGGCGTGCTGTCCAACTCGGTGTCTTGACCGACGATCACGTGGCCCTTCTCCAGACGCAGACCGAACAGCGCCTGCAGGCCGTGGGGCTTGATGCCCAGCGGGGCGCCGAGTTCCATGAGTGCCTGCCACAACTCCACCGACTGGTCGATCTGGTGGTGCAGCTCGAAGCTCGCTTCACCCGTGAACGACAGGCGCATCACATGGCACGGAATGCCGGCCACGTCGATGTGACGGTGCTGCAGGAACTTCGGGCGATCGTCATCGTTCACACCGGCCCGGCGCAGCAACTCTCCTGCCAGCGGCCCGGTGACGTTGATGGCGCCGTGCGACACGGTGCGGTCGAGCACGTGCACCTTCAGGCCCCAGGTCTCCACCCAGTCGCGCACCCACATCTCGGCGGTGCTGGCCCCACCCGACGTGAAGGTGAGAAGGAAACGAGTGTCGCCCTCGCGGCAGATCATGCCGTCGTCGAGCACGTGGCCGCGCTCGTTCAGGTTGATGACGTAGCGCGAGCGGCCGACCTTGATGTCGTGCACGTGGTTCGGGTAGAGGCGCTCCAGCGCCTCCACCACGTCGGGGCCCGACACCATCATCTTGCCGAGCGTGCTCACATCGCCCAGCGACACACCCTCACGGACCGCCCAATACTCCGACACGGCATCGCCGTAGTTCCAGGGCCGGAACCAGCCACCGAACTTGTCGAGTGTTGCGCCGAGCTTGGTGTGCTCGCCATGCAGCGGCGTGCGCCGGAACGTGTCGATGTGATAGCCGGCTGCGGCTTCGGCCATCGAGACCTGGCGGGCAGCAGGTCGTGCGGTGAACGGCTTGGGTTCCACACCGCTGCGGTCGGCCACGAACGAACGAAGGTGCGGCATGCACACCGCGCCCTGACATGTGCCCGTACCGCAAAGGCTGGAGCGCTTCACGAGTTCGAGATCGTGGAAACCCTTGTTCCACACACCGTCGAGGTCTTCGACAGTGATCTTGCCGCACGGGCACAGCACGCCTTCCTGCGGCGCTGCGGGCAAGGCATGGGCCTCGGCAGCCGGACCCACGATCTGCACCGGCACCAGAGGCGCCATGCGTGCCAGCACATCGCGGGGCGCAGAGCCCAGGTTCACGATCACGTTGTCGCACGACACGCGGCTGCCGTCGGCGAGTTCCACCTCGCTGACGCGGCCCTCGCCATGGAATGCCTTCAGTTCTGCCCCAACAGTGACCACATTGCCGAGATCGACGCCGGCGGCCCGCACCTTCGCTGCAGCCTTCGGGGTGAAGATGCCAGCCATCAGGTTGCCCGGACACACCGGATGCACCTCGGCCGCACCGGTGGCCAGCGTGATGTGATGCACGTGGAAGTGCTCGATGCCGTCGTTGCGGCGCACGATGATGCTGGGGCCGTCGAAGACGCCCACCACTTCGTCGCCAGCGGCCTCGTCGAGCACCAGCACGTCGTGACCCTCGGATCGCAGCGCCGCAGCCGCAGCGGCGCCACTGTCGCCGTTGCCGATCACCACATGGTCGGCGCTGCGATGCCGCACGGTGACCTGGGTGTGGTGCTCCGGGCCGCCCGGCGAGGGATGCGAGCCGTTCGGGTGCCGCTGCACCACGGCGCCGGGGCGAGCCTCGGTCTGACACGTACGAACCCAGGGCGTGCCATCCACGATGGCCGAGCAATTGCCGCAGTCGCCCGCTAGGCACAGCGTTCCGCCACGGGCGGGATGCTGCCCGGCGCGCAGCGCAGCGATGGCCAGGCTGTCGCCGGGTTCGCACTCGATGGGCGTGCCGTCGTACACCACGCGGCTCATTCTGTCCCCCAGACCTCGATCAACAATCGTGCCGACACTATCCCGGGACGATCGTGCTGCGAAACGGAAAGCGGCCGGTGTGTCACACTTTCCGACATGGGGGAAAATTTCAGTCGGCGTGATCTCGTTCGTTGGTCGATGTTCGGGGCCGGTACGGCCTCCGTGGCGGCCCTTCTCGCAGCCTGCAGCAGCGACGGCACCGCAGGCCCCGGCGCCACCACGCTGTCGCCCACCACCATGCCGCCTACCACCATGCCGCCCACCACCATGCCGCCCACCACCATGCCGGCATCCACGGCACCGGGCAGCACGCTGGCAACCGACCCCAGCGTGCCGTGGTGGCTACAGGGCAACTACGCCCCCGTGCTGAAGGAAGTGGAAGCCACCAACCTCGTGGTACGTGGCGCCCTTCCCCCCGAACTCACCGGCCTCTACGCGAAGAACAGTTCCAACCCGCCCAAGGCCGATTCGCCGCACTGGTTCTTCGGCGACGGCATGGTGCACGGCCTGCGCCTCGATGCGGGTAAGGCCAGTTGGTACCGCAACCGTTACGTGGGCACGCAGCCGCACCTCGCAGGCGTGGGGTTCGGCGAAGGGGCCCCTGGCGGCGAGGGCAACCAGAGCAACGTGTCCACCATCTGGCACGGCGGCCGACTGCTCACCAGTGGCGAGGTGGGTTTCCCCTACGAGTTGTCCACCACCGACATCAGCACCAGGGGCGTGTTCGACTTCGACGGGAAGCTGACGACCTCATTCACGGCTCACCCGAAGATCGACCCGCGTACGGGGAAGATGCACGCATTCGGGTACGGCTTCGCCGACCCGCTGCTGAGCTACTACATCATCGAGCCCGACGGCACCATGAGCCACAACGAGCCGGTCAGCATTCCGACCAGCACGATGATCCACGACTTCCAGATCACCGACACCGACGCCGTGTTCTGGGACCTGCCCGTGGTGTTCGACCTCGACATGGCCATCGTGTGGATCAACGACCCGGCCAACAACCCGCTGCCCTACGTCTGGCGCCCTGAGGCCGGCGCCCGTATCGGTGTGATGCCGCTCGCTGGCGGGGCCGACAAGATCCAGTGGTTCGACATCGATCCCTGCTACGTCTTCCACAGCGTCAACGCGTTCCGCAAGGGCGACGAGGTGATCGTCGACGTGTGCCGCCTCGACAGCATGTTTGCCAAGAATGGTGAAGGTATCGGCGGCGGCAGCGACCCGTCGCTGGTGCGCTGGACGGCGAACACCGCCACCGGGAAGGCCACCCAGGAAGTGCTGAACGCCGAGAACTCCGGCGACCTACCCAGCCGCGACCCGCGTCGCGTGGGCCTCGAACACCGCTACGGCTATCTCACCGGCACCCGCCCGAACCCCGACACGGTGGAGCTCGGCGACATCATCAAGCACGACTTCTCCAACGGCAGCCGCGACGTGTGGAACCCCGGCGTCACCCGTCACGCCACCGAGCCGCTGTTCATCCCCGCTGCCGACGACACGGCCGAGGATGCCGGCTGGTTGCTGAGCTTCGTGCACGACGACGCCGTGAACGAGACCGTGTTGGCCGTGCTCGACGCCACCGCCGTGAGCAAGGGCCCGGTGGCCGAAGTGGTGATGCCCCAGCGCGTGCCGTACGGCTTCCACGGCACGTGGGTTGCCGACGCCTGATTCCCGACGATCCAGGGCTCCACGACATCACCGAACATGGAGCCCTCGGGAATACTCCCGCCGCGAAGTCGTTGACACCGCAATCGTCCCCTCGACCCCCGGAGTCCACCACCGATGAGCACGCCCGTACGTTTCTGGATCGATCCACTTTGCCCGTTCTGCTGGACCACCGCTCTGTGGATTCGCGACATCGCCTCCGAGCGTGATCTCGACATCACATGGCAGCCCATCAGCCTGCTGGTGAAGAACGAGATCGACCCCGACAGCCCCTGGTACGGCGTGGCGAAGTGGAGCTTCGGTCTCCAGCGCGTGCTGGAAAGCGTGCGCGCCGCCGAGGGCAACGCCGCCGTCGAGTCGTTGTACATCGAGTACGGCCGGCGTATCCACCACGACGGACAGAACGAATGGCCGGTGGCCGAGGCGCTGGAGGCAGTGGGCCTGCCGGTGTCGCACGCTGCCGCGTTCGACGACGAGACATGGGATGCCGAGGTGCTGCGCCTGCACCACGAGGGCCTCGCACTCGTGGGCAACGACGTCGGCACGCCGATCATCGGCATTCCCGGCCGCGACGGCAAGGAAGTGGGCGTCTTCGGTCCCGTCATCACGGCACGCCCGTCGCACGGGGATTCGCTCATCCTGTGGGACGCCAGCGTGGCGCTGGCGCAGATCCCCGAGTTCTTCGAACTCAAGCGCTCGCGCACCAGCGGCCCCAACCCCGGCCCACGCCCCTAACTGCCGCCACCTCCTCCGGATCCGGCGCGCCCCGGTTTCCCGGCGGGATTCTTTCCAAATCGGCTTCTCGGCGGTGTGGTTCCCGGTTTCCGGGAACCACACCGCCCAGTTCGCTGAGGGGGTTCGGCGCGGCTCGCCCCGAGGGTGACGGTCAGGCGTCGACGGCGAGGCGGCGAACCGCTTCGACCACAACCTCATCGACCGTGACCGTGCCGCCATCGATGGCCTGCGCCAGGTCGGTGCGCATCTCGTGTTCCCAGAACCGATCGAGGTGGTACGCCGTGGCGGCCACCGCATCGGCGTGCGGGTCGGCCGACATCTGCCGGGCGATCTGATTCGCCATGCGCACCAAAGCACCGAGGCGGTGCTCGGGATGCTCGATCTCGGCCGTGGCCGCGCTGCGACCGGGCGACACCTGCACGGCGGTGACCTTGTACTCCGGGCAGTTCGTGGCCCAGTCGGAGTTCTCAGTGGTGACCACGTTGGCCCCGCTGACCGGGTGGTGGAACGTGGTGTACACCACACCCTGCGCCATGCGGTCGGACACCACGGCGTGCAGCGTGGTGGTGCCCACTCGACTGGCCAGGCTCACTTCGTCGCCGGTGCGGATGCCGCGCTCTTCGGCGTCGGCCGGATGGATTTCCAACACGTCTTCACCGTGCCAGCGCGAGTTCTCGGTTCGACGAGTCTGCGCACCCACGTTGTACTGGCTGAGAATGCGGCCGGTGGTGAGCAGCAACGGGAAGCGGCGGGTGCTCTTCTCCTCCGTCGGCACGTACGGCGTGACGGAGAAACGACCGAGGCCACGAACGAACGTGCCCTCGTGCATGATGGGCGTGCCCATCGGCTTGGCGTCGTTGCAAGGCCACTGCACGCTGCCGACCTCGTCGAGCTTGCCGAAGCTGACGCCCTTGAACGTGGGCGTGAGCGCAGCGATTTCGTCCATGATCTCCGCGGCGCTGTTCCAGTGCATCGGAGCACCCAGGGCGGTGGCCAGCTCGCTGACCACTTCCCATTCCTGCTTGCCGGTCTTGGCACGCATGGCCGGACGCACACGGTTGATGCGGCGCTCGGCGTTGGTGAACGTGCCGTCCTTCTCCAGGAACGAGGTGCCCGGAAGGAAGACGTGCGCCACCTTGGCGGTCTCGTTGATGAACAGGTCTTGGACCACGAGCAGTTCGAGCGACGTGAGGGCAGCCATCACGTGCACCGTGTTGGGGTCGGATTGGGCGATGTCTTCGCCCTGCACGAACATGCCCTTGAAGTGGCCATCGATGGCGGCATCGAACATGTTCGGAATGCGCAGACCCGGCTCGGGCTGAATGGCAACACCCCAGAGGCCTTCGAACAGGGCACGAGTGGTGGGGTCGCTGACGTGGCGGTAGCCCGACAGTTCGTGCGGGAACGAACCCATGTCGCACGAGCCCTGCACGTTGTTCTGGCCGCGCAGTGGGTTCACGCCCACGCCATCGCGGCCGAGGTTACCGGTGGCCATGGCGAGGTTCGCCATACCCATCACCATGGTGGAACCCTGGCTGTGCTCGGTGACGCCGAGGCCGTAGTAGATGGCGCCATTCGGTGCGCTGGCGAACAAGCGGGCAGCGGCGCGCACTTCGCCTGCTGGCACACCGGTGTTGGCCTCCATGGCCTCCGGGCTGTTCTCGGGCTGCGACACGAACGAAGCCCAGTTGGCGAACTCCGCCGGGTCGCAGCGCTCTTGCACGAAGCGATGGTCGACGAGGTCTTCGGTGACCACGACGTGCGCCAGCGCGTTGATGATGGCCACGTTGGTGCCGGGGCGCAGCTGCAAGTGGTGCTTGGCCTCGATGTGGGCGGTGCGCACCAGGTCGATGCGACGCGGGTCGACCACCACGATGTCGGCACCCTCACGCAACCGCTTCTTCATGCGCGACGCGAACACCGGGTGCGCATCCGTGGGGTTGGCGCCGATGAGCAGGATGACGTCGGACATCTCTACCGACTTGAAGTCTTGCGTACCTGCCGATGTGCCAAACGCCTGCGACAGGCCGAAGCCCGTGGGCGAGTGGCACACGCGAGCACAGGTGTCGACGTTGTTGTTACCGAACGCCGTACGGATCATCTTCTGCACCGCGAACACTTCTTCGTTCGTGGTGCGCGACGAGGTGATGCCGCCGATGGCACCCTGGCCGTGACGGGCCTGGATGTCCTTGAGCTTGGCGGCGGTGTAGGAAATCGCTTCCTCCCACGTGACCACGGTCCAGTCGTCGGTGATCTTCTCGCGGATCATCGGTTCCAGCTGGCGGTCCTGGTGCGTGGCATAGCCCCACGCGAAACGGCCCTTCACGCACGAGTGACCCTCGTTGGCGCCACCGCCGCTGTACGGGGTCATGCGAACGACTTGCTCGCCCTGCATCTCGGCCTTGAACGAGCAACCCACACCGCAGTACGCGCACGTGGTGAGCACGGTGCGACGCGGCTGGCCCATCTCGATGATGGAGTTCTCGGTGAGCGTGGCCGTGGGACACACCTGTACGCAGGCGCCGCAGCTCACGCAGTCGCTGTCCATGAACGAGCCCTTGAAACCGGCGGACACACGTGAGCCGAAGCCACGGCCCTCGATGGTGAGCGCGAAGGTGCCCTGCACTTCTTCGCAGGCACGAACGCAGCGCGAGCACACGATGCACTTCGAGGAATCGAACGTGAAGTACGGGTTCGAGGTGTCCTTGCCAAGGTCGAGGTGGTTGTCGCCCTCGTAGCCGTAGCGGACCTCGCGCAGGCCGACAGCGCCCGACATGTCTTGCAGTTCACAGTCGCCGTTCGCAGCACAGGTGAGGCAATCCAGCGGGTGGTCGCTGATGTACAGCTCCATCACGCCGCGACGCAGCTTCTCGAGCTTCGGCGACTGGGTGGTGACGCTCATGCCGGCGGCAACCGGCGTGGTGCACGAAGCAGGTGTGCCCTTGCGACCGTCGATCTCCACCAGACACAGACGGCACGAGCCGTAGGGGTCGAGGCGATCGGTAGCGCACAGCTTCGGAATGTCGACACCACCGATGGCGGCGGCGCGCATCACCGAGGTGCCCTCGGGCACCTCCACGGTCTGACCGTCGATGACGACAGCGACGGTGTCGGTGGCGGGGTTGCGACGACGATCGGCGGCGGGTGTGCCGAGATCGTGATCGTCGAAGAGGACGTTCATGCTGAGCGTCATGCGTGGACTCCGTTCGGGGCGGGTCGATGAAAGTCGTCGGTGAAGTGCGTGAGGGCGCTGCGCACCGGCAGCGGCGTGAAGCCGCCCATTGCGCAGAGCGATGCGTCGGCCATCACCTCACACAAGTCGACGAGTACTTCGATGTTCTTGAGGCGATCCTGGCCTGCGACGATCTTGTCGATCAGTTCCACACCGCGAGTGCTGCCGATGCGGCACGGGGTGCACTTGCCGCAGGACTCGACGGCGCAGAACTCCATCGCAAAGCGGGCCATCGCTGCCATGTCGACTGTGTCGTCGAACACCACCATGCTGCCGTGCCCCAAGAGCGCGCCAGCGGCGTTGAAGGCTTCGTAATCCACCGGCAGGTCCATCTGCTCGGGCGACAGGTAGGCGCCGAGCGGGCCGCCCACCTGCACGGTGCGCACTGGGCGGCCACTGGCCGTACCGCCACCCCATTGCTCGACGATCTCGCGCACGGTGACGCCGAAGGGCACCTCCACGATGCCGCCACGCGCCACATTGCCGGCGAGTTGCACCACCTGGGTGCCGCGGCTGCGGCCGGTGCCGAGCGACTGGTAGGCACCCGCACCATCGGCCATCACCGACGGCATGGCCGCCAGGCTGAGCACGTTGTTGATGACCGTGGGCTTGCCCCACAGGCCCTCGATGGCGGGCAGCGGCGGCTTGGCGCGCACGATGCCCCGACGACCCTCGATGCTCTCCATGAGCGCCGTCTCTTCGCCGCAGATGTAGGCGCCGGCGCCGACACGCACGTGGAGGCGGAACTGGAAGTCGGTGCCGAGAATGCCGGCCGCGCCCGACGAGGGCGACGTGAGCCAGCCGAGCGTCTCGGCGCTGGCGATGGCCGACTGCATGGTGGCAATAGCGTCGGGGTACTCGCTACGGATGTAGACGAAACCATCGTTGGCGCCCACGGCCCAACCGGCGATGATCATGCCTTCGATCAGTAGGAAGGGATCGCCTTCCATCACCATGCGGTCGGCGAACGTGCCGCTGTCGCCTTCGTCGGCGTTGCACACGATGTACTTCTGTGCGGACGGCGTGTCGAGCACCGTGCGCAGCTTGATGCCGCTGGGGAACGCTGCGCCGCCGCGGCCACGTAGGCCGCTGTCGGTGATCTCGGTGACCACGTCGGCGGGCTGCATGGCCATAGCGCGGCGCAGGCCGACCAGGCCGCCATGGGCCACGTAATCGTCGGCATCGCGCGGGTCGATCACACCGACACGACCGAACGTGACGCGCTGTTGACCCTTCATCCACTCCAGCTCGGAGGTGGGGCCGAGGTACTTGGGGTGCTCACCCCCGGCCAGGATGGCTGCTACGTCGGCGGCCTCCACGTTGCCGTAGGCCACGCGCACGCCATCGCGAACCACTTCCACCATGGGTTCGAGCCAGAGCATGCCGTGCGAACCGTTGCGCACGACGCGCACACCTGCCTCAGCAGCGAAGGCTGCGGCCACGGCATCGGCACCAGCCGCACGGGCGGCAGCATCGACCGGCACGAACACCTTCACGCCATCGCCGGAGGTGGGCACGGGTGCTTCGACCGGCTCACGACGGGCCACGGTGCCGATGATGGTGGACACGCTCTCTGCGGTGACGTTGCGGTGGTGCTGCCCGTTGGCCGACACGGCCGGACCCTGGGTGCACAGACCCAAGCAGAACACTTCTTCCACGTGAACGGGTTGGCCCTCGGCAGCGGCCACGGCAGCGTCGAACACGCCAGCCCCACCGCGCGACAAGCAGGCCTCCGCGCGACACACGTGCACCACCGGGCCAGCCGGCGCAGTGGTGCGAAAGTCCTTGTAGAACGTGATGACACCGTGCACTTCGGCCACCGACAGGTTGAAGGTGTCGGCCAGCAGTGGCACGTGCGCGCTGTCGATGTAGCCGGCGTGATGCTGGATGGCATGCAACGCGGGCATCAGGCCGCCGGCCCACGATGCGTACTCGCTCGCGATGGAGGGGATGTCGGACTCGTTCAAGGTGACTAATCGTACGCCAATGCCCACAATGATGCGACCACCGTCACAGCGATTCTCCGCACAAGTGTCCCGGGAATTTCACGATGCGGAACGGCGCGTTCGGCTGCCCGGCTTACGCGGCGCATCGCCGTACTGGCGGCCGTCGTAGTAACCCGGGTTGGTGTCGGGCCGCCCCACCCGTCGAGCCCACCGCCACGTCAGCGAGATGCGCGTGTTCGGCGTGTCGAAGGCCGGAACGCCGTGCAGCCAATCGCGTTGGCAGGCACCGCCCATCACCAGCAGATCCCCCTCACCCGGCATCAGCACCACATCGTCGGGATGCTCGCCAGCGGGCAGTCGCTCGGCCAATGACGCGGTCCAGTTGCCGCGTGGCCGGAGCACGAACGGACGTCGCTGCCCGAGCACCACAATGGCAACTCGGGTGTCGTCGAGCCAGCGCATCGCTCGGTCGCTATGCAGTCCCTGGAAGTCGCCGCCGGTGCGGTACTGGATGGCGGCCACACCTTCGAACGGCACCCGGTACGTGGCCTGCAGATGAAGGTCGGTCTGGCGCAACAGCGGCCTGCTGTCGCTCCGCAATCCGGCGCTGAGGCGTTGTTCGGGCACGTACTGGTCGTAGCGCAGCACCTCGGTCTGACCCCAAGCCGTGTCGGCGAGCACGCCGGCGAATTCCTCGCTGGGTACACGAACGAAGCCCTCCACCAGTTCCACCCACGAATGTTCGTCGAGAGCAGTGCGTCGCACCTCGGCGCGGCGATGAATCCGCAGTTCGGACGGTTCGCTCACGACCCCACACCCGTCTCGACCACCGCTGCCGCCACCGCCGCCGCCCGAGCGGACTCCAAGCGTTCGGTGGTGAGCACCCGCCGACCCACGAGGAACAGCACGGCATGAATGCCCGCATCCACAAACCACACCATGCGCAGCGACATCTCATGGCTGACGAACCGCGACGACACCAGCACCACCAGACCACCGAGCAATGCGCCGATGGGAATCATTCCCCAGGCGAAGAAGCGGTAGACGCTGTTCACACGGCCCAGTAGGTGGGCGGGAATGATGGTCTGGCGAAGGCTGACGGTGATGACATTCCAGGTGCTGCCCAGCAGGGTGCCGATGGCCACGACTACCGCCACCATCGGCCACGACCACGACAACCCCACCAATAACTCCATGACGCCACCGGCTGCCAACGTGATGGCCAAACAGGTGCCGCTGCCGAAGCGGCGCGACATCCACGGCGCTGCATAGCCGCCAACGATGGCGCCGAAGGCGAAACCGAAACCCATCAGCGTGAACGTGAGCGGCGTGACCCCGAGCACGTCCTGGGAGAACAGCAGGAACACGGCGCCACTGAGGTTCGACGCCAAGTTCATGAAGCCGAGGATGATCGCCATTGAACGCAGCAGCGGATGACTCCACAGCCAGCGGAAACCTTCCTTCAGCTCCACCGTCCAGGATGGGCGCGGTTCACTGGATTCCGCTTCGGGTCGAGTAACCCGGAACGTGCCGGGAATGGCCGCCACCAGGGCCGCCGCGGCGAAGAACGAGCCGGCATCCACGAAGAACGGAACGGAGAATGCGGTCACGAGCAGCAGCGAGCCGAGCGGTGGGCCGATGAACGTGTTGGCCACGGTCTCGATGCTCCACATCCGGCCGTTGGCACGCTCGAGGTGTTCGGGCGCCACGATCGACGGCATGAAGGTCTGCCCGGCGTTGTCGCGCAGCACCTCCGCCGAGCCCAGCAACACTGTTGCCACCAGGAGCAGCAGGTAGAGCCCGGTTCGCGTACCCACCACGCTCTGTACCGCGTCGGGCTTGGGCAGCACGTCCTGCTGCGTGAACACGGCCACCGCGATCAACAAGGTGAACACGAACCGCAGGCTGTCCATGGCCACCATGGCCTTCTTGCGGTCCACTCGATCGGTGATTACACCCGCGGGCAAGGTGAACACCAGCCACGGCAACCGCTGCGCAGCCACGACGAGCGCGATCAGCAGCGGGTTGCGGGTGATCGCAGTGGCCAGCCACGGGTACGCAATGGAAGCCATGCCATCGCCGATGTTCGACACGGCGGTCGACAGATAGAGCTTGCGATAGTTCCCGCCGAGGCGCACACGTACATCGCCCATCGCGACCTCTCCCTCCGACCGAACCAGAACGACGAGTCTCGCGTGCGGCAGACTGCGGCAATGGCCATTATCGCCGCGACCCCGGAACTCGGCCCGTGGTCGCCGCTGCGCGTCAGGGTGTTTCGCGCCATGTGGATCGCCTCGGTGGTGTCCAACGTCGGCACCACCATGCACACCGTGGCTGCCGCGTGGGCCATGACCGACCTCAGCAGCAACCCCACCGTGGTCAGCCTGGTGCAGACGGCGTGGGGAGTGCCCGGCTTTCTGGTGGCCATTCCCGCAGGGGCATTCGCCGATGTGCTCGACCGCCGCAAGCTCATCCTCATCAGCCAGGTGGTTTCCATGCTGTTGGCCGCCGCGCTGGGCGTGCTCACCGTCACTCACCACCTACAGGTGCCCTCGCTGCTGATGCTGACATTCGTGCTCTCGGTGGCGCTCACCATGTCGGGCCCGGCGTTCATGGCACTCATCCCCGACCTGGTGACTCCGGCCGAACTCGGCCAGGCAATCGGTCTGAACAACATCGCGTACAACGGCTCACAATCGGCGGGCCCAGCGCTGGCAGGCGTGGCGATTGCACTCGCCGGCCCCGGCGCCGTGTTCCTCATCAACGCCGCGTCGTTTCTGGGCATCGTGGTGGTGATGTGGCGGTACCGACCGGAGCGCCCGGGGCCCACCTCGAACGAGCCAAAACTCGCCGCGATGAAGACCGGCATCACCTACTTCGCCGGCAAACCCGTGCTGAAGAAGTACGCCATCCGCATCGCGCTGTCATTCCTGGCCACCTCCGCGATGGTCGCGCTGCTGCCCGTGGTGGCACGCCAACAACTCCACACCACCGCAACACAGTTCGGCCTGCTGTCCGCGGCCGTCGGTATCGGTGCCGTGATGGCGGTCTGGCTGATGCCGCCGCTGAAACTGCGCTTCGAGCCGGATGCGCTCATCTTCGGCGCAGCCACGCTGTGGAGCCTCGGCACAGCGATGGTGGCCGTCACCGAATGGATCCCCGTGGCGCTCGTTGGGGTGCTGTTCACCGGCATCGGATCGATGGCAGCGATGAACACGATCTACTCGATGTTCATGATGATGCTGCCCACCTGGATTCGCGGCCGAGCATCGTCCGTCGTGATGCTCACCGTGTGGGTCGGCATGTCGCTCGGGGCCGTGCTGTGGGGCGCCGCAGCGAACGCCATCGGCATACGCGACGCGCTGCTGCTGGCCGCCGCGTTCCATCTCGCCGTCACCGCTGTGGTCACCACGCTGTTCCGGTTGACCATCGAAGAACTCGACAGCGAACCGCCCAACGTCACATCGTGACGATGCGCAGCACCACGGCAACGGCCGCCAGCAAAGCCAGCACCGCCGGCGGCTGGTACTCGTTGTCGTGCAACCGCACGTGCGCCGCAGTTGCACCAATGAAATAGAGCACCAGGCCGATGCCCGCAGCGATGCCGAGCGGTGCCACCCACAGCCCGAGGATCACACCGACGGCGCCGGCAATCTCCAGCATCGCGAGGATGGGAACCCGGTTCGCAGGCACGCCCACCGCCGTGACCGACTCGATGACTTTGGGGTGCTTGGCAAGCTTGGCGCCAGCGGAACCGAGGGCAACGAGCGCGAGCAACACAGACACGATGACAGTGGCAACGAACATGAAGATCTCCTTGGGCGATCCGTTAGTACAGCACGGCGGCCGCCAACCTTCACGAATGCGCCTGCCGCAGGTACATTCGCACAGTGACCTCTTCCACTCGCATCCTCATCGACACCGACCCCGGCATCGACGACGCGATGGCCATCTTCTTCGCGCTGGCGTCGCCCGAGCTGGAGGTCGTGGGGCTCACGACGGTGTTCGGCAACGCCCACACCGACCTCTGCACCATCAATGCGCTGCGGCTACTCGACATCGCCGGCCGCCCCGACATTCCGGTGGCTCAGGGAGCCTCGCGCCCGTTGGCCATGAACTATCGCGGCCCCGTGGCCTTCGTTCATGGCGAGGACGGCCAGGGCGATGTGTTCCTGCCGCCCTCGACCCGGCAGGTGGAACCCGTGCACGCTGCGCAGTTCATCATCGACACGGTGATGGCCGCGCCGGAAGACATCACCATCGTGTTGCTCGGGCCGTTCACGAACATGGCACTTGCCATGCTGATGCGCCCCGACCTCACGTCGTTCGTGAAGCAGATCGTGGTGATGGGTGGCGCCGCCTTCACCAGCGGCAACGCCTCCCCCGCGGCGGAGGCCAACATCCTCAACGACCCCGAGGCCGCCGACATCGTGTTCGGAGCGGATTGCCCCATCGTGATGGCCGGGCTCGACGTGACGCACAGCATCACGATGACCAACGACGATCTGGCCCGGTTCGGCAAGATCCCCGGCCCGCGTGCGGCCCACCTCGCCGCCATCGTGCCGTACTACTCGGGCTTCTATCGCGACCGCAACCACGTAGACGGCATCTACGTGCACGACTCCACCACCATCAGTTACCTGCTCGCGCCGCACCTGTTCACCTGGACGGAATTGCCAATCCGAGTGGACACCGGTCACAGCGTCTGCCGCGGGAAGACCCTGCCCGCGCTGCACGACAGCGACGAAGAAGGCCCATGGCAGGGCCGTCGCCCCGTGCGAATCCTCACCAGCGTGGATGCGCGTGGCGTGATCGAACTCGAATTCGACCACCTGTCACGATGAGCCATCGATGAAGGCGTTGCGCGCCCGCTTCTTCGCTCCATGCCCCCACGACTCGTACCGAGAGGGTGTTCGTTCGATGATGCCCCTGGCTCTCGCCATTTCGGTGTGGGGTCTGGTCACCGGTGTTGCCATGGTGAACGGCGGCATGACGGTACCCGGGGCACTGATCGTGACGTTCTTCGTATTCGCCGGCTCTGCCCAATTGGCGACGCTGCCGCTGTTGGCCGTGGGCGCACCGCTTCCCGTCGTGTGGGTGACCGCCCTCTTGGTGAACCTGCGCTTTGTCATCTTCGCTGCCGCATCGCGGCGTTACTTCGTGAAGCTGCCGTGGCAGCAGCGCCTGCTGGCGGGCTACCTGAACGGTGACCTCGGGTTCGCCCTGTTCTCACGCAGGTTCGGTGATGCCACCGAGCTTGGCACGCCCGAGCAGTTCGGCTTCTTCTATGGCGGAGCCACTGTGAACTGGGTGGCGTGGCAGCTCAGCTCCTACGTGGGCATCATCATCGGCGGACTGTTCCCCACCGAATGGGGCTTCGAACTCGCAGCGGCGCTGGCGCTGGTGGCGGTACTCATCCCGATGGCCAACAAGTTTCCCGCCGCGGTCGGCATCCTGGTCACCGGAGTGTTGGCGGTCTACACGGCATCGATGCCGATGCGACTCGGCCTGGTGGTGTCGGTGCTCATCGGCGGCAGCGTGGCAGTGGCGGCCGACGTATGGCGCAGCCGCAGCGAAGTGCAACCCGAGCCGGAACCGAGCGCGGCATGAGCCCGTTTCACGATTGGGCGTACATGGCGTTCGCCACCGTGGGGCTCACGGTGGTCACCTTTGCGACGCGTGGCAGCTTCTTCATGCTCCCGCCCTCGGTGCAACTGCCGAAGTCGTGGGAGCGGGCGTTGAAGTACGCACCGGTGTGCGCGCTCACGGCCATCGTGGCACCAGCGGTGTTCACTAAACAGCACGAGCCCTACATCAGCTGGAGCAACCACCAGATGTGGGCGCTGCTGGCGGCCGGACTGGTGTTCGCGAAGTTCCGCAACATGACCGCGATGATCTGCGTGGGCATGGCGGTCTTCACCGCCTTGCGTCTCTGGACCTGACGCCGTTCAGCGCACGCGCACGCGAATGGGGCGACGCCGACGACGCTGCTGATCCCAGTGATGGATGCGCCACGCCAGCCAGCAGATGAGGACGACCTCGACCACCACGTTCTGCCACTGCCAGCCAAGCACCATGAGCGCGCCGTAGAGGACGATCGCGAACACGTGCAAGCGGTTCGGCCACCACCACAGCTGCTCGGCGGCCCAGAGGCGCACGGTGACTGCATCCATCAGGGCAGTCTGCCCAAGTGCCGCTGCAAAGGCAAGGCG
>CAIXIJ010000105.1 GCA_903919455.1 uncultured Acidimicrobiaceae bacterium | reverse complement strand
GAGGAACTCCAGCGCCACAAAGATGCTCACCAGATCGCGGCTCGAGGCCAGCATCACCATGCCGAGCACGCTGCTGAGCAGCAGCACGTAGTACTCGCCCTGGTAATAGCCACCCTCTTCGAGTTCGTTCGTGCTGAGCAGTACCACCACGTAGCCAGCCAACAGGAACAACGCTTTCAGGATGAGGCTGAAGTTGTCGATCATGTAGCGGCCGTCGCCGAGCGCATCGCGGACATCGCTCCCCGTGACGGCGAGCGTCACGATCGGCAGCACCGCGCCCAGCATGAAGAAGCCTGCGAGCGTGCCCGTGATCCAGCGCCGGTGCTCCGGGACGAAGAGATCGACGAGCAGCACCACGCAGATACCTGCCGCGAGCACGAGCTCGGGCGCGATGGCGTGGTAGTCGACCTTCGGCGGGGTGAAGTCGCCCACTGCGGCGAGGATGGATCCGAGCATCAGGTCACTTCCCGCCGAAGACCTTGACGAGCTCCACGACACCCGGATCGAACAGCTTGAACATCAGCTGCGGCAGCACGCCGAACACCACGATGGCGAGCAAGAGCGGCGTCCATGCGATCCACTCGAACTTGTTCACGTCGTGGATCAGTTCGTGGCCACCCTCGCCATGAGCATCAGCTCCATGCGCATCAGCGGCGTGGGCGTCGTGACCGTGGGCGTCGTGACCGTGCGCATCATGACCGTGGGCACCGTCGGCTCCGAGGCCTGCGAACTCTGCGGTCGGGTTGCCGAACGCGGTGCGCTGATAGAGCCACAACAGGTAACCGGCAGCCAGCACGGTGCCGAGGGCGGCGATGACGGTAAGCCAGCGGAACAACGTGAGGCTCAGGCCGCCGTACGGGAGACCGTCGCCGTGCAGCGGGTTCCAAGAGCTGAGAATTGCCGGGAACTCACCCCAGAAGCCGGCGAGGCCGGGAAGACCGAGCGACGCCATGGCGCACATACCAAGGATCCAGCCGAGCTTCGGCACCTGCTGCAGCAGACCGCTGAGGCGCTTGATCTCGAGGGTGTGGTAGCGCTCCTTCACCGAACCGGCGACGAAGAAGAGCATGCCGGTGATGAGGCCGTGGGCCACCATGCCGAACAGGGCCGCATTGATACCGAGCGGCGTAAGGGTGGCGATACCGAGCATCACGAAGCCCATGTGAGCCACCGACGAGAACGCGATGAGCCGCTTCATGTCGGTCTGGGCCAAGCAGCCCAGTGCGCCGTAGATGATGCCAATGACGGCGAGCACACCGATGACCGGGGCCCACTTCGTGGCGGCCTGAGGCAGGAACGGAATGGCGATGCGCACGAAGCCGTAGGTACCGAGCTTCAGCAGGATGGCGGCCAGGATGACCGAGCCCTGCGTGGGCGCCTGCGTGTGGGCGTCGGGCAGCCAGGTGTGGAACGGGAACATCGGCACCTTCACGGCAAAGCCGATGAACATGCCGGCGAAGATCCAGATGGCCGTGTTCTTCGACACGTCGGCGCCGTTCTCAAGGAACCACTTGAAGCTGAAGTTGGCGGCTTCGGGGTCGGCGGCGTGGCTGCGGGTGACGACGAACAGCGCGATGAACGACACCAGCATGAGTGCCGAGCCGAACATCGTGTAGAGGAAGAACTTCAGCGACGCGTACTGGCGGTTCTCGCCACCCCACACGCCGATCATGAAGTACATCGGCAGCAGCACCACTTCGAAGAACACGAAGAAGAGGATGAGGTCCTGCGCCACGAAGGTGCCCGCCATGCCGGTCTGGAGCACCAGCATGAGGATGAAGAACGCCTTCGGGTTGCCGGGCGACGGCACGTGATCCCAGGAGTAGATCATCACGAGCAGTGTGATGATCATCGAGAGCACATACAGCGGCAGGCTGATGCCATCGAGGCCGATCGTGTACGTGGCCTTGATGGGCGTGATCCAGTTGTTCGTGGTGAAGAACTGGAGCGACCCCGCCTTGCCGTAGTCGAACTGGGTCATGGTGTAGATGCCCACCAGGAGCGTCGCCGCTGCGGTGAGGATGGCCACACCCTTCACCGTCGACTCGTCGCTCTTGGGGATGAACAGCATCACCAGGACACCAGCCAACGGCAGGAAGACGCCGAGGCTGAGTAGCCACTGTTGGTTCTGAAGTACGTCGTGCATGGATCCCTCTAGCTGTTGACGAGTACGAGTACGAGCGCACCGACTGCTGCGGCACCGAACAGCAGCGCTCCGTACATGCTGACCTTGCCTGATTGCACCGGTTGCAGCACGCCACCGGCGCCGCGTGCGGTTGCACCACTTCCGTTCACCGCTCCGTCGACCACACGTTGGTCGACATTGCGGTACACCCACTCACCCGTGCGTCGGCCAGTGATGCCGACACTGTTCACCACGCCGTCGAGGACGTTCTGGTTGACCCAGTACGCCGCCTTGGCGATCGGATGAGCGATGGACTTCACGATGACACCCTCATAGAGCGCATCGAGGTAGTACTTGTTCACCAAGAACCTGTGCCCGGCTCCAAGGAGCGAGTTGCGCTCGGTGAGACCCTTGAACGGCGACTTCTCGTCGTTGAAGAAGACCTTCTTGCTGAGGAACAGACTGACGGCGAAACCGGCAAGCACCAGCACGATGCTGGGCAGCGCGTTGACCCACTCGAACGCGGGCGGCTCGGGGATGCCACCCTCGCCGATGGGCAAGCCGATGGAACTCTCGAGCCAGTGCTCGAACGAGTGCCAGTGGAACGGGGCTGCGTTGAGGTAGCCGGCCACGAGCGCCAGGAAGCTGAGCAGGATGAGCGGCGCAGTGATCTGCCACGGCGAATCATCGGGAGCGAACGGCAGCGGCTTGCCATGGTTCAGCGGCGCATGGTGGTCGTCGTGCACCGGGTGGGCGTGCGTGTCGAGACCATCGACGTCGTGATGCACCTCGTCGGAGGCTGCGTCGTGGCTGTGGTCTTCGTGACCGTCCACGAAGTGAGCCGCACCGCCGCGGGCCTTGCCGAAGAACGTGAGGTACGTCGCTCGAGTCATGTACGCAGTGGTCATGAACGCACCGATGAGACCGATGATCCAGAACACCGTGTAGTCGTTCGCATGGGCCGAGTCGATGATCTCGTCCTTGGAGAAGAAGCCGCTGAAGAACGGCACACCACACAGGGCGGCCGTGCTGATCACCCAGGTGACGAACGTGACGGGCATCTTCTTGCGCAGGCCACCCATGTCGGTCTTCATGTCGAAGCTGTGGTGCGAGCCAGTGTGCGCAATGGAACCGGCGCAGAGGAACAAGCAGCACTTGAAGAATGCGTGCGTGAAGATGTGGAACACGGCGGGCATCCAGGCACCCACGCCGAGGCCCATCATCATGTAGCCCAACTGGCTCACCGTGGAGTACGCCAGCACCTTCTTGATGTCGTTCTGCACGAACGCCAGACCGGCAGCGATGAGGATGGTGATACCACCGATGACGGCGATGAAGTTGAAGTGGTGACCAGCAACGTTGATGTCGAGACCGATGTGGAACACCGGGTAGATACGAGCCACGAGGAACACACCGGCCACCACCATCGTGCTGGAGTGCAGCAGCGACGACACCGGAGTGGGGCCAGCCATGGCGTCGGGGAGCCAGGTGTGCAGCGGGAACTGACCGCTCTTGCCGATGGCTGCGATGAAGAGCGCAACTGCGGTCCACATGAGCATCGACTTGCTGTCGAACTCACCAGCAGCGGCCATGGCGTTGATGCCGTGCTCGCCACCGATGTCGAGCGTGCCGAACACGGCAAGGAGCATCGCGGTGCCCACCAGCAGGCCCATGTCGCCGGTGCGCACCGTGAAGAAGGCCTTCAGCGCTGCGCGAGCGTTGGCTTCCTCTTCCCACCAGTGGCCGATGAGCATGAACGAGCAGAGGCCCATGATTTCCCAGCCGAGCACGAACTGCACCATGTTGGGTGCGAGCACCATGGCGAGCATGCCGGCGGAGAACAGCGTGAGGCTGGCAAAGAAGTGGGTGTAGCGACGATCGCCACGCACGTACTCGGTGGAGTAAATCTGCACCAGCGTGCTGATGAACGCCACGAGCACCAGTGCCATCACGGCGAGGCCGTCGATGTGCTGGCCGATGGAGAACTTCAGCGGGCCGCTCGACCACCAGGTGAGGGTCTTGTCGATGGCCTCTTCGCTGTGGTGGGTCCATTGAATCCACTGATAGGTGGCACCTGCAGCGATCACGAACGAGGCGAGCATCGCAGCGATGCCGATCTCGCTGCCACCTCGAGGCATCTTCTTACCGAAGAAGATGATGAGGAAGAACGCCACGGCAGGAATGACCGGAATGAGCCACGCATGCTCGAGGAACCAGCCCGCTGCGTGCGTGGCTTCTGCTTCAGCGAACATGCGTCAGCCCTTCATTTCCGACAGGTCGTCGAGCGAGATGTTCTTGCGGTTGCGGAAGATCAGCAGCACCATCGCAAGACCCACGCCCACTTCGGCCGCCGCCACCGCGATGATGAACAGCGCAAAGACGTTGCCGTCGCTGTTGCCGTTCATGGCGTCGAAAGCCAGGAGGTTGATGTTCACCGAGTTGAGGATCAACTCGATGCTGAGGAGCACCATCACGGCGTTCTTGCGCGTGAGCACCCCGTAGACGCCCATGCAGAACAGCAGAGCGCCGAGGATGAGGAACTGGTTGAGCAGCATTCGGTGTTCCTTCCCCGTCAGTCTTTCCGGGCCAACACGATGGCGCCGATGACGGCGGCGAGCAGGACGAACGACAGCGCCCAGAAGGGCAGCAGGTACGGCTTGAAGATGAGGTCGCTGATGACGGCGGTGTCTTGGGGCTTGGCACCGTTGCCCGTGGTGGCGGCGATCTTGTCGTCGGAGAACCCCTTCAACAGCACGTAGGCCAACACCCCGAACAGCAGCAACGCCACCGGGGCGGCGACCACTGCGTTCTTGTTGTTCAGTTCGGCGTCCTTGCCGACCTGCGCACGGGTGAGCATCACACCGAAGAGGAACAGCACCATGACGGCACCGATGTACACCAGCACCTGGGTGACCGCTACGAATTCGGCCGACAGCAGCACGTAGTTTGCGGCAGCGCCAGCCATCACGACCACGAGCGACAGTGCCGCGTGCACCACGTTGCGGGCGGCGATGACGCCAACACCAGCGATGATCATCATGAGGGCGATGATGGCGAACCCGACGTTCTGGGCTACCTGGATGTCGGAGGCGAGCACCATCACTTGCCCTTCTTCTTCTCGGCGCCAGCCTCGAGCGCGGGCGCCTCGGGCACGGTCTCCATCCACTCGCCCAACTTGGTCTTGTCGTGGAGCAGATCGGCGATCTTGGGCTCGGAGTACTCGTACTCCGGGCTCCAGAACAGCGCGTCGAACGGGCAGACGTCTACGCAGATGCCGCAGTACATGCACAGCGCGTAATCGATGTCGAAGCGGTCGAGCTTGTTCACCTTGCGCGGCGCACCACCGGCGCGGCGCGGCGGGGCAAGTTCCTTGTGGCCCTCGATGTAGATGCACCAGTCGGGGCAGCTGCGGGCGCACAGCATGCACGAGGTGCAGTTGTCTTCGCGCAGAGCGATGACACCGCGCGCACGCAGCGGCGGGGTCTCCTTCTCATGCGGGTACTGCACAGTGGCCGCGCCGCCGCCGAGCTTCTTCGGCTTCAGCGTCTGGGCCATCGTGTTGAGGGTGACGCCCAGGCCCTTGAGCAGACCGGGCACCTGCGGCTTCTTCGGAGCTGCCATCAGAACGCAACCTTCAGGATCGCAGTGAGCATGATGTTGAGGAGCGACACCGGGATGAGCACCTTCCAGGCGAAGCGTTGCAGTTGGTCCTCACGGAAGCGGGGGTAGCTGAACCGCACCCACATGATGATGCCCGAGAGCGCCATCATCTTCGTGATCATGATGATGGGGCCTGCAACGTTCATCCAGTTGTCGACGCTGCCAGTGGTGGCATCCCAGCCGAACCAGCTAAACGGAACACCCCAGCCACCGAGGAACAGCACGCTTGCGATGAGCGAGAACACGCCGGCGGTGGCGAACTCGGCGATGAAGAACATGAGGAAGCGGAAGCCCGAGTACTCGGTCATGTAGCCGGACACGAGTTCGGATTCTGCGATCGGCATGTCGAACGGCGTCTGGGTGAGTTCGGCCTGCACCGCGATCATGAAGATGGCGAAGCCGATGAACTGCGTGAGGATGTAGGGGTTGCCCAGGCCATCCCAGCCGAAGATGCTGTCGCTGTTCTGCTTCACCACGATCTGCTGAAGGTTCATGGTGCCGGCCTGGATGACCACGCCGAGCACGGCGAGCACCATCGGCAACTCGTAGGCAATGAGCTGGCCAGCGGCACGAAGACCGCCGAGCAGCGAGTACTTGTTGGCGGAGCTCCAGCCGGCCATCAGGATGCCGAGCGTGCTGATGCTGCTCACTGCGAGCATGTAGAACACGCCCGCATCGAAGTTCGTGAAGTAGGCGTCGGGGCCGAAGGGCACCACGGCCACCAGCAAGAAGGTGCTCACCAACACCACCAGCGGTGCCATGCGGTAGATGCGCTTGTCGGCGCCGTCCGGGGCGAGGTCTTCCTTCTGCAGCCACTTGCCCACTTCGGCGAAGAGCTGCATGGAGCCATACGGGCCGGCCTCCATCGGGCCGAGGCGGCTCTGCATGAAGCTCATCATCTTGAACAGGAACAGGTACACGATGGTGCCCGCAGGCAACAGCACCGCCACCGTGCCACCGAGCACGCGCAACAGCGACTGTGCCCAGTAGGGAAGATCAACAGCGAGCATCACCGGTCAATGTCTCCCAGGATGAAGTACAACGACGCGAGAATGGAAATGACGTCGGGGACATACACGCCACGCAACACCCACGGCACGATGGAGATGTTGTTGAAGCTGGCCGAGCGGATCTTCACCCGGAACGGGCCGAGATCGCCCTTGCTCACCACGTAGTAACCCATTTCGCCGAGCGGGTTCTCGGTGCTCACCCAGGCTTCGCCTTCGGGCACCTTGATGATGCGCGGCACCTTGGCCATGATGGGGCCGCTCGGGATCTGGTCGAGCAACTGGTCGACGATGAGCGTGGATTCGCGGGTCTCCTGCAGGCGGATCCAGCAACGGGCGAAGCTGTCGCCGTCGGGGTGGGTCCAGACCTTCCAGTCGACCTTGTCGTAGGCGAGCGGCAGGCTCTGGTCGCGACGAAGGTCCCAGTCCACGCCGCTGGCGCGAAGGTTGGCGCCGCTGAGGCCGTACTGCTTGGCCACTTCGGCGGGAATCACGCCGATGCCGCGTAGGCGGCTCTGGAAGATCTCGTTGCCGAACAGCAGGTTTTCGATCTCGGTGCAGAAGTTGCGGAGCTTCTTCATCACCTGCTTGGTCTCGGCGATCCAGCCAGCCGGCAGATCGTCCTTGAGGCCGCCGATGCGGTCGAAGTTGGGGTGGAAGCGGCCACCGGTGGCGCCCTCGATGAGGTTCAGCACGTGCTCGCGATCGCGGAATGCCATGAACACCGGGGTGACGGCACCCAGCTGCACGCCGAGATCGCCGAGGAACAGGCTCACGTTGGCGATGCGACTGAGCTCGAACAGGATGGTGCGGATCCATTGCGCACGCGGCGGCGCTTCGATCTCCATCAGCTTCTCGGCGGCCAGGATGAACGGCACTTCATTGGCGAAGCTGCCCAGCCAGTCGATGCGGTTCACCAGCGCGGTGACCTGCGGGAAGGTGCGCACTTCGGTGAGCTTCTCGTAGCCACGGTGCATGTAGCCAGCGCTCGGCTCGGCCCACACCACCTGCTCGCCGTCGAGGCGAACGATGATGCGCAGCGTGCCGTGCGTGGCCGGGTGCTGGGGACCGATATTGAGGGTCATGCCCTCGGTCTCGAGCTCCACGTTCAGACGAGCGTCGGCAGCCTGCGCCGCGATGTAGCTGAGCTTCTGGCGATCGACGAGATCGGTCATGAGGCTTCTCCCTCTTCTGAATCGTCACCGGGCAGTGGCTCCACGTCGACGATGCCGGGCCACGGCTTCACCAGACGCGCCAGCAGCGGGAAGTCCTTGCGCAACGGATGCCCCTCGAAATCGGTGGGCAGGTACATGTTCCGAAGGTCGGGGTGGCCGTTGAAACCAATGCCGAACATCTCGTGGCATTCACGCTCGTGCCAGTTGGCACCGGCGTACAGCGGGATCCAGCTGTCGATGGCCGGGGCATCGTCGGACACGTCGGCCTTGATGGTGACACCGAAGTGCTTCGTGAGGTTGGTGACTCGGGCGAACACCTGCATGCGGGTGTCGCCACCGGCATAGCCCTGCTTGATCGCGGTGTCGCGCTCGGGGGTCGGCGCAGTGGGGTCGTCCTCGCCGCGCCCGAACGGGCTGGGCATCCAGTCGATGCCGGAGAGGAAGCAGAAGTAGTCGCAGCCGACCGTGTCGCGCAGCACGTGACCCGCCTGCACCCACGCATCGGTGCGCACTCGCACCCACACGTCGTCGTTCGGCTTGATCAGCGAATCCAGCAGTGCGTCGCCGAGCGCGTCGCGCAGCGCTTGCACCACGCCCTCGCGGAGGGCATCGCCAGAGAGCGCAGCCATTTCCTGGGTTGCGGCATCGTCACTCAACGGGGCCACCTCCCACCACGATGGGCTCGCGCACGAGCGGCACCATGCCCTCGCCGCGCCAGCGGGCACCCATGTCTTCGTTCTTGATGCGCTGCTGCAGCAGCACCACACCCTCGAGCAATGCCTCAGGCCGCGGCGGGCAGCCGGGCACATAGACATCCACGGGAATGATCTGGTCGACACCCTTGGTGACCGAGTAGCTGTCCCAGTAAGGGCCGCCACAGTTGGCGCACGAACCCATGCTGATGACGTACTTCGGCTCGGGCATCTGCTCGTACAGTCGCTTGATGGCCGGGGCCATCTTGTCGGTGACGGTGCCGGAGATGACCACCAGGTCGGCCTGACGCGGGCTGGCGGGCAACGGAATGACGCCGAGGCGCATCACGTCGTAGCGGGGCGAAGCGAACGCGGCGCCCATCTCGATGGCGCAGCAGGCAAGACCCCACTGGTACACCCAGAGGCTGTAGGAACGGCCCATGTTGAACAGGGACGTGAGTGGCTTGGGCAGACGCCCCTTGTCGACGAGACCCATGCGGTTACACCCAGCGAAGAACGCCCTTGCGCCACGCGTACACGAGGCCAAGGAGCAGGACGAAGACGAAGATGGCCATTTCGACCAGACCCGCCGTGGAATAGCGCTCGAGTTGCGTGGCCCACGGGAACATGAACACCGCTTCCACATCGAACACCACGAACAGCAACGCAAAGATGTAGTAGCGCACCTGGCTCTGCGACCAGCCGTCGCCCACCGGGTTCACACCGCTTTCGTACGGCATGCTCTTCTGCAACGAAGGCTTGTTCGGACGAATGAGGGCAGAGATGCCGAGGAGCAGGCCGGCCAGCACAAGTGCGATGGCGGCAAACCACACCACGGTGAGGTAATCGCGCAGGAATTCGGACATCGGGGACGACGCTACTACGCGTTGTGAATCCCATCACAAATGGTGCGGTCACGCGGGCGGGAGTGCCTGGGTGGCATCGAGCCAGCCAGCCATTCCGGCAGCGATCTGGCCGCTGGTCATGCCGCCGGCATAGAACGCGCCGGATCGCGCTGCGGTTCCTCGGTGGGCAGTGGCATGGTGGATGGCTTCGCCCAGATCGACACGGAACTTCTCGATCACACCGGGCTGGGTATTCGGGCGAGTGATACAGAAGTGCACCGCATTCGGCTTCTGCACACCGTTGAGCCGCCAGCGCCGTGTGCCCAAGAAGTCGTTCACCAGAAAGATGTCGAGCCCGCTCTCCTCCGTGGTGGTGAAGGCCACGTTGAAGTACGGGTCGCCCATCACGCGCAGTTCGGGGAACGAGGCGACCACCTCGCGCAGTTCGGCGGCGGTTCGGAAGATGTCGGCGGCAATGGCCAGATAGCCCTCACGGCCGAGCGACACCATCGACGCCCATGCCGAGGCAATGATGCCACCCGATCGCGAACCGCTCATGCCCGGGGAGGTGTAGAGGCCGCCCGGCCAGTCGGGAACGATGAAGTACTGCAGCCGACGCAACTCGGGCGTGCGGTACAGCAGCACGCTCGAGCCCTTCAGGCCGAAGCCGTACTTGTGCGTGTCGGCGCTGATCGAGGTGACGCCGGGCAGACGGAAATCGAACGTGGGCACGGGATAGCCGAGGTCTTGACCCCATGCCAGGATGAAACCTCCGAGGCAGCCATCAACATGCAGGTTGATGCCTCGCTCCAGCGCCAGATCCGACAGCTGGTCGATCGGATCGATCAGCCCGTGCGGGTAGGTGCCCGCCGAACCAGCCAACGCCACGGTGTTCTCATCCACCAGCGACCGCACCGAATCCATGTCGGCCACGAACTGATCGGTGACCTCAGCCAAGCGCACCTCGATGCCGAAATAGTGCGCCCCCTTCAGCAAACCCGGGTGAGCGGTGACGGGCATCACCAGGTTCGGGTTCGTGATGCCACGCTCGCGGCCCCACTCGCGGTACACGAGCAGCGGGTTCATCAGACTCTCGGTGCCGCCGCTGGTGAGCACACCGCAACCGGTACCCCCGGGAATGGCGTCGCCGTGCATCATGTCGAGCGTCATGGCGATGATCTCGCCCTCGAAACGGGTGGCGCTGGGGTACATGTCGCGCTGCAGCACGTTGGCGTGGCTGTAGTGGCCGAACACCTCGTTGAGGAACGCGTAGTGCGCGTCGTCGCCGGAGTAGATGGAGCCGCTGATCTTGCCCTCGTGGTAGGGCGAGTCCTCCACCTCCGACATGGCCTCGATCTCGGCGAGGATCTCGGCCCGCGGCCGGCCGTGCTCAGGGAAACTGCGAACGATCGGGAAGCGATCGGCATACGGATACAGACCCATGGGTGGCTCCTTCGGCGACGCGTCGGCGCACGCGTCATGCGCACAGACTGTCAGGTGCTACACCATCGCCATGAGTCCTGAGGATCTGGCCCACCTCGCCAGCCGCGTTCCTGCGTGGGCGGGCCGCGATGTTGCCATCGCTCCCCTGCACGGTGGCATCACCAACGCCAACTTCGTCGCCACGGTGGAGGGGCATCGGTTCGTGTTGCGCGTGCCGGGCGAGCGCACCGAACTGTTGGGCATCGACCGCGCCAACGAGGCCGAGGCCGCCGCCCGCGCTGCGGAACTGGGCATCGGACCACCCATTGCGGGGGTGCTACCCGAGGTGGGCACGCTCATCACCGAGTTGGTGCCCGGCGAGCACCTCGACCCGGAACCGTTCATGGAACGCCTCCACGACGTGGTGAGCCTGTTGCGTCGCTTCCACCACAGCGGACCCCTTGCAGGGGTGTTCCCCATCCACCGAGTGGTGGAGTGGCATGCCCGCGACGCAGCGATACACGGCGTGCAGCCACCGGCCGCATACGACCGGTTGCTCGAGCAGAGCACACGCATCGAAGCAGCCTTCGCCGCGGCACCTTCGGCATCGGTGCCGTGCCACAACGACCTCCTGCCGGCCAACGTGCTGTTCGACCATCGCGACGGCCGAGCATGGCTGCTCGACTTCGAGTACGCCGGTATGAACGATCGCTGTTTCGACCTCGGCAACCTCAGCGTGAACTGCGGCTTCGACGACGCGGCCGACGAAGCGATGCTGCGCGCCTACTTCGGCGAGATCACGCCGGCGCGCCGGGCGCGGCTGCAGTTGATGAAAATGATGAGCGAGTTCCGCGAGGGCATGTGGGCGGTGGTGCAGCAGGCCATCAGCACGCTCGACACCGACTTCGTGAGCTACGCCGATGAACGGCTGGGCAACTGCGAGCGACTGGCCTCACTGCCGTCGTTCGAGCAGTGGCTCGCCGACGCCGCACACCCGGTCTGAACGCGAACGAGCCGACCCGGTTGCCCGGGTCGGCTCGTCGATACGTGCAAG
>CAIXIJ010000104.1 GCA_903919455.1 uncultured Acidimicrobiaceae bacterium | reverse complement strand
GCCTGCCGTGCCAACCCGGATGATGCGGGTGGCGCCGAGTTGAATGAGTTCGTTGTAGTAGATGCCAGCGCTCGCGCAGCCCATGCCCACCGACTGCACGCTGATGGGCGTGCCGCGGTACGTGCCGGTGAACCCCAGGGCACCGCGCTCTTCGTTCACCAGCCGGTAGCCGGGATCGAAGAACGTTTCGGCGATGTACTGGGCTCGACGCGGATCGCCGGGTACCAGCACCGCTGGTGCGTAATCGGAAGGTTCGGCGCGCAAGTGGATCGGCATGCCCCGACTGTAGAGCGTGCGCGTTACTTGAGGAACCTGCTGGTGGTGTTGTCGGCCAGCACCTTGCCATCGGTCTGGCATGCGGGGCAGTAGGCCACGGTGTAGCCGCTGTAGCTCACCGAGCGAATGGTGTCACCGCACACCTCGCACGGTTCGCCCACCCGGTGGTGCACGCGCCCAGGCCGGTCGGCCGACGAGCTCATGTCGGTTCGGGTGCGTTCGTAGGCCAAGCCTTCGTCGATGGCCTCGTGCATCGCGGTGAACACGGCGGAGGCACCGGCGGCGCCGAGCTTGCCGGTCATGGCGAAGGGCGACACCCTGGCGCGGTGGCAGATCTCGTTGGCCAGCATCCGGCCGATTCCGGCAATCTGGTGCTGGTCGCGCAGGAAGCCGTGCACCCTCATGTTGTGCGCTGCGAACGCGGCGGCCAGCGACGTGGCGTCGAACTGCAACGCGTCGGGTCCGAGGCGGTCCATCGGTGGGCCGTCGAGGGTTGCTGTGGCGACGCACCACACGCCGGCACGTCGCTCTCGGCCAGCTTCGGTGAGCAGTAACGCCGGCCCGCCACCGGCGAACACGAACCGGGCCTGACCGTTGCGGGGCTTGGCCGACTGCGATGTGTCCACTAGCAACCGCCCGCCCTGCATGAGATGCACGACGAAGTGAACGGCACCGAAGTCGAGCAGCAGATACTTGCCGCGACGGTGCACGCGCAGCAGTGGCATCCCGTACGCATCATCCGGTCGGGGAAGGGCGGTCTTGAGCGCCGTGAAGTTGAACGGAACGAAGCGCTCGAGCACCGCGCCGCGGAACTGCTCGGTGAGCCGCTCGGCGTGCGCCTGGACCTCGGGCAGTTCCGGCATGGTCTAGATGTAGTCGGTGCGCTCGCGGACGGTGCGGAACACGGTGTCGAGCGCGGCGAAGACGGGCTGGGCATCCATCAGCTTCTGCTGGCTGCCGGTGAGGAGAATGCGTCCTTTGATGAAGGCCTCCTGGGCGTTCATGGCGCCGGTAGCCACTGCGGTGGCGGTCTCCCACGTCTGCTCCATGCGCACGTCTTCGGGGTATGCCGCACCGGCGCCGAACACGGCAGCACCATCGCCGACCTGCAGGTGGTAGCTCACGCTGCCCTCGGGGCCGTCGGTGACCACCTGGGTCACGCCGATGGTGTGCTGCTCGGCGAGGGTCTGCAGTTCGGTGCTGGCGGCGACCTCTGCAGTGAGTGCATCGAGCCATTCGAGGCTGAGATATCGAATCACCCGCCTAGTCTGCCCTGGTGCGTACCAATGCCGACGAACTTCGTCATGCCGATGTTGCTGTCGAGGCATGGTGGTGGTGGGGCTGGACCCCCGAGATCGATCTCGGTTGGTTCATCGGCCTCGAGCTACGCAGCCAGCGTTTCGACTACTGGGCGGGCTTGGTCCGCGAGGGCGAGCCCTACCTGTATGTGGAGGAACTGAATGGCACGGACTTGCGCGCCGGCCTGGAGATCAAGCCGCCCGAGATGTGGGCGGGTCACACCTGCGACTCGCCGTTCCAGCAATGGAGTCTCGGCAACGAGGCCCATGGGGTGGCGCTGGAGCGCCCCGACGACGTGTTGCGTCGCCCGTTCGGCGACCTCACTCCCGTGACATTCGACATCGAGTGGTACGCCAACGGCGCCGCAGAGGACATCGCTCACGGTTACCAGCAAGCGGGCGAGTTCGACATGGAGATCGAGCTCCCTGGTGGCGTGCTGGCAGCGGAAGGGTTGGCGCACCGCCTGCACGTGTGGGGAGCCCCATTCGTGCCCGCCGCCCTGGCGATGCCCGAGGGCCCCGATCTGCTGTGGGCTCCCTACCGCCGCAGCGATGGCCGCGGCGTTCGCCAGGTGCTCACGCCCAACGGGTGGTTGGCGCGTACCGTAGACCTGCCATGAGCCGCGACATCCTCGATGAGTTCGAACAGCAGCGTCGCGGGCCGGCGTATCCGTCGGTTCCTGCCACGCCCGGCCTCCTCGTGGAGGACCGCTCCAGTGGCTTCTGCGGCGATGTGGTGAAGGTGGATGCTCGCGCGGTGACGTTGCGAGATCGCAAGGGTGCGACGCGCGAGTTCGTACTGAAGCCCGGCGGGTTTCTCATCGAAGGCAAGCCGGTCACGCTGGTGCGCCCGTCCGCGGCACCGTCGGCCACCGCAGGCCGCACCGCCAGTGGCTCGGTGAAGTCGGCCGGGCCGACGAAGGCGCGCACCGCCGTGGCCAGTCGCATCTGGGTGGAAGGCCGCCACGATGCCGAACTGGTGGAACACGTCTGGGGCGACGACCTGCGCGAACTGGGCATCGTGGTGGAACCCATGCACGGCCTCGACCATGTGGTGGCGTTGGTGGGCGAGTTCCAGCCCGGCCCGCAGCGCAAGCTCGGCATTCTGGTGGACCACCTCGTACCCGGCTCGAAGGAAGCCCGCCTTGCCGCTCAGGTGGAGGGCCCCTCGGTGCTCGTCACCGGTCATCCCTTCGTTGATGTGTGGGCTGGCGTGTGGCCGCGCGTGATGGGGCTCAACGAGTGGCCCGATGTGCCCCGCGGTGTGGAGTGGAAGCAGGGCATGTGCGCAGCGCTCGGCACGGACCTGGCGGGCTTCTGGCCTCGGCTGCGCAACAAGGTGCACAGCTTTGCCGACCTGCGGCCCGAACTGGTGGGCGCCGTCGAGCGCCTCATCGACTTCGTAGCGCCCTCAGGGGGCTGAGGTCTCGCTCTGCGCCGCCTTGCGGTGCTTCCAGAACTCGATGGCGATCGGGGTGACGGAGACCAGCACGATGACGATGGCAGCGATTTCGATGTTGTTCTTCACCACTTCGATCTCGCCGAGGTAGTAGCCGAGCGTGGTGAAGCCGCACGCCCACACCACGCCGCCGATGAGGTTGTAGGTGAAGAACGTGCGGTAGTGCATGCTGCTGACACCGGCCACCGTTGGCACGAAGGTGCGCACGATGGGCACGAAGCGGGCCAGCACGATGGTCTTGGCGCCGTGCTTCTCAAAGAATGCTTCGGCCTTCTTCACGTTGTTCGGGTCGAAGAACCGGCTCTTCGGACGGTCGAAGATGCGCGGGCCAAACTTCTGACCGATGAAGTACCCCACCTGATCGCCCACGACGGCAGCGACCGACGTGACCAGCATCACCACCCACAACGACGGCATGTAGTGCTCGCCGAACTGTTCGTATGCGGCTCCGGAGGCCAGGAAACCGGCGAAGAACAACAGCGAGTCGCCCGGCAGGAAGAAGCCGATCAGCAGCCCGGTCTCGGCGAAGATGATGGCAGCGAGGGCGATGATGCCGCCCGTCTTGATCCATTCGTTGGCGAAGTCGAGCAGGGCGAGCACGGTGCAGCACGCTAGCCGTGAAAAGCAGAAAGGCCCGGGCATGCGCCCGGGCCTTTCCTACGTACGTGAACGAATCAGATCGACGATGCGGTGATCGTGTTCTTCTGACGGCTCGTGTAGATGATGGCGCCGACGAGCACCACGAGGGCAGCGGCGGCGACGCTGTAACGGGCGCCGTCGTTGTCCTGCAGGCTGATGATGGCGGGCAGCACCAACAGGCTCACGAGGTTCATCACCTTGATGAGCGGGTTCAGGGCCGGGCCGGCGGTGTCCTTGAACGGGTCGCCCACGGTGTCGCCGATGACGGCGGCCTTGTGAGCGTCGCTGCCCTTGCCACCGTGGTGGCCGTCTTCGATGTACTTCTTGGCATTGTCCCAGGCGCCGCCGGCGTTGCTGAGGTAGTTCGCCATGAGCTGACCGACGAGGATGACGGCGGCGAGGAATGCGCCGAGCGCCTTCCAGTCGATGCCGAAGCCCACGATCACCGGGGTGAGCACGGCGAGCAGTGCCGGGGTGGCGAGCTCACGCAGCGATGCCTCGGTGCAGATGTCGATGACGGGGCCGTACTCGGGCTCCTTCTCACCCTTCATGATCTTGCCGTCGGCGAACTGCTTGCGCACTTCCTGCACCACGACGGCGGCCGTGCGGCCCACGGCGCGGATGGCGAACGACGAGAACAGGAACGGCACAGCGCCACCGATGAGCAGACCGATGAAGATCTTCGGGTCGGCGACGTTGATCATCAGCTCCTTGGCCTTGAACACGCCGTCCTTCAGGTTGTCGACCTTGATGCCGAGCTCGCTGCCGGCAGTCTCGATGAAGCTGGCGAACAGCGCCACTGCGGCGATGACGGCCGAGCCGATGGCGAAGCCCTTGGTGACGGCCTTGGTGGTGTTGCCCACCGCGTCGAGGCTCACCATGATGCGCTCCGGCTCGCCGTGGAACTCGCCGCTCATTTCGGCGATACCGGCGGCGTTGTCGCTGACCGGGCCAAAGGTGTCTTCCGACACGATGACGCCGGTGGTGGCGAGCATGCCCATGCCGGTGAGGGCCACGAGGTAGAGCGAGAAGGTGAGGTTGCCACTGCCGAGGGCCAGCGCCACGCCGATGGCGATGGCGATGGCGATGACGGCGTAGACCGAGCTCTCGAGGCCGCTGGCGGTACCCGACAGCACGACGGTGGCCGGGCCGGTCTCGGCGCTTTCGGCGATCTCCTTCACCGGGGTGAAGTGGGTGCCGGTGTAGTACTCGGTGAGGCGGCTGATCAGCTGGGCCAGCACGAGGCCGATGGCCACAGCGCCGAAGCACTTCCAGCCAGCGTTGTCGTTGTTGTCGTTGCCCACATAGGCGAGCGACACGATGAGCGTGCCCACGAGGGTGAGCGAACCAGCGACGGCGAAGCCCTTGTTGATGGGCTTGAGGGCGTTGGTCTCGCCTTCCTTCGCCTTCACGGCGAACACGCCGGCGATGGAGGCCACCACGCCGATGGCACGAGCGGCCAGCGGGAAGATGAGGCCGAGGGCCGGGTTGGCGCCCACGGAGTTGAACGCAGCCACACCAAGGATGATGGAGGCGACGAGGGTGACCTCGTAGCTCTCGAACAGGTCGGCGGCCATACCGGCGCAGTCGCCCACGTTGTCGCCCACGTTGTCGGCGATGGTGGCGGGGTTGCGCGGGTCGTCTTCGGGGATACCGGCTTCCACCTTGCCCACGAGGTCGGCGCCCACGTCGGCGGCCTTGGTGAAGATGCCGCCGCCCACGCGAAGGAAGAGGGCCAGCAGCGAACCACCGAAGCCGAAGCCGATGAGGATCACCGAGCTGGTGTTCTGGAAGATCATGATGATGGCGGTGGCGCCGAGCAGGCCGAGGCCCACCGTGAACATGCCAGCCACGCCACCGGTGCGGAACGCCACCGTGAGGGCCTTGGGCATGCTGTTGGTGAGGGCAGCAGCGGCGGTACGAACGTTGCCACGGGTGGCGAGGTTCATGCCGATGTAGCCGGTGAAGCCCGATGCCAAACAGCCGAGGATGAAGGCCAGCGTGCGGAAGATGCCCGACGCAGCCTTACCGAGCGCAACGGTGTCGTCGGGCCGGACGATCTTCGTACTCGTGAGGAACACGATGACGGCGAGCGGCACGAGGATGACGGCGATCGTCTTGAACTGGCGACGCAGGTAGGCGGAGGCGCCGACCTGGATGGCCTTGGCGATGTCCTGCATCTTGGGTGAGCCTTGGTCTTCAGCAAGGACCAGTTTCGCCAGGATGAATCCGACAGCGATTGCAAGCAGAGCGGCTGCGGCGGAGAGCAGGAGCACTGCCCACTCGCCTCCCTTGAGGGTGAATACCTGATAGCCGCCTTCGGCGATGAGTGAGGGCACCGGTGACTCCGGGGTGTCTCGGGCGCGGCACTTCGCCACGCGGGGTTTGGGGAAACGTGGAGAGTGTATTGATTCGGAGGCCGCGGCACGAACTCTTGTGTGGCTTCGGACACATCTGGTCGCTCCGTCGCAGGTCATCTGTGCAAGTACCCAACGCCAAAGTTCGCCTCCGGGATCACCGAGGGCTACCGTTCGACTTCGTACCACCCATCCGAGGATGAAAGGCCGTCAACTGATGGCACAAGCAATCCAGTCACGGGGCCCGGTCACCGGCACCGCCGTGAAGGCGAAGAAGCGTCGGCCGTTCCTGCTCGACCTCTACGGCACCGCAGTCGGCAAGAAGTACGTCATGGCCGTCACCGGCATCATGCTGTTGGGCTTCGTGCTCACGCACATGATCGGCAACCTGAAGATGTACCTCGGGGCAGAGGACTACAACCATTACGCAGAGTTCCTACGCGAGGTGCTCGTTCCGATCCTGCCCCGCACGGTGCTCCTGTGGCTGCTGCGCTTCGGTCTCATCGGCGCCGTGCTGCTGCACATCCACGCGGCGTACAGCCTGACGGTGATGAACCGCAAGGCACGCTCGGTGAAGTACCAGAGCCCGCGCGACTACCAGATCGCCAACTTCGCCAGTCGCACGATGCGCTGGACCGGCATCATCGTGGCGCTGTTCGTGCTGTGGCACCTCGCCGACCTCACGTGGGGCACGCTGAACGCAGTGGGCGGCGACGGCGTGTTCGTGCGCGGCGATGCCTACGGCAACGTGGTGCGCAGCCTCGAGCGCGTGCCGGTGGCGGTGCTCTACATCGTGGCGAACATCGCGCTCGGTACCCACCTGTTCCATGGTGTGTGGAGCCTGTTCCAGAGCATGGGTTGGAACAACCCGCGCTTCAACAAGTGGCGGCGCGGCATCGCGACCGCCTTCGCCACCATCATCGTGGTGGGAAATGTGTCGTTCCCGATCGCCGTCCTGGCGGGAATCGTGGGGAAGTGAAGATGGTCGAGCTCAACGCCAAGATCCCTGCCGGCGACATCGCCGAGAAGTGGGACAACTACAAGTCCGACATGAAGTTGGTGAACCCCAACAACAAGCGGAAGTTCAAGGTCATCGTCGTTGGCTCCGGTCTGGCCGGTGCGTCGGCGGCAGCCACGCTGGCCGAACTCGGCTACCAGGTGGATGTGTTCACGTTCCACGACTCGCCTCGCCGTGCGCACAGCATCGCGGCGCAGGGCGGCATCAACGCTGCGAAGAACTACCACGGCGACGGCGACAGCGTTCACCGCTTGTTCTACGACACCATCAAGGGTGGCGACTTCCGCGCCCGTGAGGGCAACGTGCACCGCCTCGCGCAGGTCAGCGTGAACATCATCGACCAGATGGTGGCGCAGGGCGTGCCGTTCGCTCGCGAATACGGCGGCCTGCTCGACAACCGATCGTTCGGTGGCGCGCAAGTGAGCCGCACGTTCTATGCCCGTGGCCAGACCGGCCAGCAGCTGCTGCTGGGCGCCTACCAGCAGTTGGCCCGCCAGATCGGTCTGGGCAATGTGCGGCTGTTCAACCGCACCGAGTTGGTCGACACGGTGGTCATCGACGGTCGCTGTGCCGGCATCGTGGTGCGCGACCTCGTCACCGGCGAGATCGCATCGCACGCGGCGCATGCCACCGTGCTCTGCACCGGCGGTTACGGCAACGTGTTCTTCCTGTCCACCAACGCCATGCAGTGCAACGTCACTGCAGCGTGGCGTGCGCACCGCCAGGGTGCGGCGTTCGCCAACCCGTGCTACACGCAGATCCACCCCACCTGCATCCCGCAGGCCGACGACACGCAGTCGAAGCTCACGCTGATGAGCGAGTCGTTGCGTAACGACGGTCGCGTGTGGGTGCCGAAGAACGCCGACGAAACCCGTTCGGCCGACCAGATCCCCGAAGAGGATCGCGACTACTACCTCGAGCGGTTGTACCCCAGCTTCGGCAACCTGGCCCCTCGCGACATCTCGTCGCGTGCGGCCAAGCGTGCGGTCGACAGCGGCCGTGGTGTGGGCCCGCTGAAGAACGGTGTGTACCTCGACTTCTCGGCGGCCATCAACCGTCTCGGCAAGAGCGTCGTGCAGGAGCGCTACGGCAACCTGTTCGAGATGTACGAGCGCATCGCCGGTGAGAACCCCTACGACGTGCCGATGCGTATCTACCCCGCCACCCACTACACGATGGGCGGCCTGTGGGTCGACTACGAACTCATGACCACGGTGCCCGGCCTGTATGCGGCCGGTGAGGCCAACTTCAGCGACCACGGCGCAAACCGGCTGGGTGCCTCGGCGCTGATGCAGGGCCTGGCCGACGGCTACTTCGTGTTGCCGTACACCATCGGTAACTACCTGGCCCCGATGCTCAACAAGGCGACGCCCGGTGTGGACCACCCCGAGTTCAAGGCTGCCGAGACCGGCGCTCGCGCTCGCTACCAGCAGTACCTCGACATCAAGGGCACGCGGTCGCCCGACTGGTTCCACCGCGAGCTCGGCAAGATCATCTGGGACTACTGCGGCATGGAGCGCACGGAGCAGGGCCTCGAGAAGGCCCTCAGCGAACTCCCGCCGCTGTACGAGGAGTTCCAGAAGGATCTCCGCGTCACCGGCGACGGTGCCAGCATCAACCAGACGCTGGAGAAGGCCGGTCGTGTCGACGACTTCTTCCAACTTGGCATGCTGATGTGCAAGGACGCCCTCGAGCGCAACGAAAGCTGCGGCGGTCACTTCCGTTCGGAGTACCAGGACGAAGAGGGCGAGGCCCAACGTGACGACGAGAACTTCGCACACGTGGCGGCCTGGGAATGGACGGGCGACCCGATGAACGCCACCCGTCACGCCGAAGAACTCGAGTTCGAGACCATCCATCTCGCGAAGCGGAGCTACAAGTGAGCAACCCCTTCGATTGCCTCGCTCGCGAGCTCGCTCGGACTCGCTTCGCTCGAACAATCCTCACAGTCGGAGATGCATCGTGAGTAACCACCTCACCAACCTCACCCTCAAGGTCTGGCGCCAGAGTGGCCCCAACGCCGGCGGTCACTTCGAGAGCTACCGCATCGACAGCATCAGCGACGAGGCATCGTTCCTCGAGATGCTCGACGTGCTGAACGAGAAGCTCATCGGCGACGGCAGGGAAGCGGTTGTCTTCGACCACGACTGCCGTGAAGGTATCTGCGGCACCTGCTCGCTGATGATCGACGGTCAGGCTCATGGCCCGCAGCGCGGCACGGCCACCTGCCAGTTGCACATGCGCAAGTTCCAGAGCAACCAGGAGATCGTCATCGAGCCCTGGCGGGCCACGGCGTTCCCCATCGTGAAAGACCTCATGGTCGACCGGTCGGCGTTCGACCGCATCGTGGAGGCTGGCGGCTTCATCACCGCTCCTACCGGTGGAGCGCCCGACGCCAACCTCATCCCCATTGCCAAGCCGGTTGCGGATGCGTCGATGGACGCCGCCGAGTGCATCGGCTGCGGTGCCTGCGTGGCGGCGTGCCCGAACGGTGCAGCGAACCTGTTCACATCGGCCAAGGTGGCGCACCTGAACCTGCTCCCGCAGGGTCAGGCAGAGCGCTGGAGCCGCGTGGAGGCCATGGTGGAAACCATGGACGAACACTTCGGTTCGTGCACCAACCATGGCGAGTGCGAAGCGGCCTGCCCGAAGAGCATCAGCATCGATTTCATCGCCCTGATGAACAAGGACTATCGCAAGTCGAAGTTCAAGAACCGCAAGCTCATCGACCAGATCTAGCTCACGTCGAGGGTTTCGGCACCCGATGGGCACGCCGAAACCCGCCACGTCAGGCGCGGGCGTTGATGCGACTGGTGTAGCGGTTGGTGACGGCGACGTCGCCGTGCTCCAGCACCAGATCCAGCCACAGGTCGCCCGCGGTGTCGGGCACCACGAACTGCAGCGTGCCCACTCGCACGCAGTCGTCGGGCGGCACATCGCCGGTCCAGTACCAAGGTTGCTCGCCGCCAGCCCACCGCAGGGTGGCGTTGCACTGCACACCCTCCAGTACCCGGCGCACGTCGCTCACCACGTGCACATCGAGCGCGAGCGTGTCGCCGGCGGTCACCTCGGCGGGGGGTCGCTCGGCCACCACGATGACCGGGCGGCAGGCCTCCACGACGGCGGCGTAGGCGGCCTTCGGATGCCGATCGTGATCGAGGATGCTCCAACTCACGGCCGGGTGCGCGTCATTGAGGCTCAGGAAGCAGAAGCCGCCGGTGGGGCGATACTTGAGGCGGCGCAGCGTCTCTATCTGATGGCGCAGCAAGTCGGCCTGGTACTGCTGCGTCGCATCGCGCCAGGCTTCGAACGTGGGGAAGCGATGAGGCGGCACATGCTCCTCGAAGGCTTCCCGCTGCATGCCGTGCGACGCCACGAGGTGATCCCAGTTCAGCGCGGGCCAATGCTCGGGCTCCATGAACTCAGCGCTGTGCGGCACCGACTGCGCACCGAACTCGCTCACGAATCGGACCATCCGTGGCAGGGTGGCGGCGAAGCCATCGAGATCGCGATCCTCGCCATGGAACCAGCCGAAGAAGAGGTGGCTGTCGGTCCCGTTGAACTGAGGCACGTGCGGGGCGACGCCGCTGTGAGCGATGACCGCGCGGGTTTCGTCGGCGGTCTCGAACGCTCGCTTCACCCAGCGGTCGAGGATGGTCTTGTTCCAGGTGGGTACCTGTTCCTTCACCACCTGACGCACGATGCTGGCGCCGAAGGTCTTCTTGCGGCTGTCGTCCACCGGCAGCGGCTCGTTGTGGGCGCACCACACGGCGATACTCGGGTGATGGCCCAGTTGGTCGACAGCTTCGCGGGCCTGGCGGACCGCCTCCTTGCGGATGGTGCGCGCGTAGCCCCACTGCAACGGGAAGTCTTGCCACACCAACATGCCGAGCTCATCGGCGGCTTCGTACAACTCCGGCCTGGCGATGTGTCCGTTCACACGAATGAGGTCGAGCCCGGCCTCGCGGGCCAGCTCCACGTCGCGCCGCACCTCGGCGGTGGTGGCCTCGGCGAGCGCCTGGCGAGTGGGCGTCACGTTCGCGCCCTTGACGAACAGCGGCTCGCCATTCACCGAGAAGACCCAGTCGTGCAGCGCTACCTCGCGGAGGCCGGTGCGAACGGTTCGCTGATGGCTCGCCACTCCATCGACCAACACCTCCACCTCCACATTCGAGAGGTGCTGCTCGCCGAGAGTCCAGGGCCACCACAGGTCGGGGTTCTTCACATCGAAGTCCCAGTCGATCTCGTTCAGACCTTTGGCGAGCGGTCGCGAGTGCTCGGCAACGATGGTGCCGTTCACCCGGGTGCGGACGATCGCAACACGAGGCGCATCGGCGTCGAGCCGGGCATGCAATCGCAGGTGTGCTCGAGCATCGTTCGCATCGCGGCACAGCACGCGTAGCCGGTCGATACGGACAGGGCCGGTGTGTTCGATGCGAACAGGACGCCAGAGCCCGCCGGGGTTCCAGGCAGGGTCGAGCATGTCGCTGTGCTGCAGCGAGCCGGTGATGTTGCGCTTTGCCGTTCGGTTCCGCTGGGGTGCGCACGACACCTCGATGGCAAGCACGTGCTCGTCGGCCAGCCTCGACAGGTCGGTGATATCGAACGAGTGTGGGAAGAAGTAGCCCTCGGGGTCGCCTAGGTAGGCGCCGTCGAGCCACACGTCGGCTTGGTAGAAGACACCCTCCACCGTCACGAAGCGGCGTTGGCCAGCACCCGGCGCCTCCAGGTGGAAACGATGCCGGTACAACAGCGGCCCGTCGCTCTCCGCGAAGTCGGGGGTGCTGCGCCAATGCCCTGGCACGGCAACGGTGGGCCAAGTGCGGTCGTCGTGGTCCAAACCCACGCCATCGCGGCGAACATCGTCGTCGGCCACGCAGGCCCGCCACTCACCCGACAATTCCACGTCGGCAGCGTAGAGGCTGAAGTCGTTGCTCCGCCGACGCGTCAGCGGAAGGGCTCGGTTAGGGTCGCCGCATGGTGAATCGCGCGTCGACGTTGGGTGAGTTGCGGGCTTCCGGCTGGGAGTCCGTACCGGTGAAGGAAGAGATCCGGCGCAACGCGGTTGCACGCATCTCGGCGGGCGAGCCGTTGTTCGAAGGTGTGCTCGGCTACGAGCACACGGTCATGCCCCAGTTGGAGAATGCGCTGCTCGCAGGCCACGACGTGATCTTCCTCGGCGAGCGCGGTCAGGCCAAGACGCGCATGATTCGGTCGCTCACCGGGCTGCTCGACGAATGGATGCCCATCGTTGCTGGCAGCGAGATCAACGACGACCCCTACAACCCGGTCAGCCGGCATGCCCGCGACCTCGTGGCCGAACTCGGCGACGATACCCCCGTCGAATGGGTGCATCGCGATGTGCGCTTCGGCGAGAAGCTCGCCACCCCCGACACCAGCATTGCCGACCTCATCGGTGAAGTGGACCCGATCAAGGTGGCCGAGGGGCGTTACCTCAGCGATGAACTCACGCTGCACTACGGCCTCGTGCCGCGCACGAACCGCGGCATCTTCGCCATCAACGAGATCCCCGACCTCGCCGAGCGCATCCAGGTGGGCCTGTTGAACGTGCTCGAAGAGCGCGACGTGCAGATCCGCGGCTACAAGATTCGGCTTCCGCTCGACGTGTTGTTGGTGGCATCAGCGAACCCGGAGGACTACACCAACCGCGGTCGCATCATCACGCCGCTGAAGGACCGCTTCGGCAGCCAAATCCGCACGCACTATCCGCTCGATGCCGAGACGGAAATGGCCATCATGCGCCAAGAGGCGCGCACGCCGTCGGTCGGTGATGTGCAGGTCGAGATTCCTGCGTACATGGAGCACGTGGTGGCCACGTTCAGCCAGGTGGCTCGTAGCAGCAACCAGGTGAACCAGCGCAGCGGCGTCAGTGTGCGTCTGTCGGTGAGCAACCTCGAGGTGCTGGGTGCCAACGCGTTGCGTCGTGGCCTTCGCGCCGGCGAGCGCTCGGTGGTGGCTCGTGTCAGCGACCTGTCGTCGCTGGCCGCCAGCACCAGCGGCAAGGTGGAGATCGAAGCGTTGGAGGAAGGCCGCGAGGGCGCCATCCTCGAGAACCTCGTGAAGGCCTCGGTGCTGTCGGTGTTCAAGGAAGTCGTGCCGCCGGAACTCACCCGCGACGTCGTGTCGGCGTTTGAGGCAGGCACCGTGGCCCACACCGGCGCCGACATTCCATCGGCCGAGCTGGCGTCGCTCCTCGACCAGGTGCCGGCGTTGCGCGGTCCGGTGCTCGCGCTCACGGGTGGCCTCGAATCCGTTCCGGCTGTGGCTGCCGCCATCGAGTTCGTGCTCGAGGGACTGCACCTCAGCAAGCGCCTCAACAAGGACGGCGCCAGCGGCGCCGCCGGCGCCACCTACCGCGGCCGCAACTAGCTCACCCCTTGCCCCTCACCTCTTGCCCTTCACCCCTTGCAGCGATGGGGTGATCAGGCGGTGAGAAAGGTGTGTCCGGAGTCCTTCAACTCGCGGTCCTTGGTGACGATCCCCGGGTTGCCGGGCGCATCCACGAACGGGGTCACGGTGACGCTGGCGATGGGCAGGTCGTCGGCTGCGCGATGAACCTCGCGCCACATCCCGGCAACGTGCTGCGCCCGCTCGGCATCGGTGTCGCCGAGGGGTTTGTAGGTGAGCGCGAACGGACGATCGAGCGGCCATTCTGCGGCTCGGTGGAGGCAGACCTCCACATCGGTGCGCATGGCGAGACCGATCACGTCCACCGACCCAGCGAGATCGGCAAGCGGCCGCTCGGCGCGCCCGGGGATGCGCACCACGCCATCGGTGAAGCCTTGGAACCACAATCCCCAACGGAACTGATCCAGTTGGCGGGCCTCTTCGCGCGCCTTGGGAGTGTCGGCCGTCGGTCGCACCATGGCCACGTCGAGCGAGGTGGCCACCGGCAGCCGGCCGTGCAGAATGCGCCACGCATCTCGCCATGCGACCACCATCGTGTTCACCACCTCGGGAAACCGCTTCGGGTCGTCGGGCATCATGCGGGTGCACATGCCGAACGGTGCCTCGAAGGGAACCCAGCCGGAGGCCAGATCCCCCAGCCGGTCGGCGACGAGCTCAACCCAACGCGGCCAGAACACGCCTGCCTTTCGTTCGTCGAGGAAGCCGCCTTCGTCGTCGAACCAGTGGGGGAGCGACGGCTGCAGCAACCGAAACCACACCTCGAGGCCGGCACCGCGTGCGGCCTGGGCGGTTCCGTGGATGCGTTCGAACACGTCGCCGTCGAACGCGCCAGCCTTGGGTTGAGCATCGGCCCATGGCACATCGAGGCGAATGGTCTTGAGGCCGCTCTCTGCCGCCAACGCGATGTCGTCGAGCACGCGATCGGCCACGACATCGAGCGCTGCGCCGCGTTGGGGTTGGTTCACGAAGGTCTCCGGACGCGGTTCAGATGAACGGCGTTCGGGTCCAGAGTTCGCTGGTGTCGTTCGTGGCGGTCATCACCGGTTGTCCGCTCAGTTCCACCACGTTGATGGTGCCGGGGAAGCCGCGCAGTTC
The DNA here is from genome assembly GCA_903919455.1 of uncultured Acidimicrobiaceae bacterium. Taxonomy (GTDB): domain Bacteria; phylum Actinomycetota; class Acidimicrobiia; order Acidimicrobiales; family Ilumatobacteraceae; genus UBA668. Next base: position 6,096 of record CAIXIJ010000104.1, on the reverse strand, counting down.
GAGATCCCGCTGCGATGCGGTGGCCACACCTTGGGGCAGGCGTTCGATCTGCATGGTGGGCAGGAGCACCTCGTGCGGACCGGCGGCATCACACAGCCGAGCCGCCATGTTCACTGCGGAACCGATGTAGTCGTCGCCCTCGAACAGCAGGGCGTGTCCGCTGGCCATGCCCACGCGAAGTTGCAGCGGTGCGCAGACATCGGCGGACCGCTGCTGCAGTTCCAAGGCGAACGCGATGCACGCCTCTTGGTCGACCGACACGATCATGCAGCCATCGCCCAGCCACTTGGCGATTCGCACGCCGCGCTCGCTGGCGATCTCTCTGGTGAGCGAGCGGAACGCCCCGAGCAGTCGCCCGGCGGCATCGTCGCCGAAGGCAGCCGTGTAGTTCGTGAACCCTGAAAGGTCGACGAAGGCGAAGGTACGGGGGACTCGCATCCACATCATTCTACCAGGTAGGACGGGGGTCGTGATTGCATTCACAAGCCATGTCACTGAGTGTTCACTCGACCGCTCAGCGGTGTTTCCCTTCGATCGGCGTGGCCCGTCGAAACGGTTGTAGCGTTCGCCCATGGCATCGCGATTCACCTACTCGGCCTGGGACGGCACGCAGAAGGGGTTCGACTTCGATGCCGACTCGCTGTTCGAAGAACTCACCGACGATCTGCTGTACCACGGCGACGTGAACGCGGCGCTGCGACGGATGATGCAGCAGGGAATGCGCGACCGCAACGGCGAACAGATCCAGGGCCTTCGCGAACTGATGCAGCAACTCCGCGAACAGCGTCAGCAGCGCTTGGAGAACAACGACCTCGGTGGTGTCTACAGCGAGATCGCCGACGCGCTCGACGACATCATCGACGAAGAGCGGCACGCCATCGAGAACGCGACGCAGCAGGCCGAGCACAGCGGAGACGAGCGACGTTCACAGCACGCACGCGATGCCGCAGCCGAGCGCAACTTCCGGCTCGACATGATGCCGTCGGATCTCGCTGGCAAGGTGCGCGAGCTCTCGGCGTACGACTTCGAGAGCGCCGAGGCGCGCCAGCGGTTCGAAGAACTCATGGACCAGCTGAAGCAGCAGCTGATGCAGCAGGCCGTGGACCAGATGGGGTCCGCCATGCAGAACATGTCGCCCGAGGACATGGCCCGCATGAAGGACATGATGGCCTCGTTGAACGAGATGATCGAGCGCCAGCAGCGTGGCGAAGATCCAGGCTTCGAACAGTTCATGGAACAGTTCGGCGACTTCTTCCCGGAGAACCCGGAGACGCTGGAGGAACTCCTCGAGCAGATGGCGCAGCGAATGGCTGCCATGCAGGCGATGATGAACTCGATGTCGCCCGAACAGCGGGCGCAGCTGCAGCAGCTCAGCGACCAGTTGCTCGACGACATGGACCTGCGCTGGCAGATGGATCAGCTGGGCCGCAACCTGCAGCAGATGTTCCCTCAGCAGGGGTGGGGCCAGGGCTACGACTTCCAGGGCCAAGACCCCATGGGCATGGGGCAGGCCATGCAGATGATGCAGGAACTCGGCGAACTCGATCAGCTCGAGAACCTGATGAAGAACGCCACCACGCCGGGCGCGCTCGCCGAGGCGGATATGGATCGGGTGCGCGAACTGATGGGCGACGATGCTGCCCGCTCGCTCGAGCGGCTTGCCGAGCTCACCAAGATGCTCGAGGAGAGCGGGCTGATCCACCAGAAGGAAGGCAAACTCGAACTCACCCCACGTGGCTTGCGCAAGATCGGCAACAACTCGCTTCGCGACCTCTTCAACCGGCTGGCGAAAGACAAGACAGGCCAGCACGCCACCACGAAGCTGGGGTTCGGACACGAGCGCACCTTCGAGACCAAGCAGTACGAGTACGGCGATCCGTTCCAACTGGATCTGGAGCGCACCATTCGCAATGCCGTGCGGCGCAACGGCGCGCAGACACCGGTGCGCTTGTCGCCCGAGGACTTCGAGATCGAGCGCACCGAGCACCTCACTCGCAGCAGCACGGTGCTCATGCTCGACCTGTCGATGAGCATGCCGATGCGCGACAACTTCCTGCCGGCGAAGAAGGTGGCGATGGCGCTGCACTCGCTCATCACGTCGCAGTTCCCGCGCGACTTCATGGGCATCGTGGGTTTCAGCGAGACCGCCTACGCCCTCACCGCAGCCGAGTTACCGGAGGTGAGTTGGGACTTCGCGTACGGCACGAACATGCATCACGGCTTCACGTTGGCTCGCCAGATGCTGTCTCGGCAGTCGGGCACGAAGCAGATCATCATGATCACCGACGGCGAGCCCACGGCGCACATCACTCCTCGTGGCGACCCGTTTTTCAGTTATCCGCCCACCCAGGAAACCATCGAGATCACGTTGCGCGAGGCTGCTCGTTGCTCTCGTGACGGCATTCGCATCAACACGTTCATGCTGGATGCGGACTACGGATTGAAGCATTTCGTCGAGCAACTGACGGCCGTGAACCGTGGACGAGCCTTCTTCACGAACCCCGAAACGCTGGGCGATTACGTGCTCGTGGACTTCATCGAGCACAAGCGTCAGCTCGCGCGAGGCCGGGGCGGCCGCCGCTCTGCGTGACCGTGCGAGATTCGCGCGAAAAGCCTCGTCAGCACATTCGTAAAATGTCCTCTTGCGCGAAGGTGATGTGGTAAGCGACAATGACACCCATGTAATTACAGGGGTGTCGAGCAGCCGACACCTCGGGGCCTAGCGCAGGGAGGCCGCCCGCATGCAGATCGAAGTGAACATCGAACCCAAGGGGAACTGGCAGGACGAGGCGAACTGCCTCGGTGTCGACCCCGACCTCTTCTTCCCCGAGCGGGGTGCATCCACTCGCGAGGCCAAGGAGGTGTGCCGCGGTTGCGTGGTGCGCACCGATTGTCTCGAGTACGCACTCGTGAATGGCGAGAAGTTCGGCATCTGGGGCGGCCTGTCCGAGCGCGAGCGTCGTCGCCTGCGCCGCCAGCGGGCCCAGGCCACACGCCGCACCAGCGCCTGATCTCGGCTGGGCTGGTCCGTTCGGCCCAACCGTTTTCAAAACCGGTGGTGACTGTGGAAGTCGCTACCAGAGGGGTAGTCTGACCACATGCTCGCAGGTTTCTTCGATTCGCCGGCCGAGATCGGCATCATCCTTTTCGTTGTTCTGCTCCTGTTCGGCGGCTCGCAGCTGCCCAAGCTCGCCAAGAACATTGGCAAGGCGCAGAAGGAGTTCAAGGACGGCCTCTCCGAGGGCCAGAAGAAGGCGGAGGCCGAAGCGCCTTCGACCGACGGCGACGCCTGATCTCACCGAGACGTCTGGCCTTACTGAGACGTCTGGCCTTACTGAGATAGTCGAGGCCAACGAGCCGCTGCGGCTCAGCGACACGTTCCAACATCACGACGCCGGCTGCCACATGGCGCCGGCGTCGTGACGCATCTCCGGTCGATTCTTTCGCCCGCTGATGTCGCAGGCTCAGTTGCTGACGACGGCTCAGGCGCTGATGACGTCGAGCTTGCGACGCTTGCTGATGCGGCGACGCTCGCGCTCGCTGCAACCGCCCCACACGCCGTGCTCGATGCGGTTCACCAAGGCGTACTCCAGGCACTGCTCCAGGACGGGACAGTCCTGGTTGCAAATCTTTCGGGCACGATCGACGCCCACGCCGTCGCTGGGGAAGAACACTGCCGGCGCATAGTTGCGGCAGTTGCCGTCGGCCATCCAGGCGGTGGCGGAGTCGGTGTCCGGAACGGGGCTGATCGATTGCATGGCGTGCGTCTCCTTGGGTGCCGCGAACAAGGGGGGTCTGTTCAACGGCTCGGTTGGTGCGCCCGCACGAAGCCCTGTGCCTCGAACGACCACCTCAACGTTGCTGCATACGACGCCGCATCCGCTGATGTGGTTCCCGAGTTCCGTCCAGTTTCGCACGAAATCTTCGTCGAAGGGCGTCGCGCCGGAGATTTCTCACCCGACGCTGCTCAGAGCGCCATGGCGTGGTGGCCCGCTAGACTCCGCAGGCCGTCTCGCCGCGCATCTCGGGCGAGCCGAACCGGCAGGAGAACCACCATGACCGACACAGCACTCGAACCGCGGGCCCACGCTCGCATCGCGTACCTCGGCCCGGTCTCGCCGCATTGGGAGGTCTACGGCGACTGGGGCGATCGCTCCGTCCTCGAAGACTTCCGTGCACGCGTCCTGGCTCGTCTGGTACTGCTGCCCAAGGACGACCCTCAGTTCCGTCGCAACCGCGAGCGCGTCGTGCGCGATGCCGAGCGCGAGCGGATCTCGATCGAGTGGCACCTGGGCATCGCTGAAGCAGAAGGCTGATTGCCCTGCAACGCCTGCTCAACCGCGAGCTGAGTTGGTTGGCGTTCAACCGTCGCGTCCTGTGCCTCGCCGAGGAAGCAGGACTTCCGATGCTGGAGCGCCTGAAGTTCTGTGCCATCGCGTCGTCGAACCTCGACGAGTTCTTCCAAGTGCGCGTGGCGGCGTTGAAGGATCAGGTGGCAGCCGGCATCGGCATGCCAGCCCCGGACGGACTCACGCCGCAGGAACAGCTCGATGCCATTTCTGCTCAGGTGAAATCGTTCGCCGTCGAGCAGGAGCGAATCGTGCTCGATCAATTGGTGCCGATGTTGGCCGAGCAGGGTGTGGCGTTGGTCGACTGGGCCGACCTCGGTACTCACGAGCATTTGCATCTGATGACGTTCTTCGAGCAGCGGATCTTTCCGGTGCTCACGCCGCTCGCCGTGGATCCGGCCCACCCGTTCCCCTACATCTCGAGCATGGCGCTGAACTTGGCTGCCATGGTGAGCGATCCCGATACCGGAGAACGTCGTTTCGCTCGGGTGAAGGTGCCGAACATCTTCCCGAGGCTGGTGGCCTTGCCGGGGGGCAAGCGGTTCGTGCCGGTCGAGCAGATCATTGCGGCACAGTTGCACCAGATGTTCGTGGGCATGGTGGTGGAGGAGCACGCGTTCTTTCGTGTCACCCGTAACGCCGACCTCACGCTAGAAGAGGAAGAGGCCGACGACCTCTTGGCGGCCGTGGAGATGGAACTACGAAAGCGGCGATTCGGCCGGGCAGTGCGACTGGAAGTGCAGCACGGAATCAGCGACGAGATGCTGGAACTGCTGGTGCGCGAGCTCGACCTCGAGACCAACGACGTGTCGCACCACCGCAGCCTGCTGGACCTCACCTGTCTGTTCCAGCTACACGGTCTGGACCTGCCGCACCTGAAGGACGCTCCGTGGCCGCCGCTCACGGCTGGCCGAATCTCCCGGGCCGAGTCGCAGGATCGCAGCATCTTTTCCGTGATTCGGGAGCGCGCAATGATCGTGCATCACCCGTACGAGAGCTTTGCCAGCAGCGTCGAGAACTTCATCAGTGAGGCTGCCGACGACCCGAAGGTGCAGAGCATCAAGATGACGCTCTATCGCGCCGGCGGCGACAGCCCTATCGCGAGAAGTCTCATTCGCGCGGCCGAACGCGGCGTGCAGGTAGCGGTGCTGGTGGAACTCAAGGCTCGCTTCGATGAAGCCACCAACGTGGGTTGGGCGCGAGCGCTCGAGCGAGCCGGTGTACACGTGGTCTACGGGTTGGTCGGGTTGAAGACCCATGCCAAGACCACGTTGGTGGTTCGCCAGGACGACGATGGTCTGCGTCGCTACTGCCACATCGGTACCGGCAACTACAACAGCAAGACCGCGCGTATCTATGAGGACCTCGGCTTCCTCACGTGCGATCCGGCGGTGGGTGCCGACGTCACCCAGTTGTTCAATCACCTCACCGGCTACAGCCGCGCTATCGAGTTCCAGTCGCTGCTGGTGGCGCCGCGCGACATGCGAACACAGTTGGTCGACCTCATCGAACACGAGATGTCGTTCGGCAGCGAGGGTCGTATCACTGTGAAGCTGAACTCGCTGGCAGACCCCGGCATGGTGGAAGCCCTCTACCGAGCCAGTGCAGCCGGGGTGCAGATCGACCTCATCACCCGAGGCATCTGCTGCCTACGCCCCGGCGTGCCCGGGCTCAGCGAGACCATCCGTGTGCGCAGCATCCTGGGCCGCTATCTCGAGCATTCGCGCATCATCCGCTTCGAGCACGG
>CAIXIJ010000103.1 GCA_903919455.1 uncultured Acidimicrobiaceae bacterium | reverse complement strand
TGAAGGTGGCAACCGTGCACTGGAACAAGGTCGTCGGCATCGGCCGTCCGGGCTGATCCCCACCGCGGTCCGCCCACTACGGTGACGCCCGTGCAGGGCATCGACATCGCTCCGGTTACCGCGTGGCTGGAGAGCAACATTCCTGGCGCCGTGGCGCCGTTCACCTTCGACCTCATCGCTGGCGGTCGGTCGAACCTCACGTTCCGGGTCACCGGCGCGGATGGCGCGCAGTTCGTGCTGCGCCGTCCGCCGCTGGGCCACGTGCTGGCGACGGCGCACGACATGGCCCGCGAGCATCGCATCATCGCCGCGGTCGGCCAGACCAACGTGCCGGTGCCCCCGGCGCTCGGTGTGTGCACCGATGATGCCGTGAACGGGGCCCCGTTCTATGTGATGGCGTTCGTGGAGGGCGTCGTGCTCGACAGTCCCGACAAGGCGGTGGCGATGTCCGCTGACGCGAAGGTGGCTGCCAGCCACCATCTCATCGACGTGCTGGCCGATCTGCACGCCGTCGACGTCGACGCGGTGGGCCTGGGCGACCTTGCCAAGCGCGAGGGCTACATCGAACGTCAGGTGAAGCGTTGGAGCACCCAGTGGGATAACTCAAAGACCCGCGAGCTGCCCGCGATCGACGAGGTGGCGCGGCGCCTGCGGGATCGTCTGCCGGTGCAGCAGGGCGTGTCCATCGCGCATGGCGACTTTCGCTTCGGCAACTGCCTCACCGATCTGTCCAGCGGTCGCATTGCCGCGGTGCTCGACTGGGAACTCTGCACGCTTGGCGACCCGTTGGCTGATGTGGGCTACCTCGGTGTGTACTGGTACGACGGCGACGCCGAGAACCTGCGTGCGAACGACCCCACGCCGGCTGGAGGATTCGCCAAGTATTCGGATCTGCTCGAGCGTTACGCCACCCGTACCGGTCGCGACCTCAGCGACATCGACTACTACATCGCGTTCGGGTGCTGGCGTCTGGCTGTGATCAGCGAGGGCGTGTATGCGCGCTACCTTCACGGTGCAATGGGTCAGCAGGACGGCGTGGACCTCGAATCGTTCAAGGTGGGTACTGATGGCCTTGCCGAGCGAGCACTGGCAGCAGTGAGGAGATTGTCGTGAGCACCGACGTACTGAATGGATGGGCGAAGAGTTCCTTCACCGCAGCGGGCTATACCCGCGACGTGTATCGCCGGGGCACGGGCCCGGGCATCGTGATTGTGCACGAGATTCCCGGCATCACTCCAAAGGTCGCCCAGTTCGCGAACGAGGTGGTGGATGCCGGGTTCACGGTGCTGATGCCGACGCTGGTGGGCACGCCTGGCCGAGCGCCGAGCGGTGGCTACATCGCGTCGTCGATGGCGAAGCTGTGCGTGGCCCGAGAGTTCTCGAACATGGCCACGAACCAAACTTCGCCCATCATCGGGTTCTTGCGGGCACTGGCTCGCAACCTGCACCAAGAGGTCGGTGGCAAGGGCGTCGGTGCGTTGGGCATGTGTTTCAGTGGCGGTTTCGCGCTGGGCATGATGGTCGACGACATCATGGTGGCGCCGGTGCTCAGCCAGCCCTCCATGCCGTTCTCGGTAGGCGCGACGCGCGGTGCCGACCTGAACCTGTCGCCCGACGATGCGCTGGTGGTGGCCCGTCGGGCAGCGGAAGGCTGTCAGGTGCTGGGCCTGCGCTACATCGACGACAAGGCCGTGGGTACTCGTTTCGAGTCGCTCCGCACGCTGCTGGGCGATGCATTCATTGCGGTGGAGTTGCCGAGCACGAAGAAGAGCGACCACTCCGTGCTCACCGAGCAGCGAGACGAGCCGAGTGTGCAGCAGGTGCTGGCCTTCTTCCGCGAGAAGCTGCTCTAACGCTGCCGTAGGCGCCTGGGTTAGCTACCCAGGGCGTCGGTAGCCATCTGCTTGGCGGCCTTGTAGTCGGCTTTGCCGTTGGGGGCGCGCGGCACCTGGCTCACGAACACCACTCGCTTGGGAGCCTTGTAGCTGGCTAGGTCGAGCTTCACGCCGGCGATGACGGTGGCTTCATCCACCGAGGCACCTTCGGCGAGCGATGCGATGGCAGTGACCGACTGGCCAAACCGTTCGTCGTCGAGGCCCACCACGAGGCAGTCGACGACGCCATCGACGCGCTTGACGGCTTCCTCCACCTCTTCGGGGAAGATCTTCTCGCCACCGGAGTTGATGACCTGGCTGCCGCGGCCGAGGAGGATCAATGAGCCGTCCTCGGCCACCATCGCCATGTCGCCGGGGAACGAGTAGCGCACGCCGTCGATGGTGCGGAACGTGCGCGCCGACTTCTCGCTGTCCTTGAAGTAACCGAGCGGCACCATGCCGCCAGCGGCCACCATGCCCACTTCATCGGAGCCGGGTAGTACCTCGCGGTCGTCGTCGGTGAAGACCTTCGTGGTGGGGTTGCGGCTGAACTTCGCAGTGCTCGGCGGCAGACCCTTCATGCTGATGCTGCTGCCCATCGACCCTTCCGACGAGCCGATGGCGTCGAGCAGGATGGCTTGTTCGACTCGGTCGAGCAGGGCCTCTTTCACCTCGGCGGTCCACATCACGCCGGAGGAGATGATCATCTGCAGGCTGGAGGTGTCGTACGGGGTTCCGGCGTCGGCGGCTGCATCGATGGCCTTCATGATCGGCTTGGAGAATGCGTCGCCCACGATGGTGACGTTGGTGACGTTCTCGGCCTGCACCGTTCGCAGGATCTCGTCGGCATCGAGCGACCGACTCTGCAGGGTCACCACCTGAGCACCGGCCAACTGCGGGATCATCGCGCCCAGCCACACGCCTGTGCCGTGCATCAGTGGGGCGCACGGCATGGAGATGATCCGCTTGCCCGAGGCCACCACGTCGCGCACCATCGACGCCATCTCGTCGGCGGACGTTGGGGGCGTGAGGCCGATGAGGGGGAACCCCATCGTGGCGAAGGCTCGGGTGAGGCCGCCCATGTCGTACATCACACCCTTGGGCATGCCGGTGGTGCCGCCGGTGTAGAGCATGTAGATGTCGTTTTCGCTGCGCTCGATACGCGGCATGGGGGAGTGCTCGGCCAGCACGGTCTCGTACGCCAATGCGCCGGGCACGCGGCCGGCATCTCCGTCGTCGACCTCGATCAGCAGCTTCAGCTTCGGCAGCCGGTTGCGAATGCGGTCCACGCGGTCGCCGAGCGACGAGTGGAACACCAGCGCCTCAGCGTCGGCGTTGTCGAGCAGATACACGAGCTCTTCGTCGAGGTAGCGGTAGTTCACATTGATCGGCACGCCGCGCATCTTGAAGGCGCCGTAGTGGGCCTCGAGGTACTCATTGCCGTTGTAGAGATACAGGCCGATCTTGCTGTCGGTGGTGAGGCCCGCTGCGCTGAAGGCGGCAGC
>CAIXIJ010000102.1 GCA_903919455.1 uncultured Acidimicrobiaceae bacterium | reverse complement strand
TGCGAGCCGATCATTCCCCGGTGAAGGGCGGCCTGTATGTGTGCGATGCCACCGGGGGCCAGGATGCGGTACAGATCGTGTAACGCCTCGATGGGGTGCAGCATGTGCTCCCACACGGAGAACGTGATGGCGCGATCGAAGAAGTTGTCGGGAAACGGACTGTCGCTGCCGATGTCGGCAAGGTGATAGTGCGCGTTCGAACCCTCGAAGTCCGCCCAGGTGTTGCGTCGCTCCACGTCCACGCCGTGTGCCTCAGCGCCATAATGGTTGGCGAGCGTCCACGTTTCATAGCCATCACCGCAGCCGATCTCGAGTACTCGGCGCCCGGTGAAATCGAGTCGTCGATGCAGAGTGTTCAGTCGATTGGAAGCCTGCTGAGCGCGACTGGCGGCATCGAACTTCCTAGGGTTGGGCACGATCAGCCGATCGCGGTACTCCTCGTTCAGCGCGTCGAGCAGGGCGACATCAAACACCGGTGTCGGGCCCCGGCCGCCGAACAGCATCTCGGTCACTTCGATGGTGGCTGGCTGAGGTGCTTTCCGCAATCCACTTTCTGGAACGATGCCGAGTGGCGATACCGCCCACGTGGCGGGCAGGCGGATAGTGAAGGGGTCGGGCTTCGCCACCGGTCGGGGCTTCGGCGGTGGTGCTGGCTTCGCCTTCGGCGGTGGCTTCAATCGGTGCCGAACGGATCGGGGCAAGCGCCGAAACAGTGCTCGGGCCGGACGGCCGAGTGTGCTGCGCTTGATCGTGTCGATGGAGCGACTCATGGGCTGAACCTAGTTGGCGATTCCTCCCAATAGGTTCATCGAAGTAACCCTCTATTCATGCACTGTGATGCACCACGGGCTAGTCAGTTACTGACGACGTCGAAGCCGAGGCTGAGGGCGACAGGAATCTGGGCGGGGTCGAACGTGACGAACGTGATCGGTCGTGGAAGTCGGTCAGCTGCTGCCAACTGAATGGCATCGGCGAGCCGCAGCGGTTGTTCTCGCAGCAGCGTTGCTGCTCGGTCGAGGCAACGTTGGTCCACCGGGACCACGGCGTAGCGATCCCATTGCAGCCGCAATACGTCTTCGAGATCGGCCTGCACGTAGATGTCGTCGGTGAGTTTGGCGATCAATGCCAACGCCTCGGTGAGGGCCATTGCGCTGACGCACGTGGAGGCTTGCAGCGCATCTGCGGCCAGCGCGCGGAGCGGCGACTCGATGTGCAGCGCCATGACGGCGCTGGTGTCGAAGAAGACGGTCATCCGCGCAGTTCCTTCAGCGCCCGATCGAGGCGGACACCGCTCCAGACCGGGATGGCCTGAGCGGGGCGGGCGCTGTCGGTGCGGCGCGGTGCCACTACCGCACCCGAGGCGATGAGATCGGAGAGGACGGTGTGGCCGTCGTTCGGTTCGAGAGGGCCCAGCTGCGCCACCTCGCGCCCGCCGACGGAGATGACGACCCGTTGCCCGGCTCCGGCGCGGCGCAGGTGGGCGGCGAGGTCGGCTCGGAGTTCACGCATGCCGATCATGTGTACGCAAGTGTACACAGCCGGAGTGGCGCGGCGTCGCGTTCGGCGGGCACGATGCCCACATGAACTTTGCCTTCACCGAAGAACAAGAAGAACTCCGCAAGACCGTGCGTCAGTTCCTCGAGGCCAAGAGCGCCGAGGAAGCCGTGCGTGAGCAGATGGAGACCGAGAACGGCTTCGACGCCGCGGTCTGGAGCCAGATGGGCGAGCAGATGGGCCTCCAGGGCCTCATCGTCCCCGAGGAGTTCGGCGGCAGCGGCTACGGCTATGTCGAGCTGGGCATCGTGCTGGAGGAGATGGGCCGTTCGCTGCTGTGCGCCCCGTTCTTCAGCACCGTGGTGCTGGCTGCGAACACCCTGATCCACTCGGGTGACGACGCCGCAAAGGCTGCGCACCTCCCCGGCATCGCCGCCGGCCAGACCATCGCCACCGTCGCCTTCACCGAGCCCTCGGGCAAGTGGGACGAAGCCGGCATCACCCTGGCCGCATCGGGCTCGGGCGGCGACTACACCCTCACCGGCACGAAGATGTTCGTGCTCGACGGTCACACCGCGAACCTCATCATCGTGGCCGCCCGCACGGCGAACGGCGTCAGCCTGTTCACCGTGGCCGGCGACGCGGCAGGCCTCACCCGCACCGCACTCAGCACCATGGACCAGACCCGTAAGCAGGCCAAGCTGGAGTTCAGCAACACCCCGGCCACGCTGCTCGGCGCCGAGGGCCAGGGCTGGACCATTCTGAACACCGTCCTCGACCTCGCTGCCGTCGGCCTCGCCGCCGAGCAGGTCGGTGGCGCCCAGAAGGTGCTCGACATGGCTGTCGAGTACGCCAAGGTGCGCGTGCAGTTCGGCCGCCCGATCGGTTCGTTCCAGGCCATCAAGCACAAGTGCGCCGACATGCTGCTCGAAGTGGAGAGCGCCAAGAGCGCCGCCTACTACGGCATGTGGTGCGCCGCCGAGATGAACGACGAGCTGCCCTCGGTGGCATCGCTCGCCAAGGCCTACTGCAGCGAGGCGTACTTCCACGCCACGGCCGAGAACATCCAGATCCACGGTGGCATCGGCTTCACCTGGGAGCACCCGGCGCACCTGTACTTCAAGCGCGCCAAGAGCAGCGAGCTGCTGTTCGGTGACCCCACGTACCACCGCGAGCTGCTGGCGCAGCGCATCGGTATCTGAGTTCGCACACTCCGCTGAACGGCCCGGGGTTCGCCCCGGGCCGTTCGCCGTTTTCGGGCTGGCGGTAGGGTGACGGGCGTGTCCACCACGGAGCTCGTCTACCTCGTCGTCGCTGCGACCATCGTGTTCGTTATGGCGGCCGTAGTGGTCGGCCGCGAGGCCCACCGTCTCGACGCGGTGGCACCTCGATCGGTGTACATCCCGGAAGAGGCGCTGGAGTTCGTGGCGGAGTATCTGCCCGAGTCCACCCAAGCGCGCCTTACTCCCGACGAGCTCGAAGCGCTGCTTCGATTCCACATGCAGTGGCTGCACTCCAAAGGTTTGCAGCCCACCAATGTGATCGACCGCCGGCAGGACATCACCAACTCGGTGGTCATCAGTGAGGACAACCTCACCGCCTATCTGCTGGGCGAGGCCGATCGAGAAGGCATCGAGATTCTCGATGACGTGGACGCCGTGAACGTGGTCACTGCGCACCTTGCCTACTTCGAGGCCATCGGTGCGGTTGGTCCCATGGCAGCCCCCGACGACATCATCGACGTGTGAGCTACGGGGCTCGCACGACGCGGTAGACCGTCAAGAGGTCGGGTAAGACGATCGTCCTCTCAAACTGGACCTTGATGTGGAACCGCAAGCGGTAGACCGAACCTAGGTCCATGAGCATCCGGGGGGTCGCGAGCAGATAGCGATGTGGTTGGTCGACGAGGGAGGGCAGCAGCCGCTGATCGACGCCCAGGAACGACACACGCTGGTCCTGTACGGGGCTGAAGATCATCCAGCCTGTCGGCAACACGTTCGGCTCGAGGGAGGCTGCAGTGTCGGTGGCCTCGGTGGCGAACGGCCCGACTCGCACGAAGAGACCCGCGGGGTCCAGGTGTGTGAGCGCCCGCTGGTCGAGTTGCGTGGCGGCGACGGCCATCTGGTTCTCGTTGGAAAGTTTGACGACATCGGCATACGCCTGCCACCACGTTCCAATGAGCACGATTGCGGCACCGGCAACGGCCGTTGCGGTGTGGCGACGCCATGGTCGGGTGGGTCGCGTGCGCAGAAGTGGGGTGACGCACAGTGGAACGAGGAGAGCAGCCAGCATGATCGGGAAGCTCACCCTGATCGGGAACCGTGCCGTCGCCGCCAACCAGGCACCGGCGCTGATGCTGGCGGCGATGGTTGCCGCCCCCAGCAATCCTGCCCGCCATCCCCGGAGAAAGAGCGCGACCACCATTGCAGCACCGGCGAGCAACGCAGTGGAACGCGAGGCGAGGACTGCGCTCCAGACTGCATGTGTGTCGAGATGGTCGGGCACCTGGTTCACAGCGTCCACCAGTCGGCGGATCTTATCGACCGAATAGACGACGGGATCGTCGTAGAGCCAGTACCTGAACAGTCGAAGATCGGCAGGTGTCCAGTGATTCGCGAGCAGTAACTCTCGATACGGCGGCGTGTCCTTCGCAGCGACGAACCTGGAGAATCCGACGGTGCCGTGCAGTTGGCTACGAAGCGAATTGAATTCGTTGAACGCGCGCCATCCGCCGAGATTGCGGGTTGCGACGTCGATGAGGCGGACCGAGAGGATGGAGATCGAAGCACATCCGGCAAGTACCACCGATGTGCGTCGCGGCAGCGTTGCGAGCACGACGACAACGGCTGGCGCCACGGCGAGTCCGATGCCGAGTACGCCTTCGAACCGGATGGTCGACGCGGTGGCAAGCAGTACACACACGATGACGAGGCGTGTCCGTTGGGCGACACCATGTGTCGACGCAACGGTGGAGGCGAGTGCGATGGCAGCCGTAGCGAGCAACATCGCGGTGACGGTGAACGTTGGCCGGAACAGGAAGAAGCCACCAAATGCAGCCAACGAAATGATGGCCAGCGCCGTGAGGCCGACGCCGAGTGCCCGCCGTCGACGCAGGACGATTGCGGTGAGCAAGCCCAGCGCAATGGCATTGAGCGAGAGCAACATCAGCGCATACCACGGCACCCTGTCGGTGATGAGGTACAACCGTTGCAGCAACGCGCCCGGCAGAAATCCGATGAAGACGAGGTTGTGCACCGGCCGTCCCGTGTAACGGCCGCTTGCGATGCTCTCCATCACTTGGTCGTCGTTGACGAGAAAGATGGTCGTCCCGAGGAGCATCACTGCTGCGCCTGCTGCACACCAGGCCGCCACACACCATGCCGCTGTTGATGCCGCTGTTGATGCCGCCGTTGATGCCGCCGTGGCTGATGGCGATGATGGCGCTTGATCAAGCCGCGCGGTCTCTTCGATGTGCGAAATGCTCATCGGGTCCGCCCGTTCAATTGTCACTGAGGGCGAGTGTAGGCCCGGCAGGAAGGGGCAGTTTCCCGCCCGTGCTTCGCGTCTCGGTCGTCGTGGCGACTAGCGTCGGGGGCATGGAACGGCCGACCCGCTTCGAACACTCCCGATTCGTGGGCGACAAGCGCACGCAGCTCGTCTACGACCTCGACAGCTGGACCGATGTCGATGTCATCGATGAAATCGTCGGCAGCGATGTCGGCATCTGCTTCGGGCCCGACACGCTGGCCGAAGCACGCAACCGCGGCTACACGCTGGCCGAACCGGGCATGACCCGCCGCCGCCGCAAGCCGCGGGCCTGAACTCGCGGTGAATGGCAGCTTCCGTTCGAACTCGCTGACGCTGTCGCGCTACCTGGCCACACCCGCTGGTCGTACAGGTCCCTTGCCGGGCCTGATCCTGTGCCACGGTTTCCCTATCGGCCCCATTGATGCGCGCCAGAGCGCTGGCACCTTCCCCGAACTCATTGACCGGGCGGCGAACGAGCTCGGCTGGGTGGCGATGACCTTCAACTTTCGTGGCTGTGGCACGAGCGAGGGAGACTTCTCGCTGCAGGGATGGGTCGACGACTTGCGCGCCGCGATCGATCACCTCATCGAGGTGGCCAGCCCGTCCAGCATTTGGTTGGTCGGCACGAGTACCGGTGGCTCGATTGCCACCTGCGTGGCGGCCGACGATCCGCGGGTGAAGGGTGCGGCGTTGTTGAGTCCGCGAGCCGACTTCGACGACTGGGCTGCACAACCGCGGCGGTTCCTCGAACACGCTCGCGAGATTGGGGCCATTCGCACGCCCGGCTTCCCCCGCAACTTCGATGATTGGGCGCGTGAGTTCCGTCGCTTCCGGCCGGTGGACGCGTCGCGTCGTTTCGCGCCGCGTCCGCTACTGGTGCTGCATGGCGACGACGACGAGAGCGTGCCCACGGCAGATGCCCGGCAGTTGGTCGAAGCGCATGGCGGCGCCGAACTCCGGCTGATCAACGGTGCTGGCCACCGGCTTCGGCACGATCCGCGGGCTGTGGCGGTGTTGTTGGGCTGGTTGGATCGTCAGCGCGTGTTGGCTTCCGACTGAACCGGTTCAGCGGTCGGCGTGTGCCGAGTGCCAGTTCCAGGCCGAGGTGATGATGTCGTCCAGAGTGTGCTGCGCCGTCCAGCCGAGGGTGGCCTGAATCCTGGCTGGATCCGCGTAGGTGGAAGTGGGGTCGCCGGCGCGGCGAGCAACGATGCGATACGGCACCTTCGCTCCGGCGATGCGTTCGGTGGCACGAATGACATCGAGCACGCTGGAACCGACCCCGGTGCCCACGTTCAGGTTCGCGCCTTCGCCGCCTTCAGCCAGGTGTGCCAGGGCTCGCACGTGGGCATCGGCGAGATCTTCCACGTGGATGTAGTCGCGGATACAGGTGCCGTCGGGGGTGGGGTAGTCGTCGCCGAACACCTGCAGCTCGGGAATGCGCCCGAGGGCAGCCTTCATCACGAGCGGCACGAGATTCTGTGAGTACGTCCAGTCTTCGCCGATGGCACCATCGGAGCTAGCCCCGGCCGCATTGAAGTAGCGCAGGTTCACGGTGCGAAGACCGTGGGTGACGCCGTACCAGCCGAGGATGGTCTCGGTGGTGGCCTTGGTCTGGGCGTACACGCTCTCGGGATGGATCGGTGCGTCCTCGTCGAGTGGAACCTGGGCAGGGGTACCGTTCACCGAGCAACTGGAAGAGAAGACGAACTCGCGCACCCCGGCGGCGAGCACGGCCTCCACCAGGTCCACCGTGCCGGCCACGTTGTTGCGCCAGTAGCGGCCCGGCTGTGACATCGACTCGCCCACGGCCTTGTACGCAGCGAAGTGGACCACCTGCGTGACGGCATGACGAGTGCAGATCTCGTGCACGAGTTCCGCGTCGCGGATGTCGCCCACCACCAGATCGGCGCCGAGGAGCGCCTGTGCATCGCCGAGCTCCAGCGAGTCGAGTACCACCAGCTCGCGGCCAGCAGCCCGAAGTGCCCGGACCGTGTGCGACCCGATGTAGCCAGCGCCGCCTGTGACGAGGATGCTCATGGTGGGGGAGCCTAGGGGTCAGTGGGTCGGGAGTTCGTTCGCGCGGAACCAATCGATCATCCGCTGCAGTCCGTCGTGGAGCGAGACCGATGGTTCCCATCCGAACTCGCGCTGCAGCAGTGTGATGTCGGGTTGACGCCGAGCCGGGTCGCCGGTGCGTTCGAAGGGCAGCGCCGTTCGATCGATGACGCTGGCGCTGCCGCAGAGTTCGATGACCAGTTCGGCCAACTCCAGCATCGTGTACTCGGCGGGATTGCCCACATTCACCGGACCCTGAAGCGAGCCGTCGAGCACGGCCAGCAGACCACGTACCTCGTCTTCCACATGGCAGAAGCTGCGTGTCTGGCTGCCATCGCCGAACAACTGCAGCGGTTCACCGAGGAGTGCGGCCACGATGAACGAGTTCACCACCCGCCCGTCGTCGGGCCGCATGCGTTCGCCGTAGGTGTTGAAGATGCGCACGATGCGCACCTCGGTGCCGCGTGCCCGATGGAACGCCATGGTGAGCGCTTCGCTGAATCGCTTGGCTTCGTCGTAGCAACTGCGGGGTCCGATGGGGTCGACGCTGCCGTGGTAGGTCTCGGGCTGCGGGTGCACTTCGGGGTCGCCGTACACCTCGCTGGTGGATGCCAGCATGAATCGGGCGCCATGCGCGGTGGCCAATTCCAGTAGGTGCCGCGTGCCGGTGGAGCCCACTTCGAGGATCTCGAGCGGCATGGTCTTGAAGTCGATGGGCGATGCCGGGCTGGCGAAGTCGAGCACGGTGTCGAAGCGCGCTGCGGTGAGCTTCGCTGGCAATGGCACCGTGATGTCGTGCTCCACGAGCGTGAACGCTGGGTGCGACATCAGGTGGGCGACGTTCGTGCGTCGACCCGTGATGAAGTTGTCGACGACCGTGACGGTGTCGCCACTGGCGAGCAGCGAGTCGGTGAGGTGCGAGCCGATGAAGCCACCGCCGCCAGCGATGAGATGATGACGCGTCACGATGAGCGACCTGTACTCGCCACGTGGAAGCCGTTGCGTTGCCATTGCGCGCGGTCGAGGATGTTGCGACCATCCACGACGTGGCGGCCTGGCATGGCAGCGGCCACCTCTGTGGGGTCGATCCACTTGAACTCGTCCCACTCGGTGAGTACGGCCAGCACCGTCGCGCCGGACGTGGCGCGCACCGCCCCATCGGCGAGGCGAATGGTCTCGGGTACGCCCGTGCGGTGCTCTGGCACGGTGGGGTCGAATGCCTGCACGATGGCGCCCTCGCGGAGAAGCCGGTGAGCCACCTCGAGGGCTGGCGAGTCGCGAAGGTCGTCGGTTCGGGCCTTGAACGTGAGGCCCCAGATCGCCACCGTCACGCCACTCAGGCTGCCGCCTGCGGCAGTGCGAATCTTCGACGTGATGTGATCGAACTGCTGGAGGTTCGCCTCGATGACACTTCGCAACAGACCGAAGTCGTACCCGGCGTCTTCGGCGATGCGCGCGAGGGCACGTGTGTCCTTCGGGAAGCAACTACCTCCCCAGCCGGGGCCCGGCCGCAGAAAGCCCGGGCCGATGCGGGTGTCGTATCCGACGCCCACCACCACGTCGTCGATGTCGGCACCGACCTGTTCGCAGATGGTGGCGATGGCGTTCACGAAGCTCAACTTCGTGGCGAGGAGCGCGTTCGCCGCGTACTTGATGAGTTCCGCCGACGCAGGGTCGGTGATGATGAGCTGAGGTCGGACCGCGTCGTACAGGGCCCCCACGGCGCGCGCCGCAACTGGATCGTCGCAGCCCACCACCACGCGATCCGGGTGAAGGAAGTCGTCGACCGCGGAGCCCTCGCGGAGGAACTCGGGGTTGCTGACCACGCGCACGTCGCTGCGGCGGATGGCCCGCTCGACCACCTTCGTGCTGCCCACGGGCACGGTGCTCTTGTTGACCACGATGCATTCATGTGGCAATGCAGCGGCGATGGTGGTCGCTGCGGCCTGCACGTACGAGAGGTCGGCCGAGCCGTCGTCGCCTTGCGGGGTCGGAACGCAGAGGAACACCACTTCCGCGTCGGAGACCGCCAGCGAGCTGTCGGAGGTGAATGTGAGGCGTCCGTTGGCGAGGCCTTCGGCGACCAATTCGTCGAGTCGGTACTCCAGGATGGGTACGACACCACCCTGCAACTGCTCAACCTTCTTGGTATCCACGTCGGCGCAGATCACCTGGTGACCCAAGTGCGCCATGCAGGCTCCGGTGGTGAGGCCGACGTAGCCGGTGCCGATGATCGCGATACGGGACATGTGGTTGCTCCGGTGGGATGGAAACACGAAGTGTAGGGTTTCGTTAGATGACAGCGTCCGTACTGCCCTCCCTGTCGGTCGTCGTTCCGGCCTATCGCTCGCCCACCACCTTGGCGCAACTGGTGCAAAAGGTGCTCGACGAGACCGCATCGCTGGCATCGACCACCGAGATCATCTTCGTCGACGACGGCAGCCCCGACGACACGTGGGAGCGAGTGACGGCACTCAGCCGAGCACATCCAGAGGTGCGGGCCCTGCGGTTGTCGCGCAACTACGGCCAGCACAACGCGCTGTTGGCAGGGGTGCGCGCGGCAACGGGCGATCTCGTGCTCACCATGGACGACGACATGCAGAACCCGCCCGATCAGATTCCGGTGCTCTTCGCTGCGCTCGCTGCCGACATCGACCTCGTGTACGGCTATGCCGAGAGCGAACAGCAATCCGCCTTCCGAAATGTGGCGTCGCGCTCCACCAAGCGCATGATGCGAGCGGGAATGGGCGACGCCGTGAACCCGCGGCATTCAGCGTTCCGTCTGTTCCGGCGGCGCTTGGTGGGGGCCGCCGCTGGGGTGAGAGACCCCTTTGTGTCGCTCGACGTGGTGCTGTCGTGGGCAACGGCCAGACAGGCCGCAGTGCCAGTGCGATTCGATGTGCGTTCCGGAGGTGTGTCGGGCTACACGTTCAACAAATTGGTGCGGCATGCGCTGAACATGATCACCGGGTTCGGCGTGCTACCGCTGCGCATCGTGTCGTGGCTGGGTTTCGCGCTCTCGCTCGTGGGCTTCGCATTGGCCGGATATGTGGTGGTGAGGTTCTTGTTCTTCGGCACGAGTGTGCAGGGGTTCACATTCCTCGCCGCCGCCATCAACGTGTTTGCCGGCGCACAACTGCTGAGCATCGGCGTGCTCGGTGAGTACCTCGGCCGGGTGCATTTTCGGTCGATGGGGCGTCCCGTCTATCTCGTTGCTGGGCGCGAGGGATGGAACGACTCGGAGTGATCCGCGAGTCGGAGTCCGAATCGAACCGTTTCGCATGTTCCGTGGGCCGGGTGGCCCTCGGTACCCGCGACGCCGCGCTCATCGATGGTCTGGTCGCGGAGTTACCTGCGAGCCGGCACGACCTCATCATCCTGCGCTACCCGGCACGTTGGGTGGAGGTGTTCGACCGGCTCACTCGAGTGGGCGGGTATCGCTGCATCTTCGCCGACACGCTGCTCTATTTCGAGTGGACGGACAGCGGAGAGCCACTGGAGTGCTCGAGGCCCACCGCCGGCGCGGAACGCGTCGCCGCAGAGGCGGTGGGCGGACTGATCGAGGAGATCTTCGCCGATTACACGAATCACTACTCCGCGAACCCGCAACTGGACCGCGGTCTGGTGGCCGCGGGATATGCCGAATGGGCGACAGGGGTGGCCCTCGACCCTCGCAACGAGGTCGTGGCGGTGATGGAGGACGGCGACGTGGCTGGGCTGGCCGTGGTCGACACCTGCGGCGACGAGTGGGACATCGTGCTGGCCGGTGTGCGACCAGACGCTCGAGGTCGAGGCGCGTATGGAGACCTCATCGTGGCAGCGATGGAACGGGCACGCTCTCACGGCCGCAGTGCGGTGCGAATCTCGACGCAGTCGCACCATGCGCAGGTGATGCGAACGTGGGAACGATTGGGCTGGCGGATCACCGGTGCGTTCGTCACGGTGCATCTCCAACGCGATCGTCAGGTCACGGCGCCAGTCGATACACCCTGAGGTCGCTGGTGCTGAACAGCTCGGTCGCGTTCGGCGGAGGTGGTACCTGTTGGTCCCGTCGCACGATGAGGATGGAGCCTGGGGTGGTGCCGGCGGCAACAGGCTTCACGAGTAGCACGTTGCCCGGTGCCATGCGGAACACGTATGCCATTGCGTTCTTGGTGGACCTGCCGCCAAATGTCGCCACGACAATCCCGTCGTGCCGTGCATCGCGCAGTTCGTCGACATGGTCGAACAACTGCGTCTCGATGCGTGCCGCGAGGTGGTCGCGGTGCTGCAGTGGGTGCACGGGCAGCACAAAGAGCGAGCTGATGGCGATGGTCCACAACAGCACCCCGGAGCGGGGACGTCGCGATCGGATGCCCTCGATGGCGACGGCACCGCCTACGAAGACGAACGGGTAGGTGTACGCGAGGTAGCGCACGTTGAGGTACTCGATGGGCTTCAGTTCGTGCAGCAACACCGTGGCGGCAGTAGCGAAGATGCAGAACGCAGCGACGAGGTTTCGCAACGGCCACGGATCTTCGTTCCGCCGACGCGATGGCAGCAGGTCGATGGCGAACGCAGCGAGGCAGACGGTGAAGCCGATGGGCAGCACCCAAAGGAAGTGACCGAAGTTCGCCCCACTGAACGGTGAAATGGTGAAGCCGTCGAGCGTGATGGGCTTGAGGTCTTTGAGCGGTCCGAGGTCGAGGATCTGCCCGTTGATGAACAGGTAGCGCTCGCCGAAGATCGTGAACAGCACCTGCGAAGCCGCTACGCCTGCGGCAGCCCAGCCAAACACTGTGGCGTGGAAGATGGAGCGAGACCGCATGCTCTCGTGGTCGCCATCCGTGGAGCGACGGACGCACCAGAGGTCGTACAGCATCAGCGCGAGATAGGCGCCGAACATGGAGAAGAACTCGGGTCGGCCGATCACCACCAGAGCGAGCGCCAACCCACGGAGCAGTGCGCTGTGGTGTGTGAGCGACAACAACAGCAGGCTGAGCAGCAGGAAGTTCAGCAACACGTCCTCACCAGTGTCACCGAAAATCAGCAGGATGCCAGCGCCGAAGAACAACAGCGAGAGTGCGGCTGCACTCCAGCGCCCGAAGCTCAGCCGCCGCAGTATGGCGTCGATGGTGAGGGCGAGTAGGCCGGCGTTGATGCCCTGCCAGAGCGAAGGGTGCTCGTAGAACAGGAAGTGGGGGATTCTCCCGCCCGCGTAGAAGAACACATCGGATCGCAACGTGAGGTAGTCGACCCAGTGGATGCGTGAGTTGGTGGAGAACGCGTTATGAGGCGTGCTGAGCCAGAAGAACGCAGCAAACGGTACGGCGAACAACAGCACCGAACGGCACAGCGTTCGGGTTCGGGAAGAGGTGTGTGGCAGCGAACAGGCTCGGCGGCATGTTGCAGCGATTCGCTGCACCGTGGTGTGTGGCAGAACGAGCCAAGCCGTACTGAGGCCTACGCCGAGCAGCAGGCATGCGCCGAACCGCCTGATGATGCTGGGACCGAGGACCGCGAATGCTTCGAGCGATGTACCTCCACTGCGAACGGTGAATGCCACGGGCAGGAGGTGGACGAGCCGAATGGTGAGCTTGCCGGGTAGGAACAGGCACGCGACTCCCAGCGCAGTCAATGCTGCGTGGGCGATCAGGAAGGTGCGGCTCGGCGGTGTGCGGTAGGTGCTCGTCCGAGCGTCAGACATTGGCGCGCACGATGGAATGCGTATAGGGCACCCTCAGCAGGTCGTGACGCGTCGCAATTGTTGCTTGCGGGAAGAACGTGGAGGTGAGCGTGCGCATCTGCTCGGCCGAGCGCACGTGTTGCCCTCTGTCGCGCGTGATGAGCGCTCGGGCGATGGCGTGCTGCCCATCGACGAGGCAGGGATCTACGGCCACGAATGTGCCGCCGGGCTTCAGTAGCACCGACGCAGCACGCAGTAATGCTGCGGCCTGGTCATCCGAGAGGTGGTGCAGTACGCCGATGGACAGGACCGTGTCGCAACTGGCAGTCCATGGTGTGGGATCGAAGTCGTCGATGCCGCCAGTGATGATGGTGGCTCGGTCGCCGAGGCGCTCGCGCGCCGCGGTTGCGTACGCCTCACTGGGTTCCAGGCCGAAGTACTCCACATCACCGAGGTCGCCGACGATGTCGGAGGTGCCGCTGCCGATATCGAACACCCTCATGTCCGGAGTGGGCCGCACGTATTCCGAGCTGACGACCTTGCGGAAGTTGGTGGCACCGATTCCCCATTGGGCCAGGCGGTAGACCCATGCGAGCGAAAAGATGGCGCGTGCGCCCGAGGTGTTCTGGCTCATCCGTGCACTCGGAAGCTCGCGATGGCATCGATGACCTGCTGCTGTTCGGTCTCCGTCATGTCGGTGAACAACGGCAGCCGAGCGAGGCGGTCGCTGATGTCGTCGGTGATGGGGCATCCGAACGGTGCTCGGCCCACCTTGGCCCCCATGGGCGACGAGTGCAGCGGCACATAGTGGAACACGCTCATGACCTCGCGCTCTCGGAGGTGGCTGATGAACGCCGTGCGGGCTGCCAGGTTGGGCAACAGGATCTGGAACATGTGATACGCCCCATCCTCGGGAGCGCCCTGCAGCGGCAGCACCACCCGCTGCTCCTGAGCCCAGTCGCCCAGCGTCTGCTGGTAGCGCCACCAGAGAGCGCTTCGTCGCTGTTGGGTGAGTGCGGCCTGTTCCAGTTGAGCCACCAGCATGGCGGCGACGAGTTCGCTTGGGAGGTAACTGGAGCCGATGTCGACCCATGTGTATTTATCGACCTGCCCGCGGAAGAAACGCGACCGATTGGTGCCCTTCTCGCGAATGATTTCAGCGCGCTCGACAAAAGCTTCGTCGTTGATGACGAGGGCGCCACCCTCGCCGGTGGAGATGTTCTTCGTCTCATGGAAACTGAGGGTGCTCATGGCGCCGAACGTGCCGAGCGGCCGGCCGTTTCGGCGGGCGAACAGACCATGCGCATTGTCTTCGATGACGGTGAGACCGTGCCGCTGGGCGGTGGCGCCGAGCGATTCCATCTCACAACCCACACCGGCGTAGTGCACCGGCACGATGGCTCGGGTCCGCTCGGTGACGGCGGCTGCCACCTGCGCCTCATCGATGTTCAAGGTGTCGCTGCGAATGTCGACGAAGACCGGGGTGGCGCCTGCCTGGACGAAGGCATTGGCGGTGGAAACGAAGGTGAACGACGGGACGATCACCTCGTCGCCGGGCGAGAGATCGAGCAGCAGCGCCGACATTTCGAGTGCGTGCGTGCACGACGTGGTGAGCAGCACCTTGGCCCCGTCATGAAGCTCTGACAGCATTTCTGAGGCCTTCTGCGTGGAAGGACCATCCCCGGAAAGCTTCCCTGAGGCCATGGCCGACTCGAGCTTCTGTAGCGCGCCAGGCGCCGAAGTGGGGCGGTTGAAGACGATCATGGCCGAACACCTCCGCACGGGTTTCCGACATTCCGGGGGCGCCAAAGTTGGGTCCCGTCGACGTCTTCGATCATGGTATACCCAGCTGGGAAGGGTCGTGCCGTCACCGGTTGCAGCAGGTCGATTGCATCCTTCATGCTGGTGGCGAATGCCTTCTTTAGCGTGGTCGGATCCGTGGTGAGAATCCAGGCGTCGCGCCAGACGGCAGGATCGGCGCGTTGGATGCTGTACTCCGCCACTGCGCTGGACCCTTGGTAACCGAACAGTGTGAACATCAGCGTGTCGGGAACGGTGGCGCCAAGTGCATATGGCACGGTTGACGACCATCTCCAGACCATGCCGATCAACGGTGTGCCGGCGCACCAACCGCCCTCCTCGGCGCCACGTTGTATCGCTGTGAGGAAGTCGGCGGTTGATGTGTCTACCAGCAGGTCGATCTTCCGGCCGCCGAGTTGGTAGGGCGTGCTCTGTTGGGCGAGGTCAACACCACGGTAGGGATGTTGTCGGCTGTCGATGATGGTGCCGACGCTGATGACCATTGCTGCAACCAGCAGAATGCTGAGGGCAAGTTGCCGCGCGAGGGAGCGATCGCCGACGGTGACGATGCACGCTGCTGCCAACCAGAGCAGCAGTGATGCGAGTCCCATCTGTCGGTAAAGGCCCGTTCCAGATCCGAACGCGTAGATCACAGATGCGACATAGAGAAAGAGTGCAACCGGCAGGAGACGCCGTCGGGCGGCGCGTGTGCCGGCATCCCAGTTTGCAAGCAGGTGTAGCAGTGCTCCGAGGAGCAAGAGCGTGGCTCCGTTCGCAGTGCCGATCCATACGTATCGGCCCTTGGGGTGCGCGGCACCGAGCTTCGGCCAGGGGCCGGTGACGCCGAGCGCCGCAACAACCATGAGGAGCAGAGGTGCGCACCGCACCGACCAGTGGGCTCGCTTCCAGAACCGCAACGCGATGGCGAGGCCGATGGCGAGGGCGATGATCCACTGGGTCGATGCGGTCAGGTCCGCGCACGCGTTCCAGATCGTCAGCGGAAGTCGCGCGAGCGCCGCCAGCGCGCCAGGAAGCGTCTGGCTTTCAGCCGGGGTGGGGAATGCCGTGCTCTCGCGAAGCACGCCGATGAAATCGATGGGCCAGACGCGGGCGACCAGCAGCATCGCCACCGTGACGGTGATCCAGCCGATCACCAGTCCGGCCAGGCGAATGCAGGGCTTCCAACCGAGCCGGGGAGCGAGCACGATGAGCGCGGCGAACAGCACGAGCGGACCGGATGTCGGTTTGGCGGGGATGGTGAACGTTGCCCCGATTGCCAGTAGCGCTGCTGCGACGTGAGCGGACTTCGATCGCCAGCCGAGGGTCGACCCGTCGAGCGTCGCCGCGACGAGTGCGCCGATGCACGTGGTGGTGATGCCCGTGAGGTTCACCCAGTTGTAGCCAGGGGTTCGCAGCATGCTGGCCATCAACATCGGCGCGCCGAAGGCGCCGACCCCAACAAGGGTGATGGTGGTCGCGGCGGCGGACGTCATCAACGGCGACTGCTGTTCGCGGTTCACCAGGCGGGCAACCAACCAGCCCAGGAGGCCGCCGGCGACCACGATAATGAACGCCGCCAAGGTGCGGAGGTTCGCCAGATCGAAGCCAACCATCCGGAACAATGGCCGGGTGTGCCAGCCCCATGGCACCACCCATGCAGCGGTTCGTGATGGTGGATCCGCGGCCAGGATGTACAGGCCTTCGTCCGTCAGGTCGATGCCTCGGTCGGTACTGAGGACGACGGCGAGCAGTCGCCAAAGAGCGATGGCGGCAGCCACGGCCCCGGCGGCCAACACGGCTCTGCGTCGGGCGGGAGACGGGAACTCGTCGACGTCCGGCAGCACGGGGCGAGCGTAGCGGTCCGGCTACCGGGTGTGGTGTGCCGGATAGGCTCTGCGGGCCGCCAGGTCGGGCGGATGTAGGAGGAGATGGTTCGGTGAAACTTCGTGTGGTGCTCGTTGCTGGCGCGCGTCCGAACTTCATGAAGGTGGCTCCGCTGGTGCCTGCGTTCGAGGCCGCCGGTATCGAGGTCGACCTGGTGCACACCGGCCAGCACTACGACCCGGCAATGAGCGACGTGTTCTTCGATGAACTCGGCATTCGTACCCCCGACTTCCACCTCGAAGTGGGCTCTGCCAGCCATGCGGTGCAGACCGCACGCATCATGGAGGCGTTCGAGCCCATCGTTGTGGAACGAAAGCCCGACTGGGTCATTGTGGTGGGAGATGTGAACTCCACCATCGCATGCGCGTTGGTTGCCGCCAAGCTGGGCGTGAAGGTTGCCCACGTCGAGGCCGGACTCCGCAGCCGCGACTGGGCGATGCCCGAGGAAGTGAACCGTCTGGTCACCGACCGACTGAGCAATCTGTTGCTTCCCCCCTCGCCCGATGGCATCGACAACCTGCTCGCCGAGGGTTACCCGGAGTCGTCGATCGAACTGGTCGGCAACGTCATGGTCGACACGCTGATGCGAAACGCCGAGCGGGCTGCACAGGTTGACCTCGGTGCCATCACCGGCTTGCCTGACGGCGCCGACTACGCGCTGCTCACACTGCACCGCCCTTCGAACGTCGACGACCCTGAGGTGTTCGCAGGGTTGCTGGGCGCACTGGCCGAGGTGGCTCGCCAGATGCCGGTGATGTATCCGGTGCATCCGCGGGTGCGCGCACGGTTCGATGCCGGCTTGCCGTTGCCCGAGGGCATTCGCCTGCTGGAACCTGTCGGATATCTGGCCAGCATCGCCCTGCAACGGGGTGCCCGCCTCGTGCTCACCGATTCCGGTGGTATCCAGGAGGAGACCACAGTGCTCGGTGTGCCGTGCCTCACGTTGCGCGAGAACACCGAGCGCCCACTCACCGTCACCGAGGGCACGAACCGGGTCGTGGGTACCGACCCCGCAGTTATTCTTGATGCAGTGGCGAACGAGCTGGCGAACCGCACGCCGGCGCGTCGGCCCGAACTCTGGGATGGCAGAGCAGCCGAACGCATCGTTCAGGCCGTCATCAGTCATTCCCGTTGACGAAAGGCGCGTGACGCTGTTGAACTCGAAATCCGGTGCCACGCAGAGTGTGACGCGATGGGTGTGGCGACGCACTCCCGAATCGGTACGCATGGCGGTGAAGTCGTGGGACATCAAGCAGCGGGTTCGCCATGCCGCTTCCACCGTGTGGCGCGTGTCGGAACGACTCGATCCTGTCGCGCCTCGTCCGGTCTCGTTGGCGATGTCGGTCCTCGCGGATCTGGACCGCGCTCGCCCTGCTGCGTTGGCCCGCCGGGCGGGAATTGCGACGTGGCACACCGTCGGAGAGCGCCTCGAGTGGTGCGACAACGCCCTCGCTGAGCGCCCTGGGCATGCCAGAGCGACGCTGGCAAAAGCCGACCTGCTGCGGTCGTCGGGCGATCTCACTGGGGCCGAGCAGGCGCTGCTGATCGGGTGGGCATTCGCTGGCGCGAGCGCCCGCGACCGTTTCGAGGCCGCAGTGGTGTGGGCGGATCCGGCAACGGTGTTTTCGACCGAGCGTGTTCGCTCCACGTTGGAAGCTGTTGCCTCCACCCTCGGCGAGGCAACGAGGCCGTCATCTCGCTCTGCGCTGGTGTTGGCCATGGCGCGCGCCAACCACGCCGAATTGGCTGCCGCAAAGCTGCAGGAGGCTGGCTATCCGGCGCTGAGTTCGTTTGCCGTGTCGAGCCTGGTGGTGAAGCTGCATCACGTCGGTGAGATCGTGCGGCCGCTGGAGATTGCGCAGCACTATCGGCCGTCAGCCGGGTCAGTACGCCTCGACTTGTTCATCACCGCTCGTGAACGTGAACTCGAGATCCTCGAGCAGGGCATTCAGGTCGCGTACCCCAAGTTCAGCTACACGCCGGGCTCGCAGACTCGAGCGCTCTACCTACTGCACAACTCGTTGCCGCACCAGTCGGGTGGCTACGCCACCCGCACGCATGGCTTGCTCACCGCATTGCACCGCCTTGGTTACCCGACGGTGGGCGTCACCCGGCCGGGCTTCCCTTCGGCGAAGGGCGTGTTTCAGCAACGCCGCGACATCGAAGCGCTCGACGTGATCGACGACGTGTCGTACCGTCGGCTGCTCGGCTCGGTTCCGTCGTTGCCGCGATCAGACCTCGAGGGTTTCACCCGCGTGTACGTAGATCTTCTGCGCCCGCTGATGGACGAGTATCGCCCCGGGGTGTTGCACGCTGCATCGAACTGGTGGAACGGGGTCGCCGCCACCCGCGCAGCGGCCGCCGCAGGTATCCCCTCGATCTACGAGGTGCGCGGCTTGTGGGAGGTGACGCGCTGGTCTCGTCAGGATGCCTGGGGTGGCAGCGACACCTTCCGACTCGATGCCCGTTACGAGGCCGATGCTGCGAAGGCGGCAGATCGTGTGATCACCATCACCTCGGCGCTGAAACAGGAAATGGTGCGTCGTGGCGTCGAGGAGTCGAAGATCAGTGTGGTCCCCAACGCGGTGGACGTGGAGCGCTTCTCGCAGGTCACACGCGACCCGTCGCTGGCGCGCGAACTCGGGTTCGAGGGTTCCATCGTCATCGGGTTCGCTGGGTCCATCACGTTCTACGAAGGTCTCGACGACCTGCTCATCGCCTGTGCTGCGCTGCGCGGTCATACCAAGCAGCCGTTCGGTCTGCTGTTCGTAGGCGACGGCGCGGTGAAGGCCGATCTCGAGGCCCTCGCCGAGGAGCTCGGCATTGCCGACATCTGTCGCTTCGTCGGCCGAGTTCCGCACCACGACGTGGAGCGTTACCTCGGCATCATGGACATCACCCCGTTCCCGCGTAAGCCATTGCCCGTGTGCGAGATGGTGTCGCCGCTGAAGCCCCTCGAGTCCATGGCCAGCGGCGTCGCCGTGATGGTCAGCAGCGTGGAAGCACTGCTGGAGATGGTGGATTACGGCGCATGCGGCGCAATCTTCGAGAAGGGCAACAACGACGACTTCGCCTTGCAGCTGGGCAAGCTCATCGACGATCCCGAGTTGCGTCGTCACTACGTGGAGCATGCTCGCGGCTGGGTGGCGGAGAATCGCAGCTGGTTGGCAGTGGCGCGTACGGCGGCAGCGTTGTACGACGAACTGGCGCCCATTCGATGAATGACGACGCGCTCGACGCGGCCGTGGAGGCAGCGCTGGCAGAGCAGCAGCAGCGCCACGATCGCGAACTGCGGGAGTTGGAGGCGAAGTATCAGGCGATGCTGAGCCACCTGCGCACCTCGTTCAGCTACGAGCTGGGCGACATGCTGGTGTCGTTGCGCGGAAAGAAGGGCCGTCGCGCATTCCCCGGCCGCGCCAAGGCGCTGTATCGCCGGGTGCGCAGTCGAAAGGCGCCACATGCGCTCTGGAGCCCGGGTGAGCCCACGTCCGGTCCGGTGGCGCTGAGCATCTTCGATGAGTTCACGCATGCGTGCTTCTCCAGCGAGCTGCGACTCCGCCCCGCCGAGAAGGGCGACCCTGCCGCGCAGGTGCGCAGTGCCGATCTGCTGTTCGCTGAGAGTGCCTGGCGTGGCAACGGCGGCGAGTGGGCATATGCGTTCTCGCGTTATGGGGAGACGCCCGACCTCGGCAATCTGCTGGCTGCGGCACGCACCGCCGGAGTGCCCACGGTCTTCTGGAACAAGGAAGACCCGGTGAACTACGACGTGTTCATTCGGGTTGCTCGCGAGTTCGACCATGTGTTCACCACCGATTCGGCCATCGTGCCGCAGTACTGCGCCGACCTCGGTCACGATCGTGTGTCCGCGTTGCTGTTCGCTGCGCAGCCATTGCTGCACAACCCGATCGGACGGCTCTCGGGCCCTTCGCGCTCGATCTGCTTTGCGGGCGCGTGGCGTGGCCAGAAGTATCCCGAGCGGGTGGCATCGCTGACGCGTCTCTTGCAGGCGTCCACCGAGGTGGGCGATCTGGTGATCTACGACCGCGAGCCGGCTGCGGCCGAACGCGGTGGGTTTGCCGAGCAGTTCGCCCCGTACGTGAAGGGAACCCTGCCGTACGAGGAAATGGTGAGCGAGTATCGGCGCCATGCGGTGTTCCTGAACACCAACTCGGTTACCACCAGCCCCACGATGCTGTCTCGTCGGGTGTTCGAGATCTTGGCGTGCCGAACCCCGGTGGTGAGCACGCCATCGGCGGCACTCGACCATCTCTTCCCCGGCATCGTGCCCACTCCGGCCACCGCAGCCGAAGCACACGACGTGCTCGGCGGCCTAGTGGAGAATCCGGACGCTCGCGACCGATTGGGGCAGCTCGGTTATCGGCGGGTGCACAGCCAGCACACCTATGCGCATCGCACCCGCCAGATTCTGGAGGCCGTGGGGGTGGCGCAGGCTGTGCCGCCGACGCCCACGGTCGATGCGATTCTGGTGACGAATCGTCCCGAGTTCCTTGCGGCCGCGCTCGACAACGTTCGACGCCAAGACCATCCTTCGGTTCGGTTGGTGCTGGTCACGAATAGCGACGCCTTCGATCGAGCAGAAGTGGAACGGCGGGCCGCCGAGTTCGAGGACGCAGTGGTGCTGCATATGCCGCCGTCGGCCTCATTGGGCGAGTGCCTCAATGCGGCACTGGCGACGACAACGGGCGAGTACTTCGCCAAGTTCGACGACGATGATTGGTACGGCGAGTCGTACCTCTCGGACCTGCTGCTTGTATTCGGTTACACCGATGCCTCCATCGTGGGTAAGCGCAGTGCCTACACCTATCTGGAAGGCCGCGACGAGACCGTGCTGCGCTACGAGGGTCATGAGTTCGAATGGACCTCATATGTGATGGGCAGCACCCTGTTGGTGCGCCGTGCCGCGGTGCGTGGCATCTCGTTCCGGACACTGCCACGCGGTACCGACACCCAGTTCCTGAAGGAATGCACCGAGGCGGGACTGAAGGTGTTTGCCGCCGACCGCTTCAACTACCTCATGCATCGTCGTGCCGAGGTGCAGTCGCACACGTGGCAGATTGGCGAGAAAGAGTTCCTGGCCGACTGTCGGGCAGTGGGTAGTGGCCGCCGTATCGACGTGGTGGGCGTGTAGCGTCAGAGTCTCATGAGCGCAGATCTGGTCATCGTCGGTCTCGGTTACGTCGGTCTTCCTTTGGCACAGGGCGCAGTGCGCCGTGGTGTGAACGTGGTGGGCCTCGACGTGAAGAAAGCGGTGGTCGACGGTCTCAACGCCGGCGTCAGCCACATCGACGACCTCAGCGATGCCGACATCGCCGAGATGCTGCAGTTGGGTTTCACGGCCACCACCGACTCCACGTGCATCGAGCATGCTGGCGCCGTGGTGATCTGCGTACCCACGCCGCTCGACGAGTCGTTCGCTCCCGATCTCGGAGCGGTTGAGGGAGCGGCGCGGATGATCCGCGACCATCTTCGTGCCGGCACGCTCGTAGTGCTGGAGTCCACCACGTACCCGGGTACCACCGACGATGTGATGGTGCCCATCCTCGAGGAGTCCGGGCTAAAGGCTGGCACCGACTTCTACGTGGCCTACTCGCCCGAGCGCATCGACCCGGGCAACCCGGTGTACGGCATCGTGAACACGCCGAAGGTCGTGGGCGGTATCGATGCAGCTTCCACCGAGGCGGCCGCGGCGTTGTACGGCCGGTTCATCGACACGGTGGTGCGGGTGAAGGGCACCCGTGAAGCCGAGATGGCCAAGCTGCTCGAGAACACGTACCGACATGTGAACATCGCATTGGTCAACGAGATGGCCATCTTCAGCCACGACCTGGGCATCGATCTCTGGGAATCCATCCGTGCCGCAAGCACCAAGCCGTTCGGTTTCCAGGCCTTCTACCCGGGCCCTGGCGTGGGCGGCCACTGCATCCCGATCGACCCGAACTATCTCTCGTACCGCGTGCGCATGCTGGGCTACCCGTTCCGGTTCGTGGAACTCGCCCAGGAAGTCTCCAGCCGTATGCCGGCATACGTGGTGAACCGTGCGATGCACAACCTCAACGATCGCTCGATGTCGTTGCGTGGGGCGAAGGTGCTGTTGCTGGGTGTCACCTACAAGAAAGACATCTCCGACGAGCGTGAGTCACCGGCGCAGCCGGTTGCCCGGCGCTTGCTGGAACTCGGCGCCGTGGTCTCGTATGCCGATCCGCACGTGGAGTCCTGGAACATCGATGGCCAGTCCGTGCCGCGTGTCGCCGACGCAGTGGCGGCGGCGTCCACCGCTGATCTCACGATTCTTCTGCAGTCGCACACCGCCTTCGACCTCGATGCCATCGCCGAGACTGCACTGGCATTGCTCGACACCCGCGGTGTGCTGAACGGCCCGCGTATCGAGCGACTGTGAGCCGATGAGCAAGTCGGCACACGCCCCCACACAACTCCGGGGTGACATCGAGGGGCTTCGTGCCATTGCAGTGCTCTCGGTGCTGCTCTTCCACATCGGTGTTTCGAAGCTCTCAGGTGGATTCGCCGGGGTCGACGTGTTCTTCGTCATCTCGGGTTTCCTCATCACCTCGCTGCTGCTCAAGGAAGTGGAGCGGTCCGGACGCGTGTCCATCGGCGAGTTCTACTCTCGACGTGCCCGACGACTGCTGCCGGCCGCCACCGTGGTGCTGGTGGCTACAGCGCTGGCCGGTCTGGTGGTGCTCAGCGCCGATCGATTCCACGATCTTGGCGTGGATGTCGCTGCAGCGGCGGGCTACGTCCTCAACTGGGTGCTGGCATCGCGATCGGTCGATTATCTGGCCGAGGATGCGGGAGCGTCGCCGCTGCAACACTTCTGGTCGCTCTCGGTGGAGGAGCAGTTTTACGTTGGCTGGCCGCTGTTGCTCATGGCGGCAGCGTTCGTGGCACGGCGGGTGAAGTGGTCGTTCCGCACTCTGTCGTTCGTGCTGCTGTCGGCCATCTTCGTGGCATCGCTGTGGTGGTCGGTGGTACACACCGCTGCGTCGCCAGCCACCGCTTACTTCGTCACCACCACCCGCGTGTGGGAACTGGGTGGTGGCGCGCTGCTGGCCATCCTGTCGCCGTGGGTGGCCACGCTAGGACGGCGCTTCGCCCAGGCCACATCGCTGGTGGGTATTGCCCTCATCGGGCTCACGTTGGTGGTGGTGAGCACTGCCACGGCGTGGCCGGGCAAGGCGGCACTGCTGCCGGTCGTGGGCACCACGGCGGTGATCGCTGCGGGTTGCGCTTCGCTCGACACGCCGGTGGCGCGTCTGCTTGGTATGCGGCCGATGCGTTGGGTGGGTGGCCTGTCGTACTCGATCTACCTGTGGCACTGGCCGCTCATCGTGTTGGCGAAAGCCCACTGGCCCGGACTCAGCACCGCACAGGTGGCACTGGTGGGCCTGACGTCCATTCCGCTGGCGTGGCTGACCCGTCATCTCGTGGAAGATCCCGTGCGATTCTCTCGCTTCGTCACCGCCAAGATGGGACGGTCATTGTTCATCGGCGGTGCTGGTATGGCGCTGTCGTTCGCCGTGGCAGCCGTGGTGGTTCGGCAAGCGCCTGTACTGAAGGCCGCTACCGCTGACCAGACCGGCGCGGTGGCGCTCATCGCTGACCCGGCGACGGCCGGTGTCCCCGCAATGATCGCCGACCCAACCTCGCAGTTCACCAGCACCGGTTCGTTGTCACCCGAACCCGATGTGGCCACCCTGGATGTTCCCGACATCTATGCGCGCAAGTGCCAGCAGGACTCGTTCGGTGCCACGATCATCCCGAACTGCGTGTTCGGCGACGTGAATAGCACTGTGCGTGTGGCCGTGGTGGGCGACTCGAAGATGGGGCAGTGGCTACCAGCGCTCGAGTCGATCGCGTTGCAGGAGCACTGGCGTCTGGAGTTGTACCTGAAGTCGGCGTGCTCGTTCACCTCGTTCATGACCAGAAACAACGGCCAGGACTACACGTCCTGCCAACGCTTCGGCAGTTCCACATTGGCCGCGCTCACCGCTCCCGGTGCCGTGCCTGATCTGGTGTTCATCTCGCAGGGACGGTCGCGCAGCGGTGGGGCTGGCAAGGTGCAGCCCGAGTTCCTTGCCGGGATGGTCGAGTACTGGACCGCGCTCACCGACGCCGGGGCCAAGGTGGTGGCCATTGCCGACAATCCGCTGCCGCGGTCGAAGGATCTGCCGGGTGGGCCACCGGTGTATGCGTGCGTGCTACGCGAGCAGGCCGACTATCGGGCCTGTTCGTACACCCGCAACGAGGGCGGCGGCACACCGGCGATGCAGGCGGCCGTGCAGCAGGTGCCCGGGTCCGTGTTCGTGAACCTGAACGACTGGGTCTGCCCGCCCGGAGGCATGTGCCCGCCCGCTATCGGAGGCCGGCTGATCCTTCGCCAGGGCAGCCACCTGACGGCGAGTTACGTGAAGTCGCTGGCACCCCTACTGGCGCGGGAGTTGCAGGCGGCGGGCGTGGTGCAGGGTGAGATGCCACTCGTGCCCGTGGGCTAACTAGGCTGTTGAGCCAGATGGAACACGAGGCCGACACCGACGATTCTGCGTCCGCGCTGCGGCCCCTGGTCACCGATGTCACCGCTCGGCAGTACATCCGGTCGGTCTGGGCGCGACGCGATTTCGCCTTCGCGTTGCCCTTCGAGGAGTTGCGGACCTCCCACCTCGACACCTTCCTCGGCAACATCTGGCACCTGGGCAACCCGATGTTCACCGCCGGCGTCTACTACATGATCTTCGGTGTGTTCCTTGGCGCGAACAAGGGCATCGACAACTACATCGTGTGGCTGATCATCGGTGTGTTCGCGTATCAGCTCACCTCGGCCACCATCCTCGGTGGAGCGTCGTCCATCGCCTCGCGCCAAGGTCTGATGCGGTCGTTCAGATTTCCGCGAGCGATCGTGCCGATTTCCAGCGCCATCGGCAAGTTGTTGTCCTACGGATTCCAGCTCGGTGTCATCGCTGTGGCGGCGTTCGCCAGCGGTGTGGCCCCTTCGCGGCGATGGCTGCTGTTGCCAGCGGTGCTGCTGGTACACACCGCGTTCAACCTCGGGGGAGCGTTCATCGCCGCACGCCTGAACGACGGCTTCCGCGACGTACAGCAACTCATTCCATTCGTCCTGAGGTTGGCTCAGTACATGTCGGGCGTGATGTTCTCGATCGATCGCATCCTCGGCCGCAAGGGTTGGATCGACACCATCGTGCTCATGAACCCGATGGTGTCGATCATCGACTTCTACCGCTGGATCGTCCTCGGTACGCCGGTGCGACCCGGGCCCGCCGTACTGTCGGTGTTCCTGGCTGGCGCAGTGCTCGTGTTCGGCTTCCGTTTCTTCGTGGCCGCCGAGCATCGGTATGGCAAACCGTGAATCCGTTGTCGGTCCGGGTGCGCGATCTGCACGTGGAGTACGAGGTGTTCACCGAACGGCGCGCCGGTATTCGTCAACGCATGGTCACTGGTAAGGGCAGCGGTCGTCGGGTGGTGCACGCGCTCAAGGGCGTGTCATTCGATGTTCGCAAGGGTGATGCCGTTGGCGTGATCGGCTCCAACGGCTCCGGCAAGTCCACGGCGCTGCTGGCGCTGGCAGGACTGCTGCCTCCCACCAGTGGTGAGATCCTCGTTGCGGCCGAACCCAAACTGCTCGGCGTGGGCGCGGCGCTCATCGGCGGGGCAACTGGCCTGCGCAACATCCGCCTGGGTTGCTTGGCCTTAGGAATGACCTCTGAGGAACTCGACGACCGCATCGACGAGATCGTGGCCTTCACGGAACTCGGTGAAGCCATCGAGCGGCCACTGAAGACGTACTCGTCGGGTATGCGAGCCCGGCTGCACTTCGCCATCTCCACGGCAGTGCAACCCGAGATCCTGCTCATCGATGAGGCACTCGCGGTGGGCGACCGTGCGTTCCGTCAGAAGTCGCGAGAGCGAATCGAGAACATGCTGGCCAATGCCGGCACCCTGATGCTGGTGAGCCACTCGATGGAGGAGATCACGCGTTTGTGCAACCGTGGCATCTGGATCGAGAAGGGCGTGCTGCGCGCCGACGGACCGGTGAAGGACGTCATCGCCGAATACACCGCAGCCTCGA
>CAIXIJ010000101.1 GCA_903919455.1 uncultured Acidimicrobiaceae bacterium | reverse complement strand
TGCCCCCCAGCCAGCGCGACGCTGACTCGGCCGAGGAGACCAACTGATGAAAGATCCCCGCGACATCATCCTGGCACCCGTGGTGTCGGAGAAGAGCTACGCCCTCATCGAGCAGGGCGTCTACACGTTCAAGGTGCACCCGAGCGCCAGCAAGCCCGAAATCAGCGACGCCATCGAGGCGATCTGGGGCGTGCAGGTCATGAAGGTGAACACTCTCAACCGCAAGGGCAAGGCCACGCGCGCACGTCGCACGGGCAAGTCCGGCAACAAGCCCGACACCAAGCGGGCCATCGTCACCCTGGCAGCGGGTAATGAAATCCCGCTGTTCGAGAACTGAGGCGCATCATGGCCATTCGTTCCCGTAAGCCCACGAGCGCCGGTCGTCGTTTCCAGACCACCAGCACGTTTGCTGAGATCACCAAGAGCACGCCGGAGAAGACGCTCGTCACTCCGCTCCACAAGAGCGGCGGTCGCAACGTCTACGGTCGCAAGACTGCTCGCCACCGTGGTGGCGGTCACAAGCGTGCGTATCGCGTCATCGACTTCAAGCGCGTGAAGGATGGCGTGACCGCCAAGGTCGCCGCCATCGAGTACGACCCGAACCGCACCTGCCGTATCGCCCTGCTGCACTACGCAGATGGTCAGAAGGCGTACATTCTGGCGCCCAAGGGCCTCAACGTGGGCGACCACGTGCAGAGTGGCCAGGGCTCCGACATCAAGCCGGGCAAC
The DNA here is from genome assembly GCA_903919455.1 of uncultured Acidimicrobiaceae bacterium. Lineage (GTDB taxonomy): Bacteria > Actinomycetota > Acidimicrobiia > Acidimicrobiales > Ilumatobacteraceae > UBA668. The sequence continues at coordinate 16,569 of CAIXIJ010000101.1, read as the reverse complement.
GCCATGCCGCTGCGCTACATGCCGGTGGGTACCGTCGTCCACAACGTGGAGCTTCGCCCCGGAGAAGGCGGCAAGATGGCCCGCTCGGCCGGTATGGCCGTGCAGCTCGTCGCCAAGGAAGGCGAGTTCGCCACCTTGCGTCTGCCCAGCACGGAAATGCGCCGTGTGCTCATCGACTGCCGCGCCACTGTCGGCGAAGTCGGAAACAGCGAGCACGAGCTCATCAAGATCGGTAAGGCCGGCCGCAACCGCTGGAAGGGCGTCAAGCCCCAGACCCGTGGTGTGGCCATGAACCCGGTGGACCACCCTCTCGGTGGCGGCGAAGGCCGCACCTCCGGTGGTCGTCCCGCCGTCTCACCCTGGGGCAAGCCCGAGGGTGTGCGTACCCGCAACACCAACAAGCCGTCGCAGCAGCTCATCGTGCGTCGTCGCCGCACGTCGAAGGGCCGGAGGTAATCACCCATGTCACGCAGCCTCAAGAAGGGCCCGTTCGTCGACGACCATCTGCTCAAGAAGGTCGATGCGCAGAACGCAGCCGGCGAGCGCAAGGTCATCAAGACCTGGAGCCGTCGCAGCACCATCATCCCCGACATGGTCGGGCACACCATTGCCGTTCACGACGGTCGCAAGCACGTGCCGGTGTACGTCACCGAGAGCATGGTCGGTCACAAGTTGGGTGAGTTCAGCCCCACTCGTACCTTCAAGTACCACGCCGGCCAGGAGAAGAACTCGAAGGGACGCCGCTGATGACTGGCCCGAAGCTCAACGAGAAGTCGTTCGTCGCCGGCGAGCGCAGTGGCACCAAGGCCAGTGCGCTCTACGTGCGGATGTCGGCCTCCAAGGTCCGCGTGGTCCTCGACCTCATCCGCGACCTCCCCGTGCGCCGCGCCGACGAAGTGCTGCAGTTCACCGATCGTGAAGCTGCGCGAGTCGTCCGCAAGGTGCTCGCCAGTGCCGTCGCCAATGCCGTCCACAACGACGAGCAGGACGCCGAAGAGTTGTACGTGAAGGCGGCGTTCGCCGATGAGGGTCCCACCCTCAAGCGCTTCACGCCCCGTGCTCGTGGCCGCGCCGGTCGCATCAACAAGCGCACTGCGCACATCACCGTCATCGTCGATCGTCTCGACGACGACCGCATCGAAGTGGTGCAGGCGCGCGAAGCCAAGCGCACTGCTGCGGGCCGTCGCCGTGTCGCCGCAGGTGGCACCGCCTCCAGCCGCGCCGCCCGAGTCGAGCGCAGCCGCACCAAGGCCCAGGGCCTCAAGAGCGGCGATGCCGTCACCGAGACCGACGCCGCGATTGATGAGGTCGCCTCCGACGAAGTGGCTCCGGTGTCGTTCGCCGGCGCCGTGGCTGCCGAGAGCGACGAAGCCCCCGAGGGCCACGCCATCAAGGGCAACCAGCAGTCGATGCTGTACCACGAGCCCGGCACTCGTTACTACGACCAGACCAAGGCCGAATTCTGGTTCGACACGGTGGAGAACGCAGAAGCTGCAGGCTTCAGCGCACCTCCGAGCCAGCAGGCCGCAGACGACGACGCGGCCGACGCCGAGGAGAACAACTGATGGGTCAGAAAATCAACCCCTACGGCTTCCGCCTCGGTGTGACCACCGAATGGAAGAGCCGCTGGTTCAGCGAGCGCGACTACAAGAACTACCTCACCGAGGACTGGAAGATCCGCAAGGCCCTGATGGTCAAGCTGGAGTCCGCCGCCGTGAGCCGCATCGAGATCGAGCGAACCCGCGACAAGGTGCGGGTCGACATCCACACCGCTCGTCCGGGCATCGTGATCGGTCGTCGTGGCGCTCAGGCCGACGAGCTCCGCGCCCTGCTGACGCAGATCACCGGCAACCCCAAGGTGCAGCTGAACATCGTCGAGATCAAGAGCCCCGAGCTCGACGCAGCGCTCATCGCCCAGGGTGTGGCCGACCAGCTCGTGAACCGCATCGCCTTCCGCCGTGCCATGAAGCGCGCCGTCCAGAACGCTCAGAAGGCCGGCGCACTCGGCATCCGCGTGCAGTGCTCGGGTCGACTGGGTGGCGCTGAGATGAGCCGTACCGAGTGGTACCGCGAAGGTCGAGTGCCGCTGCACACGCTGCGCGCCGACATCGACTACGGCATGCGTGAGGCTCGTACCTCCAGCGGCCGCGTCGGTGTGAAGGTCTGGATCTACAAGGGCGACATCGTGCCCTACAAGGCACAGACCGAGGACAAGGTCACCCGTGAGGCCGCCATGGCCGTCGGCGAGACCTCCGGTATGCCGCCGGCCCGCAAGGTCGTCTCGTCGGGTGCTCGCAAGAAGAGCGACGAGCCCGAGCTCGAGGCTGCCCCGCTCATCAAGGAAGCCGATCCGGAACTGGAGAAGCTCCTCGATGAGGAAGAAGAAATCGCCCGCCGCACCCACGGTGCAGCGCACGAGGCCCCGCACTTCCGTGGGGAGGACTGATTCATCATGTTGATGCCCCGTAAAGTCGCACACCGCAAGCACCACCGCGGCCGCATGACCGGACAGTCGAAGGGTGGCAACGAGCTGGCCTTCGGCGAGTACGGCATCCAGGCCCTGGATCCGGGCTGGCTCACCGCCCGCCAGATCGAGGCTGCTCGTATCGCCATGACCCGAGCCATCAAGCGTGGTGGCAAGGTCTGGATCAACATCTTCCCCGACAAGCCCGTCACGAAGAAGCCGGCCGAGACCCGCATGGGTTCCGGCAAGGGCAACCCCGAGTTCTGGGTGGCCGTCGTGAAGCCGGGCCGCGTGCTCTTCGAGCTCTCGTACCCCAACGAGGAGATTGCCAAGGCCGCTCTGGCCAAGGCCATCCAGAAGCTGCCCATCAAGGCGCGCATCATCACCCGTGAGGAGACGTTCTGATGGCACGTTCCAACACTGAACTCAAGGAAATGGATCTGGCCGCCCTCGTCGAGGAACTGCGTGCCACGAAGCAGGAGGCCCTGAACCTTCGCTTCCGTAACGCCACCGGTCAGCTCGACAACAACGCCGAGATCCGCACCGTGAAGCGCCAGATCGCACGTATCAACACCCACATCCGCGCACGTGAGATCGCGCTGGCTGAGGCAGGCCTCGGAAAGGCAGCACGGTGATGGCCGAGACAATCGAACAGAGCGAGCGCAACACCCGCAAGGTCCGTGAGGGCCTGGTGGTCTCGAACAAGATGGACAAGACCGCAGTCGTGGCCGTCATCGAGCGTGTTCGCCACCCGAAGTACGCCAAGTTCGTGATGCGCACCAAGAAGCTGTACGCACACGATGAGACGAACGATGTGAACGTGGGCGACCGTGTCCGCGTCATGGAGACCCGCCCGCTGAGCAAGAACAAGCGCTGGCGTGTCGTGGAAGTGCTGGAGCGTGCCAAGTGATTCAACAGGAATCTCGTCTCCGCGTCGCCGACAACAGCGGCGCCAAGGAAGTGCTCTGCATCAAGGTGCTCGGCGGCACTCGCCGTCGGTACGCCTCGATCGGTGACATCTTCGTCGCTACCGTGAAGGACGCCATCCCCGGCGCCGCGGTGAAGAAGGGCGACGTCGTCAAGTGCGTCGTCGTGCGCACCAAGAAGGAAAAGCGTCGTCCGGATGGCAGCTACATCCGCTTCGACGAGAATGCCGCCGTCATCATCAAGGACGACCTCACGCCGCGTGGCACGCGCATCTTCGGCCCAGTCGGCCGTGAGTTGCGCGACAAGAAGTTCATGCGCATCGTGTCGCTGGCCCCGGAGGTGCTGTGAACATGAAGCTCAAGAAGGGCGACACTGTTGTCGTCATCGCCGGTAAGGACAAGGGCCAAGAGGGTGAAGTGGTGCAGGTCTTCCCCCGCACCAACCAGGTCGTTGTCAACGGCGTCAACACCGCCAAGAAGCACAGTAAGCCGTCGAGCAAGAACCAGCAGGGCGGCATCATCGACCGCGACATGCCGGTCGATGCCTCGAACGTGATGCTCGTGCACAAGGGCAAGCCCACTCGTGTGGGTTACCAGACCAACGCCGACGGCACCAAGGTGCGCGTCGCCAAGACCACCGGTGAGGTGATCGGATGAGCACCACCACCAAGAGCGTGCCCCGTCTGAAGCAGCGCTACCAGGACGAGATCCGTGGCGAACTGAAGACGCAGCTCGAGCTCGGCAACCCGATGCAGGTGCCGCGGCTCGAAAAGATCGTGATCAACATGGGCGTGGGCAAGGCCACTCAGCAGCCATCGCTGCTCGAGGGTGCAGTTGCCGACCTCACCAAGATCAGCGGTCAGAAGCCGATCATCACCAAGGCCGGCACCTCCATCGCATCGTTCAAGTTGCGTGAGGGCCAGAGCATTGGTTGCAAGGTCACCCTGCGCGGCGACCGGATGTGGGAGTTCCTCGACCGGCTCATCGCCGTCTCGATTCCCCGTATCCGCGACTTCCGCGGGCTGCCGGCTCACAGCTGGGACGGCCGTGGCAACTACACGTTCGGTCTCAGCGACCAGACCGTGTTCCCGGAGATCGATTACGACAAGATCGACGCGAACCGCGGCATGGACATCACCATCGTCACCACCGCCATCACCAACGAGCACGGCAAGGCCCTGCTCGACGCCTTCGGCTTCCCCTTCAAGAAGGGTGCCGACGGCGAGGCCAGCCCGAAGAAGAAGCGTCGCGGCCCGGTCCGCGGCGGTAAGGGCGCCAAGGCCCCGGCGAAGAAGAAGAAGTAGGAGAGGGCACCGCAATGGCAAAGAAGTCGTTGATCAACAAGGCGAACGCCACCCCGAAGTACAAGGTTCGGGGTTATACGCGTTGCCGCCGCTGTGGGCGTGCTCGCTCCGTGTTCCGTAAGTTCGGCCTGTGCCGCGTGTGTCTCCGTGAGATGGCACATGCCGGCGAAATCCCTGGCGTCACCAAGGCCAGTTGGTGAGGAGTACAAATGCTCACTGATCCCATCGCCGACATGCTCACCCGAGTCCGCAACGCCAACACGGCGATGCACGACGAAGTGCGTATGCCCGCTTCCAAGCAGAAGGTCGCATTGGCCGCCATCCTGGAGAAGGAGGGTTACATCACGGGGTTCTCCGTGGCACCCTCCACCTCGGGTCCTGGCGAAGTGCTGACGATCTCGATGAAGTACTCGAACGATCGTCGTCGCACCATTTCCGGTGTTCGCCGAATCTCCACTCCCGGCTTGCGGATCTACCGCAAGAGCTCCGAAGTACCTCGTGTGCTCGGAGGCCTGGGTGTGGCCGTCCTGTCCACCAGCCACGGGCTCATGACCGACCGCGAAGCGCGCAAGCGCAACGTGGGCGGCGAAGTCCTCTGCTACGTGTGGTGAGAGAGAGGATTCGTCATGTCTCGTATCGGTAAGGCCCCCATCGCCGTCCCAGGTGGCGTCGATATCGCCATCGACGGTGCGTCCGTCACCGTGAAGGGTCCCAAGGGCACCCTTTCTCGCGAAGTTCCTGGTGCCATCACGGTCCGCCAGGAAGAGTCGCAACTCATCGTGGAGCGTCCGAACGACGAGCGGCAAAACCGCTCGCTGCACGGGCTCACCCGCACCCTCGTCAGCAACATGGTGGTCGGTGTCACCGACGGCTTCTCGAAGGAACTCGAGATCATCGGCGTGGGCTACCGCGCTGAGGCCGTCAGCCCCACCACCTTGCGTCTGGCGCTGGGCTTCAGCCACCCGGTCATCATGGAGGCACCCGAGGGCATCACCTTCGAAGTGCCGGTCCAGACTCGCGTCATCGTGCGCGGCATCGACAAAGAAGTCGTGGGCCAAGTGGCTGCCAACGTTCGCGCCGTCCGCAAGCCCGAGCCCTACAAGGGCAAGGGTGTGCGCTACCTCGGCGAGAAGGTCCTGCGCAAGGCCGGCAAGACCGGTAAGAAGTGAGCGGAGAGAACTCATGAGCAAAGTCGCACAGAAGCGCCGCAACGGCCGCCGCATTCGCCACCGTCGGGTGCGCAAGAAGATCCACGGCACGGCAATGCGTCCGCGCCTGGCCGTGTACCGGTCCAACAAGCACCTCATCCTTCAGGTCATCGACGACGAGGCTGGCCGCACCCTGGTGTCGGCCACCACGAACGAAGCTGGCTTCGAAGGTACGGGCGCCAACGTGGATGCCGCCACCCGTCTGGGCCAACTCGTGGCCGAGCGTGCCAAGGCTGTCGGTATCGAGAAGGTCGTGTTCGACCGCGGTGGGTACGCTTACCACGGCCGCATCGCCGCAGTCGCCACTGCGGCCCGTGAAGCAGGTTTGGAGTTCTGATGGCCGGTCCCTCGAATTACGGCAACAATCGCAACGAAGAGCGCGCACCCGATCCCATGGGTCTGCGTGAGTCTCGCGTCATCACCATCAACCGCGTCGCCAAGGTCGTGAAGGGTGGTCGTCGTTTCTCGTTCACCGCCCTCGTGGTGGTTGGCGACGGCAACGGTCGCGTGGGTCTGGGTTACGGCAAGGCCAAGGAAGTGCCGCTCGCCATCCAGAAGGGCACCGAAGAGGCCAAGAAGAACCTCTTCGATGTGGCCCTGGCTGGCAGCACCATCACCCACCCGATCATCGGCATCAACTCGGCCGGCCGTGTGCTCATGAAGCCCGCTGCTCCCGGTACCGGTGTGATCGCCGGTGGCGCCGCCCGCATCATCCTCGAAGAGGCTGGCATCCACGACGTGCTCTGCAAGTCGCTCGGGTCCGCCAACGCCATCAACGTCGCTCGCGCCACCATCAACGGCCTCAAGTCGCTGCAGCGCCCCGATGAGGTAGCGGCTCGCCGCGGCCTCGCGGCCGAAGAGTTCGTTCCCAAGGGCGTGCTCAAGGCGTACAACGATCGCAAGAAGCAGATCGCTGCAGGGGAGACCCACTGATGAGCACCGAGAAGACCCTCACCATCCGGCAGATCCGTTCCGCCATCGGCAACAAGCCCAAGAACCGTGGCACGCTGCGGGCCCTGGGCCTGCGCAAGATCGGCGACACGAACATCCTGCCCGACCGTCCCGAGATCCGCGGGATGATCGCCCGCATTCCGCACCTCATTGAGGTGTCGGAGAACACGGAGAGCTGACATCATGCGCGTTGACCAACTCGCCCCCGCACCGGGGTCCAATAAGGCAAAGAAGCGCGTCGGTCGCGGTATCGGCGGTAAGGGCGGCAAGACCGCCGGCGCCGGTACCAAGGGCCAGCAGTCTCGTGGCCGTGGCAAGGTTGCCCGCGGCTTCGAAGGCGGCCAGATGCCGCTCAAGCAGCGCGTGCCGAAGCTCAAGGGCTTCAACAACCCCTTCCGCGTGGAGTACAGCCCGGTCAACCTCGACCAGCTGTCGGCCATCGGCCAGGCCGAGATCACCCCTGAGGTGCTCGTTGCCACCGGCTACGTTCGCAAGAACACCTTCGTGAAGGTGCTCGCCCGCGGCGAGGTCACCACCGTGTTGAACGTGACGGCCCATGGCGTGTCGAAGGCCGCAGAAGCTGCCATCGTTGCCGCTGGCGGTAGCGTCACGATTCTGCCTCTGCCGTTCAAGCAGGGTCGCCCGCCCGTCAAGGGCAACCAGTTCACCAACCGTTGATCTGACTCGGTCTTCATCAGAAGCCGACTACACCTCACTGGGAGCCAGTCTGTGTTCTCCAACCTGAAGAACGTTTTCCGGGTCCCCGACCTGCGGAACAAGATTCTGTTCTTGCTGGCCATGATTTTGTTGTACCGGCTCGGTAACGCCATTCGCGTGCCGGGTATCGATCGCGACGCTGTCATCCAGTTCAAGCAGGGTGTGCAGTCGCAGGGCGCCTTGGGCTTCCTCGACATGTTTTCGGGTGGCGCCTTTGGCAGCTTCAGCATCTTCGCGCTCGGCATCATGCCGTACATCACCGCCAGCATCATCATGCAGGTGTTGGGTGTCGTCATTCCGAAGCTGGAGAAGTTGCAGCAGGAAGGTGCAGTTGGCCAGCGCAAGATCACGCAGTACACGCGTTACCTCGCCATTGGTATCGCCACGCTGCAGGCCACAGCCCTCACGTTCATCTTCGGTAACGGAAACGGCAACGCCTTCTTCGGCGCTGCGCAGCGTCTGCCGCAGAACATCAGGCTGTTGCCCGACGGTATGTGGCCGCGCGGCTATCTTGTCATCCTCACCCTGGTCGGCGGCACCGCTGCATTGATGTGGATCGGCGAGCTCATCAGCCAGCGCGGTATCGGCAACGGCATGAGCATGGTGATTTTCGCCTCTGTGGTGAGCGGCCTGCCGTTCGGCTACTACTCGATCTTCCAGGAGAAGAGCTGGGTGCCCTTCACCCTGCTGGTGGCCGTCAGCATCGGCATCATCGTCGCTGTGGTGCGTGTGGAATTGGCGATGCGCCGAATCCCGGTGCAGTTCGCCAAGCGAGTGGTTGGCCGGCGTATGTATGGCGGACAGAGCACCTACATCCCGCTGAAGGTGAACCAGAGCGGCGTGGTGCCCATCATCTTCGCCAGCTCGATTCTGTTGTTGCCCGTGCTGCTCACCAACCTGCTCGGCGGCTCCAGCGGCGAGGGTTGGCGTGCCTCCATCCAGAAGTGGGTAGACACCTATCTCGTGAACAGCCAGAACTGGGTGTACATCACCCTGTTCTCGTTGATGATCGTCGCGTTTGCCTACTTCTACAACTCGATCGCATTCGACCCCATTCGTCAGGCCGATCAGATTCGCCGCCAGGGTGGCTTCATCCCCGGCGTGCGTCCCGGTCCGCAGACCGAGCGCTACCTCTCCAAGGCCGTGAACCGCATCACGCTGCCGGGCGCCGTGTTCGTGGCGTTCATCGCCATCCTGCCGTACGTGTTGCTGTGGGCCTTCGGAGTCCGCAACTTCCCGTTCGCCGGCACCACGGTGCTCATCGCAGTGGGTGTGGCGCTTGAACTGATGCGCCAGATCGACAGCCAACTGATGTTGCGAAACTACGAGGGCTTCCTGAAGTGATCCCGGGCGCCCGGCTGATCCTGCTCGGGCGCCAAGGCGCTGGCAAGGGCACACAGTGCGTCAGGTTGTCGCGCCACTTCGTGGTGCCGCACATCAGCACCGGCGACATGTTGCGTGCCGCCGTGCGTGAAGGTACCGAACTGGGCGTCATGGCCAAGCGTGTCATGGACCAGGGCAACCTCGTGGGCGACGACATCATGGTGGGCATCGTGCGTGAGCGTTTGAGCCAGCCCGACACCATGGGCCGCGGCTACATTCTCGACGGGTTCCCTCGCACGGTGCCCCAAGCGATGGCCCTCGACGAGATCACGGCCGAACTGCCGCTCGATGTGGTGCTGGATCTCGACGTGCCGCGCGAGATGGTGCTCGAGCGCTTGTCGGCTCGACGCGTGTGCCGCGACTGTGGCACGAACTACGTGGCGAACGGCAGCGAGAAGCACCCGTGGATCTGCGAGGTCTGCGGTGGCGACGTGATGCATCGCGACGACGACACCCCAGAGGCCATCGATCATCGGCTGGATCTGTACGAGCAACAGACATCCCCGCTCATCGAGTACTACAGCGAGCACGGGCGCCTTGCGGTCATCGACGGCCTCGGCCATCCGGATGAAGTGTTCCGCCGCCTCACGGCGTCGGTGGACGCGGCCCGTCGGCCTACCTGATGGCGCGCCGCTTCGGTCGGGGCGGCATTCCCCGACGCACCCCCGAAGAACTTCGTCACATGCGAGCCGCCGGCAAGGTGGTGGCAGAGATGCACGCGGTGATTCGTGACGCGGTTCGGCCCGGAATCACCACCGCGGCACTCGATCGACTTGGTCGCGACGTCATCGAACGTCGGCGTGCGACGTCGAACTTCTTCGGCTATCACGGCTTTCCAGCAGTGATCTGTGCTTCGGTGAACGACGAGGTGGTGCATGGCATCCCTGGTTCGCGTGTGCTCGAAGAGGGTGACCTGATCTCGGTGGATTGCGGCGCCATTGTGAACGGGTGGCACGGCGACGCCGCCTTCACCATGGGCGTGGGCACCATTACCGCTGAGGCGCAACGACTGATCGACACCGCCGATGCCGCGTTGGCCGCAGCGGTGCAGCAGATGCGCTCAGGCCGCACGCTCGGCGACCTCGGAAGCGCCATCGAAGTGGTCGTGGCCAAGGCCGGTTACGGCAGCCCTCGCGACTTCTGTGGCCACGGGATTGGCCGAGCCATGCACGAAGACCCTGATGTGGAGAACCGTGGGCGCGCCGGCAAGGGATTGGCGCTCGACAGTGGCATGGTGCTCGCCATCGAGCCGATGCTCATCGCTGGCGGACGAGATGGCGTGCGTCTGCTCGACGATGGCTGGACAGTGGTGACAGCCGACGGTTCGTTGGCGGCGCACGCCGAGCACACCGTGCTCGTGGGCGAACACGGCCCCGAGATTCTCACCCGCGGCTGAGCCACTGCCGGCCGTTCTGCCGGGCCAAGCCCTCGCGAGTTTGTTCACTCGCGCGTCACCTTTCAGACATCTCAAGGACCACTTCACTTCACGTTTGCCGAGGAGAATGTGGTCGTTGCCTCACGCAACGTCGATCCAATGAGCGCCATTTCCCCCCAGGTTCCCATTCGTCCCAGCGACCGACCGTCGAGGGGCGATCGCATTTTCCGGGGATTCACCGTCGGGGCCGCCATGCTCGCGCTGGTCACGGTGCTGGTGGCCATCGTTTTCTTGGCCAACGAGGCGCGACCGGCGCTCAGTTCCACTGGCCTCAAGAACTTCTTCACCACCACCATCTGGAACGGCTTCATCGGGCAGTTCGGAATCCTCGGCGTGATGGTGGGCACGATGATCATCGCCACCATTGCAATGATCGTGGCGGTGCCAGCCGCCTTGTCGATGGCGCTGTTCATCAATGAGTACGCGCCTCGCAAGGTGGGTCGCCTGCTCACTTCGGTGGTCGACCTTCTCGCAGCACTTCCCAGCCTGATCTTCGGTATGTGGGGCCGAGATGCCTTCCAGCAGAAGTTGGTGCCGGTGGCGCGATGGCTGAGCGACCACCTCTATGCCATCCCGTTCTTCCGGCTCTCGGCCACCGACGTGGTGCTGGTGCGGTCCAGCTTCGTCGTCGGCGTCATCGTGGGCATCATGGTCATCCCGATCATCACCTCCATCGCCCGCGACGTGATGGCGCAGGCGCCGCGTGATGTGTGCGAGGCAGCATTGGGCCTGGGCGGCACGCGTTGGGGCATGATCCGCACGGTCATCCTTCCCTTCGGACGTTCGGGCATAGTCGGTGGCATCCTGCTTGCGTTCGGCCGAGCGCTCGGCGAGACCATCGCCGTCGCGCTCATCATTCAGCTCACGTTCGACATCAACTGGCACGTGCTCGAAGCTGGCGGCTCGTCGGTGGCGGGTCTCATCGCCGTGCGATTCGGCGAGGCGACGCCGTTGGAGCGCAGTGGCCTCATCGCTGCAGGATTCGCACTTCTGGTGCTGACGTTCTGCGTGAACCTCATTGCTCGTCGGATCGTGAAGCGGGGGCAGGTCAAGTGACGCTGCTCGACGACGCCCCTCTGGCCGACGGCGCCGGCGCCGCAGGCGGTGCCGCCAAAGGCATGCCGGAGCAACCGAAGCGCAAGGTGCGCGGGCTCACACGCCCCGAGTGGGCGGAGTACGCCATCGCGCTGGTGGCCGGCATCAGCCTCGCCCTGCTGCTGCGCACGCTGCTCGATTGGGACGACGTGATGGGCTCGGCGATCATCGCCGGTATTGCGTTCATCGGCGTGCACTACCTCATCGTGCGCGAGCGCACCTCGCCCGACGTTGCGCTCGACAAAGTGGTGACCACGATGATGTGGACCGTCGGTGCCGTCATCGTCGCGATGCTGCTCTGGATGTTGTCGTACGTGGCGGTGCGCGGCCTGAAGTTGTTGAACTGGACGTTCCTCACCACCGACCTCTCCACCACCGGTTCGCTGGAAGAGGGCGGCGGCGCCCTTCACGCCATCATCGGTACCGCCGAGCAGGTGGCCATCGCCACGATGGTGGTGGTGCCGGTGGCGGTACTCACCGCCGTGTACCTCCACGAACTGAAGGGGCGACTCGCCGGTCTCATCCGCTTCGTGGTGGACTCGCTCAGCGGCGTGCCGTCCATCGTGGCCGGTCTGTTGATCTTCACGGTGTGGCCCGGATACGCCGGCATCAAGGCGTCGGCGGCACTTGCCATCCTCACGTTGCCCATCGTGACGCGTGCCTCGGAGGAAATCTTGCGCACGGTTCCCGACAGCCTCCGCGAAGCGTCATTGGCGCTCGGAGCGCCGCAGTGGAAGGTGGTGCTCCGGGTGGTGCTGCCTACCGCGCGCACCGGTTTGGCCACCGCCACCATCCTCGGTGTGGCGCGTATGGCCGGTGAGACGGCGCCGGCCCTCTACACAGCGTTCGGTTCTGCCAGCGTGAACCTCAATCCGTTGAACGGGTCCCAGTCGAGCCTGCCGTTGTTCGTGTGGGACCTCATTCGCGTACCCGACCAGCGCCAGAACGACCGAGCGTGGGCCGGTGCACTCGTCCTCGTCATCATTGTGCTCGTGCTGTTCGCAACAGCGCGATGGCTGTCGGCCCGCGCCGACAAGAAGCTCGGAAGGAGATGAGATGTCAACCCATCTCGATCACGACCAACAGCACACCACCACAGAGCCGCCAGTGCTGACACCTCAGCACCTCGGACCTGCGGCCCAGGGGGCCTCGTCGCTGACCGCCACCGACGTGTCGTGCTGGTTCGGTAGCCGTCAGGTGCTCGAGCGCTGCTCGCTGAGCATGGAGCCCGGCAAGGTGACCGCCCTCATCGGGCCTTCGGGCTGCGGCAAGAGCACGTTCTTGCGCACGCTGAACCGCATGCACGAGGTGGTGCCAGGCGCAAAGATCGCTGGCACCGTCGAACTCGACGGCCAGGACATCTATGGCGAAGACCTTGGTGTCACCGAGGTGCGCATGGCCATCGGCATGGTGTTCCAGAAGCCGAACCCGTTCCCCTCGATGTCCATCCGCGACAACGTGCTCGCCGGCCTGAGGCTGTCGGGTAAGTCGGCGGGCGACAAGGACACCGTGGTGGAGGAGAGTCTTCGCCGAGCCGGTCTGTGGAACGAAGTGAAGGATCGGTTGCACGACGGCGGAATGTCGCTGTCGGGCGGCCAGCAGCAGCGTCTCTGCATCGCTCGTTCGTTGGCGGTTCACCCTCGCGTATTGCTGATGGACGAACCGTGCTCGGCGCTCGACCCCATCTCCACTCGCGTCGTGGAAGAGACCGTCATCGAGTTGGCGCACCAGATCACCATCGTCATCGTCACGCACAACATGCAGCAGGCGCAGCGCGTCAGCAGCCAATGCGCGTTCTTCTTGGTGGAGGAACAGAAGCAGCCAGGGCGAATCGTGGAGGCTGGCGACACCGCCACACTGTTCACCAACCCGAAGGATCAACGCACGCTGGACTACGTGACGGGACGGTTCGGCTGATGAAGCGTCTCCTGGCTCTGCCGGCACTGTTCGTTGCGGTTGTGCTGCTGTTGCAGACCGCTGCGATGTCGCCGTCGTCGGTGTCGGCCGCCGGGCCCACGCTCAACGGCGGTGGGTCGTCGTTCGCGAAGCTGGAGATCGACCAGTGGCGCGCTGAAGTGGCGCGCCAACCGTTCGATCTGCGCGTGAACTACGTGGCGCAGGGCTCGTCGTTCGGCCGCCAGCAATACATCGGCGGCACCCTGGATTTCGCTGCGAGCGATATTCCGTTCCTTCCCCAAGAACTCACCGCGCTGCAGTCGAAGGGTGATCGCAAGAACTTCACCTACGTGCCGGTGAGCGCTGGCGGTCTCGGCTTCATGTACAACCTCATCGATCTGAACGGGAAGCGGGTGACGGATCTGAAGCTCACTCGTCGCGCCGTGTGCCGGATGTTCACCGAGCCGAACATGAAGTGGAGCGACGCGGAGATCCAGCAGGCGAACCCGAAGCTGCGGTTGCCCGCCGACCTGGTGCGACCCATCGTGCGACAGGACGGTTCCGGCACGAGTTACGTGTTCAGCGAATTCTGCCTCACGGTGGCGCCCGATGTGTGGGGCCGGTTCGTCACCTTGTTGACGGCCGACACCAGTCTTGATCCCGCGTTCAAGGCGGGACAGGCCACATCGAACTGGCCGCAGGGTTGGGGCGTGGTGGGTGCAGGTCTCGCCGCCGACGGTGTGGCAGCCATCGTGGCCGACCCCGTTGGTGGCAAGAACTCCATCACCTACAACGAGGCCGGTTTCGCGAAGGTGCGCGGGTTCCCGAACGCATCGGTGCAGAACGCATCGGGCGCCTTCACCCAACCGACAGAGGAAGCCGTGAGCGTTGCGCTCACCTATGCGGCGGGCAACCCCGATGGAACGTTCCGGTTGAACTTCACGGGCGGCGATCCGAAGGCGTACTTCCCATCCACGTACAGCTACGTGATCGCGCAGACCACGGGCTTCGATCCGGCCAAGGGGCAGGTGCTGGCGAAGTTCCTCTGCTACGCCGTCACCAAGGGTCAGCGCATCGATCTCACTGAGAAGCTCGGCTATGCGCGCTTGTCGCAACCGCTCGTCGACCTCGCTCGTACCGCCATCGCCAAGATTCCCGGTGCCCCAGCGTGGGAGCAGTGCAAGGTGGATTCCGCTCCGCCCCCCACGGTGCCGCCCACCGCAGCACCCACCACCACGATCGCCGGGCAACCGGCGGCCACCACCGTGCCGGGGCAGACAACCGACTCCACGATCGCGGGTGGACAGACGCCGACGCAGACATCGATCTTTACGGATCCCGTCACGGGTGAGACGATCGTGAACACGGTGCCGGTCGATGGGGGAACGCAAGGCGGCGGCACGCCTACGGCATGCACCGACCCCGCCACTGGTCTCGAAGCGGACCCGGCAACCTGTGGCAGTTCCGGCGGCACCAACACCGGTGGTGGCGGTGGTGGCGATGGTGGTTTCACGGCGCCGATTGCAGAGAATCCGGTGATCGACGAATCCGCCAGTGGCCCCAGCCTGAACAAGATCGTGTGGTGGCTCTTGCAGGGCGCAGCCGTATGCGCGCTCGGGGTTGCCCTTGCCGGCGCTCGGCGGAGGACATCGTGATCCGCCGGGGTCGCGTGCTCCTCGTGATGGGCACAGCGCTGTCGTCGCTGGCCGCGCTTGGCGTGCAGCAGGTGGTGTCGGCCGCCGATGCCGTAGCACCGGTCACCATCGAAGGGTCCGGCGCCGCGGAGATCTCCAGCGATCTCGTCACCTGGCAGGACACCCTGGCGGGTGCAGCGCAGCCGACCGACATGCAGTACTTCCAGCGCGGCTCGAAGGACGGCCGCCAGCAACTGCTGGACGGACTCACCGATTTCGCGGTGAGCGGCCGGCCCTTCACGGCGGCGCAGTTGGCCTCCCGACCCAAGGGTTCGCCCGCCATTCTCGACGCGCCCGTCTCGGTTGCATCGTTGAGCTTCCTGTTCAGCGAGCCGTCGCAGGTGGGTTGGTCCACGGTGGATCTGGTGCCCGGATGCGACCCGACCGACCCCGACATCGTGGATCCGGAGGCGTGCTACGTCCGCGGCACGTTCACCGGGCCGTTTCGTGTGCCGGCGGAGAACATCTCCGCGATGATCCTGAACCTCTCGCCCACCTACAAGGCCAATGGCCTCGCCAACTGGCAGCACGCCGACATCAAGGCCGCGTTGGGAACCAGCGTGTTGAGCATCCAACGGCCAGGGGCACATCACACCTTCGTGGAACGCACCGAGGGTGCCGCCGCCAACTACGCGCTGATGGATTACGCGAAGGTGTTGGGTCCTACTGCATGGGCCCTGCGCAAGCAGGAGAACCCCGAGTTCAACTGGGAGCCGGTTGGCGAGGAATTCTCCCCGCGCGTGCTCACGCGGTTCGGCGCCGACACGCAGATGGGCATCATGGCCTTCAGCGGTGTCGATGCGGCCACGGGCAGCAGCCCCGACACCTGGACGGGGAACGCTGGTCCGGTGTCCACCACCTCCGTGAAGCAGTTGAACCTCGACTACCCGGACGCCAAGTTCGTGGAGTTCGCCATCCAGAACGCGAACGGCGATTGGGTGAAGGCCACGAAAGCCAGCATCACCAAGGCGCTGAATGCGGGCTCCGGCGTGAATGTGGCGGCACACCAACCGATCGCTGGCGCCTACCCGCTGGTCTGGGTGAACCGGGTGTACGTCGTGTCGGGAAGCCTCACCCCCGACAAGGCGAACTCGATGGCGGCAATGATCCGGTACATCGCTACCGACGGCCAGTTGGTGACGGTGGCCAACGGTGGTGCGCCGCTCACCGCAGCGCTGCGCGCCGAGGCGCTGAAGAAGGCCGATGCCATCGTGGCGGCGAACTGCACGGCCAAGGGGTACGAGGTGTCGGTGGGCGGGCCTGGTCCGTTCGAAACCACGACGCCCGGAGTGCAGGCCATCCCATCGATGAGCCACTGCACGCTCATCCCGCCGCCTCCCCCCAGTACCACCACCACGTTGGCCCCCACTCCAACCACGCAGTACGTGCCGCCGTATGTGCCGCCGTATGTGCCGCCCACATTTCCCACCGACACCACATCGGCACCGGTGCCGGAAACCACCACCACGGTGGGGTCGAGCAGCACCACCACTGCA
>CAIXIJ010000100.1 GCA_903919455.1 uncultured Acidimicrobiaceae bacterium | reverse complement strand
GCGCTGCTCGCGGATGGCCACCTCACCGTTGTCGTCGATTCCCGCCACGATTGCGTCGATGTCGGCGTCGCCGAGATACTCGGCCAACTCGGGTCGCAGCCGATCCAGCATGCTCAGGGCGGTGCGCCGCTGGGCTTCGAACGCAAGCCGGATACCGAGCCCGAATTCCGCATTGTCCTCGAACAGGCTGTTCGCCCATGCCGGCCCGCGACCGGCGTCGTCCACGGCGTAGGGCGTGGTGGGCAGATTGCCCCCGTAGATGCTGCTGCACCCCGTGGCGTTGGCGATGAGGCTGTGATCGCCGAACAACTGAGTGAGCAGCTTCAGATACGGCGTCTCACCACATCCGGCGCAGGCACCAGAGAACTCGAACAGCGGCCTACGCAGTTGGCTGGTCTTCACCGACGCGGGGTCCCACTGGGCCGGATCCGCCGACTTCAGCGCCAGGAACGCATCCCACGCCACCCGCTCGCGCTCGAGGTGATCGCCGATAGGCCGCATGTTGATGCTCTTGCGTTTCACCGAGGTCTTGTCGTGCGCCGGACACGCCTGCACGCACACGCCGCAACCCGTGCAGTCGTCGGGCGCTACCTGCACGGTGAGGCTCATACCGGGCACCTCGCGGCTGCGGAAGTCCTTGCTCTTCAGATCCTCCCCCACCGCAGCGAGCTCGTCCGGTTGGTACACCTTCATGCGGATGGCCGCGTGCGGGCACACGATGGCGCACTTGCCACAGTCGATGCAGAGGTCGGGCTCCCAGATCGGAATCTCGGCTGCGATCGTTCGCTTCTCCCATTGCGATGTCCCCGTGGCGAACGCGCCGTCGGCAGGCAGCGCGCTCACCGGCAGCAGATCGCCTTCCCCCGCCAGCATCCGCGCCGTGACACGCTGCACGAAGTCGGGGGCCGCCCCTGGGACGGCAGGGCTTCGGTGCCGCGCTGAGGTGACCGCAGCGCCGAGGGGAATCTCGTGGAGATGCACCAACGACTGGTCCACCGCGGCCACGTTGTGCTGCACGATCACATCGCCGCGTGCGCCGTAGCTGTGCTTGATGGCCGCCTTCAGTTCGGCGAGTGCCCGGTCCTGCGGGAGCACACCCGCGAGCGCGAAGAAGCATGCCTGCATCACCGTGTTGATACGTCCACCAAGGCCTGCCGTACGCGCCACGTAGGCGGCATCGATCACGAAGAGGCGAACCTGCTTGGCGATGGTCTGTGACTGCACTTCGGCGGAGAGGTGGTCCCACACCTGGTCGGCGGGGTACGGCGCGTTCACCAGCACCGTCGCTCCCGTCGCGGCCAGCGACAGCACATCCAACGTCTCCATCAGGCTCCATTGATGAACGCCAACGAAGGTGGCTTCATCGATGAGGTAGCTGCTGTCGATGTCGCGGTCGTTCACGCGGAGGTGGCTGATGGTGGTGCTGCCCGACTTCTTGGAGTCGTACACGAAGTACGCCTGCACCTTCATGTCGGTGTTGCCACCGATGATCTTGGCGGTGTTCTTGTTGGCACCCACCGTGCCGTCGGAGCCCAAGCCGTAGAAGACTGCCCGCACCTTGGCGTGGTCGGTTCGAAAGCTCGGATCCCACACAAGGCTGGAATGGCTGACGTCGTCGTGGATGCCGATGGTGAACGGGTTCTTCGGATTCGCCGCGGCGGCCTCGTCGAACACGGCCTTCACCATTGCCGGGGTGAACTCCTTGCTGCTCAACCCGTAGCGGCCGCCAATCACCCTGGGCCGCTCCTCGTCGGCCCAGTGGCCGACATCGCTATGCCACATCGCCGACAACACGTCGAGGTGCAGCGGCTCGAATGGCGCACCCGGCTCCTTGCAGCGATCCAACACCACCACTGTGCGCACCGTCGGTGGCAGCGCAGCGAGTAGCTGCGCCGTGGGGAACGGACGAAACAGACGAAGTGCCAACACACCAACCCGATCACCGTTGGCGTTCATCGCATCCACCGCCTCGCGAGCTGCTCCAGCACCCGAGCCCATCACGACGATCACCCGGTCCGCATCGGGAGCACCGTGGTAATCGGCCAAGTGATACTGCCGACCCGTGAGTTCGGCGAAGTGATCCATCGCCTTCTGCACCGCCTCAGGGACGGCGGCATGGAATGGTGTGCACGCCTCGCGGGCCTGGAAGAACACGTCGGGGTTCTGAGCGCTGCCGCGCAGCATCGGGCGGTCGGGGTCGAGACCGCGAAGGCGGTGCTCGCTGATGAGCTCATCGCTCACCATCGACCGCACCACATCGGCACCTGGCGGGTTCACGGTGTTCAGTTCGTGGCTGGTGCGGAACCCATCGAAGAAATGGAGCACCGGCACTCGGGTTTCCAACGTGGCTGCGTGCGCCACCACGGCCATGTCGGCTGCTTCCTGCACGCCGCCGGCACACAGCATGGTGAACCCTGTGCTGCGCGCCGCCATCACGTCGCTGTGGTCGCCGAAGATGCTCAGTGCGTGCGTGGCCAGCGAGCGGGCCGCCACGTGGATGACGGCCGGCGTAAGTTCGCCCGCCATCTTGAACATCTCCGGCAGCATCAGCAGCAGACCCTGGCTCGCGGTGAAGGTGGTGGCGAGAGCACCGCGGAGTACCGCACCGTGCAGGGCTCCGGCCGCGCCGGCCTCGCTCTGCATCTCGATCACCTCGGGGACGGCACCCCACAGGTTCTCGCGACCTCCCGCACTCCACTGATCGGCATGCTCCCCCATCGGCGATGCGGGGGTGATGGGATAGATGGCGATCACCTCGGAGAGCAGGTGCGCCACGGCCGCGACTGCCTCGTTGGCATCGACGATGTCGGGGTTCACACCAGCACCCTACGAACGCACTTGTGGCCGCCAGTAGGGCCTTTCGACCCGCGGCAAGGCCGCAAACGATGCCACTTCTGCGCGCGCTGCCCACATGCCTCTCATCGCTCGTCGAAGAAGTCGGGGCGATCGAGTTCGACTGACTACCGTCGTGGCATGCCCAAGGCCTTTCTGCACCCGTTCGCCAAGCCCACTCGCGAGTCGTTCATCCGTATCGTGCGCGGCGAAGGTGCCCTCCTGTGGGATTCCGACGGGCGCGAGTTCATCGACGGCATGTCCAGCCTCTGGTACTGCGCCATCGGTCACGGCCGCAAAGAGATGGCCGACACCATCGCCGCCCAGGTCTCCACGCTCGAGGCCTACTCCTGCTTCGACCCCTTCACCACCGACCCGGCCGAAGCACTGGCGGAGGAACTGGTGGGCATCGGACCGATGCCCGATGCCCGCGTGTTCTTCACCGGGTCCGGCAGCGAGTCCGTCGACACGGCCATGAAGTTGGCCCGTATCGCTCACGTGCAGGCCGGCCAAGGCCATCGCAAACTCATCATCTCCCGGGTCCGCGGCTATCACGGCACCGCCTACGGCGGCACGAGCGCGCAGGGCATCGCCCCGAACAAGGAGAACTTCGGCCCGTTCGTCGACGAGGTGGTACAGGTTCCTGCCGACGACATCGAGGCGCTGGCATCGCTCATGGCCCAGCGTGGCAGCGAGGTAGCCGCCGTGCTGGTCGAGCCCGTGCAGGGCGCCGGCGGCATCTTCCCCGCCACCGAGGGGTACCTCGAAGGCGTGCGGCGTCTGTGCGATCAGCACGGCGCCTATCTCATCTTCGATGAGGTCATCAGCGGCTACGGCCGCCTCGGCAGTTGGTTCGCTGCGCACCACTACGGCGTCCGTCCCGACATGGTCACGTTCGCCAAGGCCGTCACCTCGGGCTACCAACCCCTCGGCGGTGTGTTTGTCGGGCCGGCCCCTCTGGCGGCCCTTCAGGCCGACGAGAACTTCTTCCTTCGCCACGGCTTCACCTATTCAGGTCACGCAACGGCGTGTGCTGCGGCCAGCAAGAACCTGGAGATCATTCGTCGCGAAGACTTGGTGTCTCGCGCCACCCACGTCGGCGATCGGCTGTCGAGCGGGTTCCGCTCGTTGGCCGCCGACGGCGCCGTCGACCACGTACGCGGCCTCGGAGCCATGTGGGCAATCGGCCTGCACCCGAACCAGAACGCCATGCAGCTCCGCGATCACATGCTGGATCACGGCGGCGTGGTGTGTCGGGCGCTCAACGCAGACTCGTTGCTGTTCTGCCCGCCGCTCGTCACCACCGACGAGCAAATAGATCGCATCGTCGATGCCGTCGCCGCTGCGGTGAAGTAACTCACCCTTCGATCGGGGTTGAACAGGCTGCGAGGTGGCACCATGGTCGCATGGGACAACTCGACGGACAGCACGTACTGGTGACCGGTGGCTCTAGCGGCATCGGCAAGGCCTGCGCGCAGCGGTACCGAGCTGAAGGAGCCACGGTGTACGTGGCCGACATCCGGCCGCAGTCGAGCGACGAGATTCAGCTCGACGTCAGCGACTCAGCCGCGTGGGCAGCGCTCATCTCGACGCTGCCTCCGCTCGACATGGTGCACCTCAATGCCGGCATCACCACTCCAGGGCGCTCCATGTCCGACGACCCGGCTGCTCCCCTGTCGGACGTTACCGACGATGCCTATCGGGCCATCGTGGGCGTGAACCTCGACGGCGTGTACTTCGGTGCTCGTGCGGTGCTGCCCGGCATGGTGGAGCGCGGCAGCGGCCATCTCATCGTCACGGCATCGATGGCCGGACTCGGTGGTATGCCGGGCGACATCGCCTACACCGCCACCAAGCACGCCGTGGTGGGCCTGGTGAAGTCGCTCGGGGCAACCCTCGAGCAGGGCGGCAACAGCGGCGTGTGCGTGAGCGCGCTGTGCCCCGGTTTCGTCGACACGCCTCTGGTGGCCAGGGAGGCACAGGAGTTCATCGCCGCGATGGGCATGCCGGTCATCGAGCCGAGCCGAGTGGCCGAGGCGGCGATGCAGGCCATGGAGGCCAAGGTGAACGGGTCGCAATGGATCGTGTGGGGCGACATCATCCGTCAGAACGAGCAGTCCGACTTCGGCCTGTCGTGACCGACGCAGTCTTCAACCCCTTCGACCCGGCGTTCCGGGCGAACCCGTACCCGTTCTACGACGCGCTGCGAGAGCGCGACCCTGTGCACCGCTCGCCGTTGGGTTTCACCGTGCTCACGCGCTACGACGACGTAGCTCGCACACTGCGCGGCGCGGAGTTCGCCCGCGACATCGAAGCCCACATCACTCCCCGAGCCGACGATCCGCGCAACGCCAGGCGTGAGCGCTTCCGCCAGAGAGTGGAAGACGGCGTCGCCGCCAAGAGCATCCTCAACCTCGACCCGCCGGATCACACCAGGCTGCGGCGTCTGGTGTCGCAGGCCTTCACGCCCACGTCCATCGAGCGCCTCCGCCCTCGCGTGCAGCAACTCGTCGACGACATTCTCGACACCGCTCAGGAGCGAGGGTCGATGGAGGTGGTGGAGGAACTCGCCTTCCCCGTGCCGTTCCAAGTAATCAGCGACATGCTGAACATTCCCACCGATCGCAGCGACGACGTGCGCGAGTGGTCGCAGGTGCTCACCGCATCGCTCGAGCCGACGGTGGATGAAGCCGGCCTCGATGCGGCGGAGGCGGCCGGCATGCAGATGGCGGCGTATCTCACCGAGATCATCGAGCACCGCCGCCAGCACCTCGGCGACGACCTGCTGTCGGCATTGATCCAGGTGGAGGAAGCAGGCGACCGCCTCTCCTCCGTCGAACTTCGCACGTTCGTCACCCTGCTCTACGTGGCCGGCCATGAGACCACCGTGAACCTCATTGGCAACGGCATGTTGGCGCTGCTGCGTCACCCCGATCAGATGCAACGCTGGGCTGCCGACCCGTCGCTGGATGCCACCGCCATCGACGAGTTGCTGCGCTTCGACGGGCCTGTGCAGCAGACGGTTCGAGTGCCCATGGTCGACGTGACCTACACCGCCCTCGACGGTGCCGACATCGTGGTGCCGAAGGGGCAGATGGTGATGACCATCCTCGGTGCCGCGAGCCACGACCCCGAAGTGTTCGACCGCCCGAACGACCTCGTGCTGGATCGACCGAACTCGAACCGCCATCTGGGCTTCGCAGCAGGCATCCACTACTGCCTGGGTGCGTCACTGGCGAAGCTCGAGGCCAACGTGGCCATCACGTCGCTGATCCGGCGCTTCCCCGAAGCGCAGTTGGCGGGCGACCCGGGCTGGCGAGATCGTCTCACCATCCGCGGCGTCGACCACCTCCCGCTCACCCTCACCTAGTCGGCGCCGGTGGTACGCCTCAGTCGTTCGCGAGGAGATGGATGAGGCTGCTGGTGTCCCAGCGCTTGCCGCCGCGGGCGATGACCTGCGCATAGAACTGATCGATGAGGGCCGTGGTGGGCAGGCGTGCGCCGTTGCGGTTGGCTTCATCGAGCACGATGCCGAGGTCTTTGCGCATCCACTCCACCGCGAAACCGAAGTCGAACTCGCCCTTCACCATCGTGTGACCACGGTTCTCGAGCTGCCAACTCTGCGCTGCGCCGTACTTGATCACCTCGGTGACCTGCTCGGGGTCGAGCCCGGCACGCATCGCGAAGTTCAGCCCCTCGGCGAGACTCTGCACGAGGCCGGCGATGAGGATCTGGTTCACCATCTTGGTGAGCTGGCCAGAGCCCGCCTTGCCCATCAGGGCGCTGGCCTTCGCATACGACGCCATCACCGGCTGCGACAGTTGGTAGAACGCTTCATCGTCGGCGCCACACATGATGGTGAGCTGCCCGTTCTCGGCTCCGGCCTGACCGCCCGACACGGGCGCATCCACGAAACCCACGCCGAACTCGGTGCACGCCTCGGCCAACTCCTTGGCCACCTCAGCCGAGGCAGTGGTGTGGTCCACCAGCACCGCACCCGCTTCAGCGCCGGCCAACGCGCCGTCGGGTCCGTACACCACCTCGCGCACATCGTTGTCGTTGCCGACGCACATGAACACGAACTCGGCGCCCTCTGCGGCTTCCTTCGGGGTGGGTGCAGCGCGGTTGCCGTACAACGCCACCCAGGCCAACGCCTTCTCAGGGGTGCGGTTGTACACGGTGACCTTGTGGCCTGCGGCCGCCAAGTGACGCGCCATCGGCGCACCCATCACGCCCAGACCGAGGAATGCAACGTTGCTCATGTGCACAGTCTTGCCGGTCACGAGGGCACAAGGGAGCAGACTGTCGGAATGATCGATCATCTCGTTGTCGCCACCCCGGATGTCGAGGGCACCGCCGCAGTTCTGGGCAGGGATTGGGGCCTGACACTCAGCCCCGGCGGCAGCCATGTGGGCAGAGGCACCCGTAACGAACTCACCGGCCTCGGCGGAGCCACGTACCTCGAGGTGGTGGGCCCCGACGATGATCAGCCAACGCCCATGCATCCCCGGCCATTCGGCGTGGACGACCTGGATGCGCCAGCGTTGGTGGCGTGGTGCGCGCGGCCAATGCGGCCGCTGCCCGACGTGATCGATGCGTGTCGGGCACTCGGCATCGACTTCGGCGACGCTGCTCCCATGTCGCGGGCCCGACCCGATGGTGTGCTGCTGCAGTGGCAGCTCACGTTGCCGCTGCTGGGTCCGCCCCACCACGGCACCGTGCCCTTCCTCATCGACTGGCTGGATTCCCCGCACCCGGCAGCCACGCTGTCGCATCACTGCGAGCTCACGATGTTGCGCATCACCCACCCGCAGGCCGACACGCTGGCGGCGGTGTTGGCCGAGCTGGGCGCTTCGCCCAAGGTGGAGACTGCGGTGGGTGACGCAGCGCTGAGCGCCACCATCACGACGCCGCGGGGCAGGGCAGAACTCAGCTCGCGTCGCTGAGGGATTCGACGATCTCGTCGATCAGCGTCGTCGGGGTGCGCGGGTGCATGAACACCAACCGGCCCACCGGCTCGCCTTTCCAGGTGGATGCAGCTACGAAGGCAACACCGTCGTGGAGTAGACGATCGCCCCACGCCTTCCACTCGGCAGCGCGCCAGCCCTCACGCCGGAACATCACCACACCGAGCATCGGCTCCATCACCAACGACACACCCGGCGTGGCAGCCAACTTCGTCGCAGCAGCGGTTGCCAGTTCCACACCGACGCGCACAGCCTGCACATGGGCATCCACGCCGTGCACCGCCAGCGCGAACCACAGCGGTAGGCCGGTGGCGCGCCGCGTGAGTTGGTAGCCGAAGTCGCTGGGGTTCCAGAGCGGCTCGTCGCCGTGCAGCACATCGATGTAAGGACCATGCTGGGTGTGCACGGCCCGGGCCAATTCAGGGTCGCGGTACAGCAGCGCGCACGAACCCTCTGGGGCGAACAACCACTTGTGCGGATCCACGATGATCGAGTTCACGCGCTCGACACCGTCGAACAACGCACGACGTTCGGGAAGCAGCAGCGCCGCGCCTCCGTAGGCGGCATCGACGTGCAGCCACGCGCCGAGCCGTTCGCAGACATCGGCCAGCCCAGCAAGGTCGTCGACCACGCCGGCATTCGTGGAACCACCGGCAGCCACCACGATCCCGATGTCGGTGCGCTCGCCGATGGCCCCAGCCAGCGCCGCGCCCGTGAACCGCCCGTCGGGGCCGGTGGGCACCACCACCACGTCGGTGAGGCCGAGCATGTGCATGGAGTTGAACACCGAGGCATGGGCGGTGTCGGCACACGCCACGGTGCGCCTCCCCGGCGCACATTGATCGCGCGCCACGGTGAGCGCCGAGAGGTTGCCGATGGAACCGCCACTCATGAAGCAGCCACCCGCCCCGGCGGGCATCCCCATCAGGTCGGCGAGCCATCGCAGTGTCTGGTTCTCGGCTGCGACCGGCCCGGCGGCTTCCAACCAGCTTTCTGCGCTGAACGTGGCAGCACCCACCGCAGCCTCCATCCACACACCTGCCGCCGATGGCGACACCGGAATGAAGGCGAGGAACCGTTCGCTGTCGAGGCCGATGCTGTTCGGCGCCACGGCATCGGTGAAACGCTGCCACGCCGACTCCACACCCAGCCCATCGGCTGTGATGACGCCATCCAGCAACGGATACATCTCCGAAGCAGCAACGGTGCGTCCGAGCGGGGCCTGCGCGATGCGCGCATCGATCCATTCAGCGACGCGAGCCGACCAACCCGCCGGCAACGCCGACGGGCCGTGCAGCGGCGAAGGTTGTGACATCACTCGGGAGTGACGTACGCGGCGGTGATGCCACCGTCGATGATGAGCGACTGCCCGGTCATCCAGCTGCTCTCGTCGCTGGCAAGGAACAACGCACCGTTGGCGATCTCGGTGGGCTCGCCGAAGCGGCCCATCGGAATGTGCACCAGACGGCGGTTGCGCTTGGCATCGTCGCTGAGGAACTTGGCGAGCAGTGGCGTCATGATGGGCCCTGGGCACAGCGCATTGCAGCGGATGCCCTGGCGCGCGTAGATGACGGCGATCTCGCGGGTCATGGCAAGCACAGCGCCCTTCGAAGCCGTGTAGGCAACCTGCGGTGTGGCTGCACCCATGTGCGCCACGAACGACGCCACGTTCACGATGCTGCCTCCACCGGATTCCTGCATAGCGGGGATGGCGTACTTGCAGCCCAGCAGCGTGCCGAGCACATTGATGTCCATCGTCTTCTGGTACGTCTCGACGCTGGTGGTGACGGGGTTGTCGTCGTCGCCCAGCATCACGCCGGCGTTGTTGTACAGCACGTGCAGGCCGCCGTACGTCTCCACCGCGAAGTCGATGGCGTTCTTCACGCTTGCCTCGTCGGTGACATCGCAGCGCACGAAACTGGCCTCGCCTCCAGCGGCGTCGATGGCTTCCACCACGTCGTCGCCATCGGTGACGTCGGCGATGACGACCTTGGCTCCTTCTGCGGCAAAGCGCTCTGCGCCCACTCGACCGAGACCCGATGATGCACCAGTGATGAGGGCAACCTTGCCCGACAGACGACTCATGAACATGAACGGTAGTGGACGCGACAGACTGTGTATCAATGACAGACCATCCGAGTGCCCGCTGGCGGCTGCTCACCTGGAACATCCACGGTTCGCACCAACCCAACCTGGAGCAAGTGGCCGAGGTGGTGGAAGGCTACGGCCCCGATGTACTGGCCCTGCAGGAGGTGCAGCGTCGACAGGCGCGCCGCCTCGCCAAACGCCTCGGGTGGCGTGCCACCTGGGCCCGCAAGCACTATCCCTACTCGCCGCTCGTCTGGTGGAGGGCGGAAGGCCTGGCCGTGCTCACCAATCTGCACACCTCACATGTGGTGCGCATCCCGATCTCACGCGGCGCCAGCACCTGGACCCACCGGCACCGCGTCGTGCTGGCGGTCACCATCACGCGCGGTTCGTCGGCCTTGCGGCTGTACGACACGCATCTGTCCACCGAGGTGGACGAACGGATCGACCAGGCCCGCCGTGTGAGCGAGCTTGTGTTGCAGGAAGGGGCTCCGTTGGCCGTCGTCGCCGGCGACCTGAACACTCACAGCTCCGACCTCGCCGAAGTCGTGCGCGAGTTCCATGCTGCGGGGCTGCACGACGTGGGCGGGAACAGCACCAGCCCGGTCGAGGCGCCACAGCAGCGACTCGACATGGTGCTGATCCCGAGGGATGCAGTGGTGACCGACCAGCACGTGCCCGACGGCGACGAGGAATGGGCCCACATCAGCGACCATCTACCGGTGCTGATGGAGTTCGAACGTTAGATGCGCTCCCAGTAGCGGCGCAGTTCCCAGTCGGTCACCGTGTGGTTGAAGGCTTCCCACTCGGCCTTGGCCATTGTGAGGATGTGGTGGTGCACTTCATCGCCGAAGCACTCCCGGGCGATGCTGCTGTTCTCCCATAGCGAGATGGCATCCACGATGTTCCATGGGATACGCGGGATCTCGGGAGCGTCGTAGCCGTTACCCACGAACGGGGCCGACAGTTCCATCTTGTTGCGGATGCCGTACAGGCCACCAGCGAGCGTGCCGGCGAACGCGAAGTAACTGTTCGCGTCGCTGCCCGGAATGCGGCACTCCACACGCGTGCCCTTGCCATGACCCACCTTGCGGAAGCCGAGGGTGCGGTTGTCGATACCCCAGCCCACACCGGTGGGGGCCCATGAGCCCAATTGGAATCGCTTGTAGCTGTTGATGGTGGGCGCCCACAGCAGGCTGAACTCGCGAGCGGTGGCGATCTGGCCAGCGAGGTAGTGCTGGAAGGTCTCGCTCATCCCATGCGGGCCGTCGTGATCGTCGAACACGGCGGTCTTGCCATCGAGCGTCCAGAGGCTCGAGTGAATGTGGCACGACGACCCGGTGTCGTTGAAGTCGTACTTCGCCATGAAGCTCACCGAGCGACCATGGAAGTGGGCGATCTCCTTCGCAGCCAGCTTGTACACGCTGTTGCGGTCGGCCATCTCCACGGCCGTGGTGTAATCGAGGTTGATCTCGTGCTGGCCACGACCGGCCTCGCCCTTGCTGAACTCCACCGGTACGCCGGCGGCCTCGAGGCCACGGCGAATGGCGCCGAGGATGTACTCGTCCTTGGTGGTCTGAAGGATGTGGTAGTCCTCCAGCCACGGCGAGTGCGGCTTCAGATCGCGGTAACCCTTGTCGTGAGCCTCGTCGTAGGTGTCCTTGAACAGGTAGAACTCGATCTCACTGGCCACCATCGGCAGGAAGCCCATGGCCGCGGCGGCGTCCACCTGATGCTGCAGGATGCTGCGCGGTGCCACGTCGATGAGATCGTGGGTGTTCACGTTCAGCAGATCGCACATGATCATCGCAGTCTTCTCCACCCACGGGATGACCCGCACGGTGTTCCAGTCGGCCTTGGCCAGCATGTCGCCGTAACCCTGCTCGTAGCTGGTGAAGCGATATCCGGGCACCGGGTTGTTGTCGATGTCGCAGGCGATGAGATAGTCGCAGTTCTCCGTGCCTGCGTCGGCGACGCTCTGCAGGAAGAAGCGGCCCGTGGTGCGCTTGCCGACGAGCCGACCTTGGAGGTCGGGAAACACCATGAGCACGGTGTCGATATCGCCGTTGCGGATGAGCCCCTCGAGGTCGTCGCGTGAAATGTGACCAGACATGTGCCGGACACTAATGCGGTAGCGAGCAGCGCCCGCGACCCGGGCTCAGGCCTTCTTCTTCGCCGGTTCCTTGGCGGGCTTCAGCACACCCTTGGCCAGCGCATCGTCGAGGTACTTCTCGGCCTCTTCAGCACTCACCTTCAACGCCGGTGCGATCTCGCTGATGAGGTTGATGCGTGCACGGTCGTACATGGTGCGCTCGGCCGCCGACAGCGAGGCGTCGCGGTTGCGGGCAGCGAGGTTACGAACCACTTCGGCCACCTGGTACACGTCGCCGCTCTTCAGCTTTTCCTGGTGGTTCTTGAACCGTCGGCTCCAGTTGGAGGGCACGCGCGGGTCGGGCTTGCTGAGCACGGCCACGAGATCTTCGAGTTCATCGGCGCTCACCGGCGGGCGCACGCCCACTTCTTCGGCCTTGAGCGTGGGCACGGACAGCGTCATCTCGTTGATGACGGTCTTCAAGATCAGGTACTCCTGCAGCGCCCCGAAGGCCTCGATCTTCTTGGTGCCCTGAACAATGCAGGCACCATGCTGCGGATAGATGACGGTGTCGCCCTTCTTGAACTTCACTTCGACCTCACGCTTCGGGGGGAGTCGCCGCCCTTTGGGAACGCTTTAGGGTAGGCCGAAAAGTGCCGAATTCCGACGCTGGCGGGCCGTTCCGGCTCAAGGTTGCGAGGCTCCGCCACCCACCGCGCTTCGAAGCACCTCGATGACAGCCCGCACTCGCTCCGCGTCGGCCAGCATTCCGGCACGAACGGACGAGACGATGAGCGACAAGAAGATGGTTTCCAGACCTCGCGCCAGCACTTCCGGATCGGCGTCCGGGGCGAGCACTCCCGCAGCCTTTCGAGCCACAAACGTGTCGATGAGTCGTTCGGTGGTCCCGGAGAACAGCGGATGGTCGAGTACCACCTGCAGATCGCCGAGGTCGCCTTCGGCGAGAACCCGCCGCACCAACGGGTGACGTTCGAGCCCGAGCAGCAGACCCCTCAGTAGCGCGAAGATCGGCTGAGCATCTGCCATCGCGGCGTCCGTGATCTCGTCGCTCAACTCGTGGAGATCGGCCTGGACAGCAGCCACCCACAGCGCATCCTTGTCCTCGAAATAGGCATACGCCGCCGCAGGCGTGAGCCCCGCATCGCGACTGATTTGGCTCACCGATGTGGCGCGATAGCCGTCGTCACCAAAGCGCGAGACGGCCGCACTCAGAAGTCGCTCTCGAGTGCGTTGCCCTTTGGTGAGAGCACGACTGCTGGCGGGCGCGACATCCATGGCCACGACCGTAGTCGCATGCATGAATCGCCCGTTGTCGGGTGGCGCCTCGGGCAGGACTTGAACCCACAACCAACGGGGTAGAAACCCGCTGCTCTATCCATTGAGCTACCGAGGCTGGTGCCGCCCGAGCCTACTGGGACCATCACAGGCCGGACCCTCCATCGCGGGCACCGATCTGGGCCGCCACGGCCCACTTTGGTGCCCACGATCACTCAATCGGTCAGGGCCCGCCGCAGCAGGTCGAGCGCACTGATGACGCTCATCTGGCGCATCTGGTCGCGCAGGCCGGGCATTCGCAGGGCGCGCGTCATCACTGCATCGCCGATGGCGATGCCCACGCACAGGGTGCCAACGGGCATGCCGTCCTGCTCGGCAGGGCCAGCCACGCCGGTGAGCGACAGGGCCACATCGGCGCCGAGCACACGCTGCGCGCCCACGGCCATGGCAGCAGCCGCAGCTTCACTGACCACGGGGCCCTCGGGAACGCCAAGTACGTCGAACTTCACTTCGCTGGCGTAGCTCACCACGCAGCCACGGAACACGTCGCTGGCACCGGGCACGTTGGTGATGCGGCCGGCCACCAACCCGCCCGTGACCGACTCGGCGAGGCCCAGCGACAGACCGCGATCACGCAGCATCTGCAGCACCACGCTCTCCATCGTGTCGTCGTCCACGCCGAACACGATGTCGTCGACCAGTGACCGCACTTCTGCTTCCCATCGGTCGATGATGGTCGTTGCCTCCGCATGCGTGGCCGCCTTGGCAGTGAGGCGCACCTTGATGCCCTCCCAGCCGCTGGCGAGGAATGCCAACGTGGGGTTGCCTTCCGTCTCGAGTCGTTCGATCACCGGATCGAGGCGTTCGTTCAGACCGCTCTCGCTCTCACCCCACGTACGAAGGCTGCGACTGATGATGACGCTGGCCTCACCCGAACGCTGCAGTAGGTGGGGCAACACCGCGCGCTGGAGCATGTCCTTCATCTCGTGCGGTACGCCGGGCACCGCATAGATCACCTTGCTCACACCGTCGATGATGACGGGGCAGATCAGGCCGGGCGCCGTGCCTCGCGTTTGAGGAATGACGGTGGCCCCCACCGGCACCTGAGCCTGGCGAAGGTTGTTCTCAGCCATGCGGCGGCCACGGGCAGCGAAGAGTTCGCGGATCACGTCGGCCACCCCCTCGTCGTGCTGCAACTCGACGCCCATCACCGCGGCAATGGCATCGCGCGTGAGGTCGTCGTGCGTGGGCCCGAGGCCGCCACACATGATGACCGCATCAGCGTCGGCGAGCATGCGGCGCAGCACGGTCTCTACGCGAGCCAGGTTGTCGCCCACCTTCGCCTGGAACAGCGAATCGATGCCAGCCGCAGCGAGCTGCTCACCGATCCATTGGCTGTTGGTGTCGGTGATCTGACCGAGCAACAGCTCGGTGCCCACCGCGAGAACGTCGCAACGCATGCCGGTCAGGTTGCCATGTCGGCGACCGGCGCGTGCTGCCGAGCGCGATACACGTACTGGCCGAAGCTGATCAACGCCAGCGCCACCGAGATCCAGAGCAGACCGTTCCAGAGCCACTTCGCATCCAGCGCCGTGGGCGGCATGATGGCGAAGCCCACCGCCAACTGCTGCACGAAGGTCTTCCACTTGGCGATCTTGCTGGCCGGCACGCTGACGCCCTTGGCACCCACGAACGTGCGGTAGAGCGAGATCATGATCTCGCGAGCAGTGACGATGACGACCGGCACGATCCAGAACGTGTCGTTCGCGACCAGGATGAACATGGCGCCCAGCACCAGCACCTTGTCGGCCAACGGGTCGAGGAACGCTCCCAACGTGGTGGCGCCGTGGCGACGAGCCAGGTAGCCGTCGATGCCGTCGCTGGAGCACAGCACGAACCACAGTACGAACGCCGGCCAGGAACCACCCGGCGTCTCGGGGATGAGCACCAGCATGAACGGTGCCACCAGAATGCGGGCGACCGTGACGAGGTTCGCCCAGGTCTTGACAGCGCTCGGATCGACGGGCATCAGAGCGATTCTGCCACGCGATCGGGGCCCATGGCATCGACCACGCGCACCTCGTGGAACCGACCGACCGTCA
Organism: uncultured Acidimicrobiaceae bacterium; assembly: GCA_903919455.1. Taxonomy (GTDB): domain Bacteria; phylum Actinomycetota; class Acidimicrobiia; order Acidimicrobiales; family Ilumatobacteraceae; genus UBA668. The sequence continues at coordinate 19,815 of CAIXIJ010000100.1, read as the reverse complement.
GCTCGGTCGGCACCTCCACGATGCCATCGATCTCCGGTGCCTCGCGGGTGCTGCGCGCCACACCGGGTTCGTCGACCAACACTCGGATGGTGCTGCCGATGGTGGCATCGCTGCGCGACGCGGTGATGTCGTCCTGCAACTCGCGCAGTTCGGCCAGGCGTTCGTTCATGAGGTGAGCATCGACCGCGCCGTCGAGGTCCATGGCGTAGGTGCCCTCTTCGGGGCTGTAGGCGAAGAAGCCGCACCAGTCGAGCTGTGCTTCCTCCACGAAGGCCAGCAGTTGATCGTGGTCTTCCTCGGTCTCACCCGGGTAGCCGACGATGAAGTTGCTGCGGAATGCAGCGTGCGGGTCGCGGGCGCGAATGTCGGTGATGCGACGCAGATAGCGCTCGCCGTCGCCCCACCGGCGCATGCGGCGCAGCAGCGGCTTGCTGACGTGCTGCAGCGACAGGTCGAAGTACGGCACTGTGGTGGCCAAGATGGCGTCGATGAGCTCGTCGGTGAGGTCGCTCGGGTACAGGTACAGCAGTCGCGTCCACGGCGACATGGCGCTCACCGCCTGCACGAGCGGCACGATGGAACCGGCACCCAGTTCGTCGGGACGGTCCTTGCCATAGCTGGCGAGGTCTTGCGCGATGAGCACGATCTCTTGCGCCTCGAGCTGCTCCACTTCGGAGAGAATCGACGCCACATCGCGGCTGCGCTGCGGGCCACGGAACGACGGGATGGCGCAGAACCCGCATGTTCGGTCGCACCCCTCGGCGATCTTCACGTATGCCCAGGGCGACGAACTCTTGGGGCGAGGGAGGTTCAGCAGATCCAGGGTGGGCACCTGCACAGCCGACACCGGGATGCTCTTCTTTTTTCCTGACGGGTTCGACATGAGCAGGTTCACCGGCACGCCGAAGCCAGCTACCTGATCCACCTCGGGCAATGCCTCGGCAAGTTCAGCCCCGTAGCGCTCGGCCATGCAGCCGGTGACCACAATGCGCGCCCCGCTCTTGCGCTGTTCCTCCAGCGCCAAAATGGTGTCGATGCTTTCCTTGCGCGCCTCTTCGATGAACGCGCACGTGTTCACCACCACAAGGTCGGCCTTCGACGGGTCGTCGGTGGCAGCCATGCCGTCGGCCAGCAAGGTGCCAACCAGCTTGTCGCTGTCCACCTGGTTCTTGGGACAGCCCAAGGTCTCGACGTAGAAGCGCTGGCTCATGAAGCGTTCAGGCTACCGGCGGGCGCGCCGAGCCGGGGGCTACAGGTAGTTGAGGCGCAGGCCCTTGTTGGGCCAGCGCATGTGCAACAGTCGGCCGGTGCCCGAGCACGTGATGTACGCGTCGCGGTACTCGCCGCTGCCATCGTTGTCGCCGAAGCAGATGTTGGTGGTGAGCAAGTCGCCGGTGGCCACGTGGGTGAGGCTGCCGTCGGTGGGCGACACCAACGTGATGCCACCATTCACCAGGGTGGCGACGCACACGTTGCCATCGCCATCAACGGCCAGCGAGTCGAGCAGCTGGTAGCCGGGGAGACCGGCCAGACACGCCGAGGTGTCGAGCGGAATGGCAGGTGCCACCACGCCCGGCGACACGATGGCCCGCTGGAACACGCGACCCGTGTGCGTCTCGGCCCAGTACAGCGTGTTGCCATCGGGCGACAGGCCGATGCCGTTGGGGCCTTCCACCGGAAACACCTGCTCGCTGATATGGCTGCCGTCGGCCTTGGCGTAATAGATGCCCGTGAAGTCGGTGGTGCGGGCGTGCTCGTTGCGGATGCCGTGGTCGGTGAACCAGAAGCCGCCGTGGGCATCGAAGACGAGGTCGTTCGGGGCCCGAAGCGGGCGGCCATCGCACTCGGTGTAGAGGTCGGTCACTTCGCCCGTGGCCAGGTCGACGCGCTGGATGCGGCCGCCGATGTACCGCTCGGGGTCGAACGGCCCGGGCAGCAGGAGATCGCCCAGGTCCACCGGGGTGAACACGCCACCGTTGTTGCACAGGTACAGCGCCCCGTCGGGACCGATGGCGGCACCGTTGGGGCCACCCACGATCTCGGCCACGGTCTGCTTGGTGCCATCGGGCAGCACGCGGGTGATGCGCGGGCCGAACATCTCCACCAGGATCACGCTGCCGTCGGGCATCGCAATCGGTCCCTCAGGGAAACGCAGGCCGGACGTGATCTCGGTGAAATCGCTCATGCCGGGCATTGTGCCAGCGTCGCTCCCCCACGAACGAGGTGAGCGTCACGTGACGGGCAGCGCCGCCAGACGTCGTACCTCGTCGACGTGGGGCCCCGTCACCCAGAACCTCGCGCCGCCCACCGTCACCGCGTTGCGGCCACCCGAATCGGGCACGACCGCGTCGAGTGGCAGTCGCTCCGGCGATGCCGGGGAATGCAGACGCCGGCGCCGACCGTTGTCCACCACCAGCACCTGCTGCGAGGTGCGAACGATGATGGAGTAGCGACGCAGCACCCAGATCACTGCGAACACCAGCAGCGACGTGCCAACAGCCAGCACGTGGTTGTCGGTGAGCATCAACAGCAGCGGATACGGCAGCAGCACCAGCACCTCGCTCCCCGGGCGAGGGCCACGGATACCGAGCACTGCGCCCAGCACCTCTTCGGTTTCATCCACCATCACCTGCACGTCGCGGATCAAACGTTCGTCGCCCTGCATCGATGCAGCCTGACCGAGGTCGGCGGTCCGTGTCCAACGTTGCAGTCAGATGAGTTGCACCTCCACCAGGTCGAGCATCGTGGTGCCGTCGGCCTCGCTGTAGTCGAAGACCCGCAGCGTCACCGGGCCCTTCGTGCCAAATGGCAGCCCGATGCCCGCAATAAACCCGCCCCAGCAGCCTGAACCACACATCGCGGTGGTGACGCCCTCCACCAACAGGCTGCCGTCCACAGCCAGCACCTGGTAGTTCACCGTGGCCTCGAACGCGTTGGTCATGCCGGCGATGACGATGGGGTTGCTGAGCGGGCTGTGGTCGAACGGTTGCTCCAGCAGCATCGGCGGCAGCACCCCATCGGTGAACTCGGCGCGGGTGGCGGGGTCCACCATCACGCCTTCACCGGTGAGCATGTCGCGCTGCTCCCCATCGATGCGGAACCACACGTTGTCCACTCCCGGCAACTGCGTGAGCGTGTACGTCACCTGCGCCACCGCAAGTGTCACCGCCAGGCTGCCGCCCATCGACTCGTACTCTGCGCTCAGATCCACCGTGGCGGCATTGCCCTCGACGATCACACCGCGCAACTGGGTGCCGACGGGGATCAGCGACGTGATGCCGTTGGCCCGCTCCACATCGGTCGGGCCAGCCAGCAGCGCCCGCACCAGTTCATCGGGGGCCATCGTGCCGAGCCAGCGACCCACCACGGTCAGGGTCTCGCCACGCACGAAGTACAGCGCCACGCCCGGCTCGTCGATGGGCGGCAGGGCAACCGTTGTCGGCGTTGCCGTTGTCGAGGGCGCTGTCGTCGGCGGTGCTGTAGTCGGCGGTGCTGTCGTCACCGCCGTCGTGGATGCCTGCGTCGTGGCGGGCAACGTCGTGGCGGGCAACGTCGACGGAGGGGTGGAATCCGTGCCGGATCCGCAGGCCGTGGCCAGCAGCATTGCAAGCGGAGCGACGATTCGAAGTGTGGTTCGCATGGCACACCTCCTCAACTTCATGGTGCGCCCGTTTGGGCAACTCCGCCAGTCAGCGGTTGCGGTGCGCTTCCTGGAGCAGTTCGAACTCCTCCACGCTCATGTGCACTTCGCGAGCCTTGGAACCCTCGCTGGGGCCAACCACACCGCGCTGCTCGAGCAGGTCCATGAGTCGGCCGGCGCGAGCGAAGCCCACCTTGAGCTTGCGCTGCAACATCGAGGTGCTGCCCAATTGGCTGCGCACGACGAGTTCCATGGCCTGCCGCATGAGTGCTTCGTCTTCGTCGTCGTCGGCACCGTTGCCTCCGAAGTTGCCGCCACCGAGCTGACCGTCTTCTTCGCCTTCGACCCCGCTGACGTACACCACCTCGGGTGCCTGGCGGCGCCAGTGCGCCACCACCTTGCGCACTTCTTCCTCGCTGACGAAGCAGCCCTGGATACGTTGCGAATGGCTGGAGTTGCCGGGCAGCAGCAGCATGTCGCCCTTGCCCACGAGTTTCTCTGCACCGGGCTGGTCGAGGATGACGCGACTGTCGGTGAGTGACGACACGGCGAAGGCCATTCGGGCCGGCACGTTGGCCTTGATGACACCGGTGATGACGTTCACCGACGGACGCTGCGTGGCAACGATGAGGTGAATGCCAACAGCGCGGGCCTTCTGCGCGATACGGGTGATGCTTTCCTCCACATCGCGAGCGGCCACCATCATCAGGTCGTTCAACTCGTCGACCACCACCACGATGTACGGCAGACGCTCGTACTTGTGCGACTCGCCCTCTTCCAACACGATGGCCTCACCGTTCGCATCGCGGTGCAGATCGCCTCGGTCGTAGGCGGCGTTGTAGCCGAGGATGTCGCGGAAGCCGACCTCGAACAGCAGGTCGTATCGCTTTTCCATCTCCTTCACGGCCCAGCCGAGGGCATTGGCGGCCTTCTTCGGGTTCGTGACCGGAGCAGTAAGCAGATGCGGCAGTTTGTTGTACTGCCCCATCTCCACCTGCTTCGGGTCGATGAGGATCAGCCGCACCTGGTCGGGCGTGGTGCGCATGAGGATGGAGGTGATGATGCAGTTGATGCCGCTGGACTTACCCGCACCGGTAGCACCAGCGATGAGCAGGTGCGGCGTGGTGGCAAGGTTCAAGAAGATGGAACGACCGGCGATGTCTTTGCCAATGGCCACGTCGAGCGGGTTGGTGGCGGTCTTGGCATCGCTGCTGGTCATGATGTCGCCGAGGCTGACGAGTTGGCGGGTGTGGTTCGGCACTTCCACGCCGATGGCCGAACGACCCGGGATGGGGGCGAGGATGCGCACGTCGGTGGCAGCCATCGCGTACGCGATGTCGCGGTTGAGGCTGGTGATGCGGGCCACCTTCACGCCACTGCCGAGTTCGAGTTCGAAACGGGTGACGGTGGGGCCGATGGTCATGCCCACCAACGTGGTGTCGACGCCATGCGACCGAAGGCTGTCGACCAGGGTGCGGCCGCGGGCCTCCACCTCAGCCTTGTTGATGGCCTGCGCGGTGCTGCGGGTGAGGAAACTCACCGGAGGCAGCGTCCAGGCGCCGCGTTCGGCCCCGGGCCCGAGATCCAGCTCCACCTGCTCGCCTGGCCCGATGGGTGGCATTGCTGACGGCTTGGGGGCTTTGGGACGCTTCGGCTTCGAGGGCTCGGCGGCCTCGGCTGACTCGGCGTACTCGTCGTCGGCAGCGAAGTCGTACAGCTGAGGCGACGCAGATTCCACCTCGGCAGCGCGGTCGCTCTTCAAGGTGGAGACATCGGTGAACGCCTTCTTGATGCGCCGACCGACGGGCACAGCCACTGCCGTGGCGCCCTTCGACACATTGGAGGCCGCCGTCTTCACCGAACTGCCGGTGATGACGAGCACGCCACCCAAGAACAGCAGACCGAGCACGACAATGGCACCGGCCGAATCCAGGAGCTTGCGCAGCGGCTCGCCGATGAGCGCACCCAGCCAGCCACCGGCCCGGCCGAGCGTGTCGAAGCCGGCCCAGATCTGTTCGGGCCCGCGCACCACGTGCAGCACGCCCAGCACCGCCAGACTGGACAACCCCCAGCCGATGGCCAGACGCCAACGGTGCGAACTGCGGCCCTTGCGGACCAGGGCCACACCGACGCCAACCAGTGCGACGGGGACGAGAAAGCGCCCCACCCCGGTGAACCAGCCGACCACGGTGTTGGCGCCGCGACCGAACGGGCCGGCCAACTTCAGATAGATGGCCAGTGCCAGCAGTACGCCAAGGGCGACGAACCCGAGGCCCCAGAACTCGTCTTCGCGGTCGCCTACAGCCTGCTTGATGCTGCCGGAGCCCGCCGACTTACGCGACTGGGCCTCCGCGGGCGCGGTATCGCGCTTGCTGGATGCGGCCGCGTTGGTGCGCGGCTTGCGCGGAGACTGGGTTGCCATTTCCTCACGGTACCAAGGGGGTGCGCGTGAGTGAGGGCAATCAGTTCACGGGGTCGACCGACTTCACTGCCCCGGTGGGGCCCACCACGATGTCGAGACCGCCGCCGCATTGCGCCGTCGCCAACACGCCGTAGAGCGTGCTACCCGTTCCGTCGCCGTTCACATAGAAGCTCTCCAGGATGGCGTCGGGCAACTTCGACCGGATCTGAGTGAGCACCTTGTCGGACTCGTAGTCCATGTTGGCGGCAGCAAACGTGCCGCCAGAGGCCGGTTGCCCTTCCTTCGACGACAGTTCGCCGTCAACCCACAGCCACGGCTGCGCCACCTTTGCGTCGTTCAGCGCCACGAAGAGGTTCACCACGCGTGCCGTGGCGTTGATCTCGAAGTACTGCTGTGCCCCACCGAACTGCTGCTCGAGCGCAACGATGGCCTTGTCGATGTTGGTCAGGTTGGGCAACTGGTCATCGGGCTGTGCCGTGACCGATGGCTCGCAGATGGTGACGGCCGGCGACGTGGCCGAACCTGATGGCTCAGTGGTGCACGCTGCCACCAGCAGCGCAGCGAGGACGACGAACGTACGGCGAGAGCGCATCGCCCCGCAGGCTAGGGCTGCGAGTCGTCGGTGGACAATCGGGCCCTGGCACGTCGAGTGATGTAGAACAGGCCGACGAGCTGCAGACCACCGAACGCGAGCAGGAGCGATTTGCCTTCCCACCACTCGCTGGCTTCGCCAGTCGGCAGGGGAATCCCTCGAGGATCGACCCCGGGCACAGGCCCCTCCGAGGCCACGATGGTGGTGGTCGTGGAGTCGTCGCCGGCATCGGTGGCGGCGACCGCAACCGACACAGTTCGCTGCACAGTGTGGGTGCCCGCATGGCTGGGAACCGAGCCCAACAGCAGGGACGCAGCAACCACTGACAGCACGAAAGAGAGGGGGCGCCGAGCGGTGGACATCGACCAACACGCTACGTGACGAACCGCCACACGGATACGGACCCTTTGACCTATTCGCCCAAAGTGGTCGAGCCGCCACAAGGCTCCGCTGCGCTACGCCGTACTTGTCGAGCCGCCACAAGGCTCCGCTGCGCTACGCCGTACTTAATGGTCGGCTCCGCTGCGCTACGCCTCCGGGCCGAATGGTCGGCTCCGCTGCGCTACGCCTCTGGGCCGAATGGTCGGCTCCGCTGCGCTACGCCTCTGGGCCGAATGGTCGGCTCCGCTGCGCTACGCCTCCATGACCACTGGGACGATCATCGGGCGGCGCTTGGTGCGCTCGCTGACGAACTTCCCGGCGGCACGACGAACGTTGCGTTCCAGTGATTCCACATCGCGGACGCCCGACGCCAACGACGCCTCCACGGCCTCGGCAACACGGTCGCACGCTTCATCGAGCAGGTCTTCGGCCTCAGGCGCATACACCCAGCCACGGGTGATGATCTCCGGGCCCACGAGCACCTTGCCGGTGCCGATGTCGACGGTGACCACCACCACGACCACGCCTTCCTCGGCCAACACCTTGCGGTCGCGCAGAACGCCCTGGCCCACGTCGCCGACAATGCCGTCGACGTACAGGTAGCCCGCAGGCACTCGACCGACGGCCGACAGGCCTTCGTCGCTGAGTTCGAGCACATCGCCGTCCTCACACACCAGCACGTGGTCGCGGGGCACACCCATCAGATAGCCGAGCTTGGCATTGGCCACCATGTGCCGATACTCGCCGTGGATCGGAACGAAGTACTCAGGGTTGGTGATGGACAGGTAGGTCTTGAGTTCGTCGGCCTGCGCATGGCCGGTGGCATGCACGTCGGCAACGCCGGAGTGGATCACTTCCACACCGGCACGCAGCAGATCGTCGATGACTCTGTTCACATTGCTTTCGTTGCCGGGGATGGCATGGCTGCTGAGCACCACCGTGTCGTGCTCGCCGACCTTCACCCACTTGCTCTCGCCACGCGCCAGCAACGCGAGGGCAGACATCGGCTCGCCCTGCGAACCGGTGGACACGATGCACACCTGTTCGGGCTTGTACTTGTCGGCCTCTTCGATGTCGATCAGCGAGGCATCCGGAATCCTCAGCACGCCGAGGTCTCGTCCCATGCGCACGTTCTTCTTCATGCTCAGACCGAGCGTGGCAACCACTCGACCATTCGCGATGGCAGCATCGGCGATCTGCTGAATGCGGTGCAGGTGGCTGGCGAAGCTGGCCGTGATGATGCGGCGGCCCTTCTGCTCACTGAACACACTGCGCAACACCGCACCCACGCTCGACTCGCTAGGAGCATGTCCGTGCTCCTCGGCGTTCGTGCTGTCGGCGAGCAGCAGACGAATGCCCTCGGTGGTGGCGATGGTGCCGATGCGACCGAGGTCGGTGCGACGACCATCCACCGGGGTGAGGTCGAGCTTGAAGTCGCCGGTGTGCAGGATGACACCCTGCGGGGTGTGCAGGGCGATGGCGTGCGCGTGAGGAACCGAGTGCGTGACGGGGATGAACTCCACGTCGAACGGACCGATCATCCGCCGCTCGCCGTCGCGCACCACAATCAAGTCGGTCTTTCCGAGCAGGCCAGCTTCTTCAATTCGGTTACGCGCCAGACCCAGCGTGACAGCCGAGCCGTAGATGGGGAAGCTCAACTCACGCAGCAGATACTGCAGTGCGCCGACGTGGTCTTCGTGGCCATGAGTGGCCACCACGGCCACGATGTCGTTGGCGCGCTCGCGCAGCCACGTGAAGTCGGGCAGCACAAGGTCGATGCCATGCATGTCGGGGTCGGGGAACATGAGGCCGCAGTCGATGAGAAGGACCTTGCCCTCCTGCTCGATGGCCATGCAGTTGCGGCCGATCTCACCGAGACCGCCGAGGAAGACGACGCGTACGGAAGCAGCCATCACAGACCGCGCCGGGCTCGCAGATTTGCCATCACCTGAGGAGCACGCTCGTCGACGAAGGCGGGCGCATCGCCCATGGGGAGGCGGGCTTGACCCACCTGGAAGCCGAGATGGCGCATCATTGCCTTTGTGGGAATGGGGTTCGGGGCATCATCGCCGGTCTCGAACGCAAAGCTCTCCAGTAGGCGGGCGTTCACGGCGCGAGCGGCGACGGTGTCGCCCTTCTCCCAGTGGTCGAACAGTTCTTGGTGATCGGTACCCGACCAGTGCGTGGCCACACCGATCACGCCAACCGCGCCGGCAGCGAGCAGTGGCAGGGTGAGACCGTCGTCGCCGCTGTACACCTCGAAGCCCTCGGGGGCGTTGGCGATGAGCACGGCGGTCTCGCCGGGGTTGCCAGCGGCGTCCTTCAGGGCCACCACGTTCGGCAGTTCGCGAGCCAGATTCAAGAGCAGGGCCGTGGAGATCTTGCGACCCGTGCGAACCGGAATGTCGTACACCACCTGCGGTAGCGGTGATGCCGCTGCCATGGCACGGAGGTGTGCCTCGATACCGGCCTGCGACGGACGGTTGTAATACGGGCAGACCGCCAGGATTCCAGCAGCGCCGAGCGCCGTGGCTTCCTTGGTGAGGTGCACCGAGTGGGCGGTGTCGTTGGTGCCCGTACCGGCGATCACTGGAATGCTGACCGCCTCGATGACCGCAGCGAACAAGCTGAGCCGTTCGTCGTCGGTGAGCACCGGCGCCTCGCCGGTGGTGCCGGCAATCACCAGACCGTCGTTGCCGTTGTCCTGCAGCCACGTGGCCAGGCGGCGAGCCTCATCGAGGTCCAGCGCCCCGTCGGCCGTGAACGGCGTGATCATGGCGGTGAGCACCCTGCCGAAATGAGCCATCAGAATGATCCTTCCGCTGTGCGGTCGATGCCTTGGGTGAGAATGAGATCCTCGTGCAACTCCATCCACACATCGTGGTAGCTGCCGCACATCACTCCCGTGAACATTTTCGTTTCACCGGCCACGACCAACTGGCACGTTCGTGCCAGACGAGGACCGTAGGGCGCGAGGCGGGCAAGCACGCCGCCCATCGCTGCCACGATCGGCGCGGCCTCGCTGTCGATGGCCACCAAGCGCCCTACCACCTCGGCGTCGTACTCGGCGTCGGTGTGGTCGTTGGGTTGTCCGTTGCGGAGCTGCCAGTCGCCGCACAGCATCTTGAAGCGATCGTTGAGCCGCAGGAACTCGTGATACGGGTCGTGCAGGTGGGCCGACATGTGCGCGCCGCCGACATCTTCGGCCAAGCCGATGTGGTGCTCTTCTCGCCCCACTGGCGTGAGCTGCCACAGCTCGCGAGCCTCGCGGTACTGAGCCCATTCCCGCGCCAGCAGGCCCTGCAGGTGCTCTTCCACGAGCGACAACGGCAGATCGGCCACTTCAGCGATCGTGTCGGCCTTCGCAAAGCCCTTGATGCGCAGGGCGTGAAACGTGCGGAAGAACGGGTCGGAGGCGTTGGACATCGGCTTCCAGCGTAGTGGACACCGCCGTCGTCCGCCGTGGCCGCCAACCTCCCGGGCCCAAAACGCGCAGAAGGGAGCGCCAGATGGCGCTCCCTTCTGCTGGAACAGGCTGTTCGGGGCTCAGTGAGCGCTCGGGGCCTCGGCACCGAGTTCGAACGAGGTGTACTCCTCGCCGGTGTCGGCCCAGTCCTCGAACTGGATGACGTTCATCTCTTCGAAACGACGACGCAGCCACTGGTTGTTGCGGTCGAGCAGGCCCAGCTTCTTGCAGTTCGGAACGATCTTGCTGAACAGCATGCTCTGGAACACCACTCGGGTGGGGTCGGCCAGGATGACGGGGAGGATGTCGCGGGTGTTGATGCCCATGCGCTCCCAGACTTCCTGCTGCATGAAGCGGTCGCGCATGCGCAATGCAGCCTCGAAGGCGAACTCCTGGCGATCGGCGATCTCCTTGTCGCTCATCTCGTCGTAGGCCTCCTTCAGGGAAAGCACGCCGAAGGCCACGTGGCGGGCCTCATCGCTCATCACGTAGCGCAGCAGCTTCTTCAGCAGCGGCTCGGTGGTCATGTCGTGCTGGAAGCCGAAGGCGGCGAGGGCGAGGCCCTCCACCATCACCTGCATGCCCAGGTAGGTCATGTCCCAGCGGCTGTCGTTGACGATGTCGTCGAGCAGCATCCGCAGGTGGATGTTCACCTGGTACTCGCCACCGAGCTTCTCTGCGAGATAGCGGGCGAACACCTCCACGTGGCGAGCTTCATCGACCACCTGGGTGCTGGCGTACAGCTTGGCGTCGTACCACGGCACGGTCTCCACGATCTTGGCGGTGCAGATGAGGGCGCCCTGCTCACCATGCATGAACTGGCTGAGGCTCCAGTTCTTGCTCTCCATGTTGAACTGCAACCACTCCTTGTCGCCCCACTTTTCCACCGGCGTGCCGATGAGACGCGTGGTGTCGAGGCCAACGCCGATCATCTCGCGCTCTTCGTGGGCGATCTTCTCCGGGTCCACGTCGATGGTCCAGTCGAGGTCGGTCGTGGCGTTCCACTGGCCGGTCTTGGCCTTCTCGTACAGCTTGCGCAGCGCCGGCCGCTGGAGCGAGTAGTCCCAGGTGAAGATGGTGTCGGCGTTGTTCTTCACCACGTGCTCGATCTCATTGGGATCGGCATTCGGGATGGCGAGGATGGCTTCGACATCGTTGATCTCGGTACGGCCGATGATCTCTTCGGTGCTGTTGTGGGTGACGGTCATGTCGGGGATGGCTCCTGTGTGGCTGATTTCAGGTTGGTTGGTTACGAACTGGCGAGCGACGGCTGGAAGGCCGGCAGCACGAAGGTGGCGATGAACGACCGGGCGGACTCGGCATCGCCGAGATCTACGTGGTCGCTGGGGGCAAGGAAGAAGCTGATCACCATGCGGGCCAGGAACTCCACGAGTCGGCTGGCCTCACGGCGCGGGACGTACTCGCCCACGAGCGGGATGAGGAACACGGTGGCGATGCGGATGATGCGCGGCAGGCCATCCACGGTGAGCGACGTGAGCGCTTCGCCCGGTTCGCTGGCCAACATGCCAGCAAGGTGCTGGTCGCTGCGCAGTTCCTCGGTGGCGCTGACCACCACGCGCACCAACAGATCCTCGAGGTCGTCGATGTGATCCAGGTGGCTGGCGAGACGCGTGAAGAAGTCTTCGAGTTCGCGCACCCGAAAGGCTTCGAACAACACGTCCTTGCCGCCGGGGAACAATCGATACAGCGTGGCCCTCGAGACACCGGCCTCGTTGGCGATGTCGTCGATGGTGATCTTGGCCATACCCCAGCGCTCGATGCACACCTTCGCCGCATCGAGCACGCGCTCCTCAACCGAGGGCGCGGGAGCGGCTGACGCCGGGCTGGTCATGAGATGAGACACTAAGACGCATTTCGTCTCACCGTCAAGAGTCGCCACGGCGATTTCCTTCTGCCATTTCGCTAATCCCGACTAAGTCAGTCATATTTAGGACTCGGTTGCTATCGTTGTCTGGCCGGTGTCCCGCGCACCGCGCTCGTGAACCTCTTTCAAGGAGCCTCATTCCAATGAAGCGTCAGATCCTCGTGCTCGCCGCCGCCGGCGCGGTGTTGTTCGCCGCCTGCGGCAGCGACAGCACGTCCTCCCCCGCCACCAACGCTCCCGACACCACGGCTGCGGCCAGTGGTGGCGACGCCAAGGCATGTGCGCAGGGCAAGACCCTCGATGCCGCCAGCCTCACCATCGCCACCGGCGACCCGGCCTTCCCGCCCTACGTCATCGACGACAAGCCCGAGGCCGGTAAGGGTTTCGAGTCCGCACTGGCCCTGGCCGTTGCCAAGGAACTCGGCTTCGAAGGCGACACCGTGAAGTGGGTGCGCACCTCGTTCGACACGGCCGTGGCCGGCGACGACACGACGTTCGACTTCAACCTGCAGCAGTTCACCATCAACGCCGACCGCCAGAAGGTGGTGTCGTTCAGCGACCCGTACTACACGGCCAACCAGGCGCTCATCGGCTACACGGATGGCCCGGCGGCCAGCGTGAAGAGCATCGCCGACCTGAAGAAGTTGAAGCTCGGCGCCGCTGCTGGCACCACCAGCCTCACCTACATCAGCGACGTCATCAAGCCCGACGCCGAGGCGTTCACCTTCAACAGCAACGCCGACGCAGCCACTGCGCTCGACAACAAGCAGATCGACGCCATCATCTCCGACCTGCCCACCGCCATCTTCTGGGCCAATGCCGGTGCCGAGTTTGGCGGCATCGACAACACCAAGGTGTTTGGCCAGTTCCCGCTCGGCGACCAGGGTGGCGATCAGTGGGGTCTGCTGTTCGCCAAGGACAATCCGCTCGTGGAGTGCGCCAACATCGCCCTCGCGAACATCAAGGCCTCGGGCGATCTCGACAAGATCACCACCGAGTGGATGAGCAACTACACCGAGGCACCCACGCTGCCGGAGAGCTGAGGCTCTAGCCTCTCCCACCATGACCGAACACGACGAGGGCGCCGACAACGTGTCGGCGCCCTCTCGCGTACCGGGGCAGCTCACCCGCCGCGAGCAATGGTTGCGTCGTCGCCGCCGCCGTTCGGCAACGGTGGCGCTCGCATCCACGGCGCTCACCTTCGGCATCGTCATCGCCGTGGTCACCGGCTCCAGCGGTTGGCCGAAGGTGAAGGCGCTCTTCTTCGACCCCGCCCGGTTCAAGGACGACTTCCCCGAGTTGCTCGGCTACCTCTGGGTCGACGTGAAGCTCTTCCTGCAATGCGCGCCGCTGATCATCATCTGGGGCATGGTGATCGCGCTGTGCCGCAACACCCGCAATCCGGTGTTGTTCCCGCTGCGGGTGTTCGCTGCCGTCTACACCGACTTCTTCCGCGGCGTGCCGGTGATCCTCACGATTTACCTCATCGGCTTCGGCATCCCGAAGCTCAAACTCATCGAGGGCGACGTCCACTTCCTCGGCTTCGGCGGCGCCTGGAACTCCCCCTATCTGTGGGGTCCGATCGCATTGGTGTTGGCGTACTCGGCCTACGTGGCTGAGGTGTTCCGCGCCGGCATCGAGAGCGTGCACGAGAGCCAGCGCGCCGGCGCACGCTCGCTCGGGCTCTCACAGACACAGACGTTGCGGCATGTGGTGCTCCCCCAGGCCGTGCGCCGCGTCATTCCGCCGCTGATGAACGACTTCCTGTCGTTGCAGAAAGACGTCGCCCTGCTGAGCATTCTCGGGATCGTCGAGGTCTTTCGACGGGCCACGTCCATCAAGGACAAGACCTTCAACTTCACGCCGCTGGTGGCCGCAGCGGTGATCTTCCTCGTGCTCACCATTCCCGAGACCCGATTGGTCGACTGGTACACCAACCGTCAACGCAAGCGCACCAGCGGGACGGTCATCACATGACCGCCAAACTTCGCATCGACGATGTGCAGAAGTCGTTCGGCGGCAAGCACGATCGCAAGGTGGTGCTGGACCATGTCTCCCTCGAGGTGGGCGAACACGAAGTGGTCTGCCTCATCGGTGCCAGTGGTTCTGGGAAGAGCACACTGCTGCGCTGCATCAACCTGCTCGAACCCATCGACGACGGCGCCATCTTCCTCGACGGCGTCGACATCAGCGAGCCGGGTCTGGACGCCGACCCCATTCGTCGCCGCATCGGCATGGTGTTCCAGAGCTACAACCTTTTCCCACACATGAGCGTGCTGGAGAACATCACACTGGCACCCACCAAAGTGCTGCATCACGACAAGGCCGAGGCACGCGAGGCCGCCCTCGAACTACTCAGCAGGTTCTCGTTGGCCGACAAGGCCGCCGCCTATCCCGACCAACTCTCCGGAGGGCAGCAACAGCGCGTCGCCATCGTGCGGGCATTGGCGATGAAGCCCGAGCTGATGCTGCTCGACGAAGTGACGGCAGCGCTCGACCCAGTGCTGGTGGGCGAAGTGCTGAACGTCATCCGCGACATGCGCAACGAGGGAATGACAATGGTGCTGGCCACACACGAGATGGGTTTCGCTCGCGAGATCAGCGACCAGGTCTGCTTCCTGAAGGACGGCGTGGTGCTGGAAAGCGCACCGCCCGATCAACTCTTCACCGCTCCGGCCCACGCCGAGACCGCCGAGTTCCTCGAGCGCGTCATCGCCAGCGGCCGACTCTGACGGCGCTCAGTCGGGAGTCGCCACCATCGACACGATCGAGGTGCCAGCGGGCACGGCTTCCTGCACCAAGCCGCGCACGAAGGCGAGCGCATCAGACTCGTCGCTCATCGCAACGTGTTCGATCAGCGTCACTGCCTTGGAGCCGATCGCATGCTCGACCGCGCCAAATGCGTGGTTGAAATTGTCGAGCACGTGCTCGTGCGGCACCTTGCGGAGTTCCACCTCAGCGCGCACCTCGTAGCCCATCTCCGCATGCTCCCACCTGAGTGCTGCGAACACAACCGACGTTCAGCCGGTCTTGCGGCCGCTGGTGATGCCGCACACCACCTTGCGATGCAGGCACAGCGCCACCTCTTCCTGCAGGCGCGCTTCGTCCCAACCGTTCATGAAGTCGGCATGACCCGTGAGCAACCCACCGCTGGCCAACTCCAGCCCGTCCGGGGCGCCATACACCGAATACTCCACGCTGAACTGCAACTGCGGGATCGGCGTCGGGAACCCTTCGGGGCACACACCCTTGGAGCTGTACGCAACATGGGCGTGGTGATCGTCGCTGTCGAGGTGCTCGGCATCCCAGCAATCGGGGAAGGTCACCAGTAGGCGCAGGTTGCGACCCTGGTGACATTCGGGAGGCGTGACATCACGGCGGATGCCGGTACCGCACGACCACGCCACGATCGAGAGCGGTTGCTCCTTCTCGGTGCCAACGTTTCCCGCCACCATCACCAAGCCCTTGGGGAACGCCTGCACGATGGTTGGGTCCACATCGATGCCGGGTCGGTAGTACGCCGTGCTCTTCACCGGCACGACCGGATTGCCATCCTTCAACAGCGCCGGCGCCCAATAGGCGGCCTTGTCCATCTTCTGGTCGCACGTCGTGTCGTGCTGCACCAACTCGTCGACCGTGGTGTTCGCATCGACACCAACATTGCCGAAGAAGTCGTGCAGATGACTGGCCCCGGGCTGACCCGGATACACGATCGGGTCGTCCATTGCCGAATGGTCGTAGGTGCACTCCACCACGAACTGCGGCACTGCACCCTGTGGACCCGCAATTGGGTGGTCGGGCTGGCCGAGCGAGGTGACGTCGGTGTGGGTGTGTTGATGACCGGTTGTGGCGGTGGCGCCACCCTCACCCGTGCTACTGCACGACGCAAGGGTTGCAACCACCGCCACGGCCACGGCGAAACGGTGCATCGGGACCGATCAGGGAGCCGGGCTCTTGGCGGGCACCTTGATGGCCGCAAGGTCCACGGCGAACGGCACGTCGGTGGCCGGGTGTGCGGGGGCCGTCTCGGCGTCCTTCATGCTCTCCTGCGGTTGCAGTTCGGGCAGCGTCGCCGTCTTCCAGTCCACCGACTTCGGGGCCGTGGTGGCATCGATCAGCCACTGGGTGATGTCGTATTCACCATCCTTCCAGTCGCCCGAACCCGTCGCGTCGCAGGGTGCCAGAGTCTGGAGGTTGTTCGGCTTCGACGTGTCGGCCTTGTTGTCGCTGAAGCAGTTGCCCAGCGTGCTGATGTCGGAGCCGGCGGAGGCCACCAGAATGTCGGCCAACCGGTTACCCGTGACCTCGTTGCCGATGATGCGGTTTTGTTGAGCATCCCACAGAAGCGCGCCGCCCGGATCCACCGGAGTCTTCTTCTTCTGCTCCGAGCACGGAAGCGCCCAGTCGGCCTCGGTCGGAATCGAGTCGTTGGGGTCTTCCTCGAGGAAGGGCACCCCGGCGATTCCTGTCTTGTCGTGGTCGTACACGAGGTTGCGTTGGATGTCGGACTTCACGCCACCTGCCACGAGGATGCCGTTACCCATGGCGAGAATGGCCACATCGATCGCCGGCGTGTCGGCCTGGTTGTTCGAGTACACCTCGTTACCGACGATGGTGGTCTCACGGCTCGGGTAGCAGAGCTCGTAGCTGCCGCTGTTCGGCACGATGCCAGCGCGGTTGAAGCGGAAGATCGAGTTCACGATCAGCAGGTTGCCGCCCGAGTTCGTGCCCGAGTAGCCGAGACCGTTGTGCTCGGCCACGGTGTGGTCCAGCACCGCGTTGCACGGATAGCACTCGCCGATGTACACACCGGCGTCGGGGCTTCCCGCCGCGTAGATGTAGTCGAGCTGACCGTTCATGGAGTCGAACGCGTACACGCCGTAGTCGCCGGTGCGATAGGTGGTGAGGTACGAACCGCGGTAGCCGTCGACGCCGGTCCAGAAGAAGCCGTTGTGGGTGTAGTTCGTGGCGGTCATGTTCTCCACGGCCACGCCCTTGGCTCCCACGATGCGGATGCCGTTCTCCAGTTCCAGCTTGCCGTCGAGTACCACCGTGTTGCGGTCGAGGCCGCGAATGGTGAGGTTGTCGGTCTGCACCTGCACGGCCTCGCTGTAGGTGCCGGGCTTCACCAAGATCAACGCACCGGGTTCGGCTGCATCGACTGCTTCTTGAATCGTGGCGAAGTCGTCGGGCACCGTGATGGTGCCGGAGGCCCCACTCGGCGTGGAGGTATCGCTCGGCTGGGTTGCTTCGGTGGTGCTGTCGGGTGCGGCCGTGGTGGCCGACGACGACTCGTCGCCACCGCACGCGGCAAGGACGAGAACGGCGGCGAGCGCTCCGGCAAGGATGCGACGTTGCATGTGGTTGGTGCCTTTCATGGATGACTCGATGGATCGTTCGTTCAGGGTTCGGTGACGATGACGGTGCCGAACATGGCGGCCTTGGGCGTGCCATGAATCGTGCAGTAGTAGACGTAGGTGCCGGGACGGTCGAACACCCGCGAGTAGGTGTCCTTCGGCTGGAAGGCAGCCTCCAGCACTCCCCACTCGGTGGCCTTGGGATCCTCGGCGGGCACCACGTTGTGCGGGTTCCGACCGTTGTTCTCCCAGAGCACCTCGGTGCCGGCCTTCACTTCGATGACCTGCGGGATGAAGTTGTTGTCCAGCGACAACACGTTCACGGTCTCGCCGTTGGGAGGAAACGAGACGTCGC
Source organism: uncultured Acidimicrobiaceae bacterium (assembly GCA_903919455.1). GTDB lineage: Bacteria > Actinomycetota > Acidimicrobiia > Acidimicrobiales > Ilumatobacteraceae > UBA668. Next base: position 1,717 of record CAIXIJ010000100.1, on the reverse strand, counting down.
TCGGCACAGCCGTGGTGGTGCTCGACAACGCCTTGATGCTGTCGTCGGCGTCGGCGCCACATGCAGTGACACCCGTCAACAACGCAAGCGCGGTCACGATGCAGAGAGTGCGCACGACGAATTCCTTCCCCCAGAGACCGAACCTTGCACAGCCAGATCGCTCACTGGACTCTAGTGTGCGGTAGGTGAGCGACGACAAAACCGGGCCATCCGACCTACCCTTCGAGACCCTGGCGGCGGTGGACGCGATCGACGATGTCGTCGTTCCGCCCGAGCCTGCGCCGCGCACCGGCCCAGTGTGGGTGGTGCTCTTTGTGGCGCTCGTGGTGTGCACGAACATTGCTGCAGGCACATGGGCGGCGCTGGAGTCCGAGCATCCGCTGAAACTGCTGGCCCTGTCGTCCCGGAACCGCTATCTCGTACTCACGGTGCCCGCACTTTCGTCGTCGCCGCTGCAGTGGGCCATCGTGGGAGCGCTGCGGTTGATGGCAGCAGCCATCGTGTGTCACATGATCGGTCGGTGCTACGGCGACCGGGCGTTGCGATGGTTCTGGCGCTTCCTCGGCATGCCGCAAGAGCAGGTGGCCAAGTTCGAGCAGCAGGTGGCCAAGGCCGAATGGATCGTGGTGCCGTTCTTCGTGGGCAGCAACATCATCTGGGCCCTCACTGGTGCCGCCAAGACGAACTGGAAGCGCCTCGCCCCGATGTTCGCCGTGGGCGTCGCCGTTCGCCTGCTACTCATCTGGTGGTTGGCGAAGGCGTTCGAATCGCAACTGCGCGACGTCATCGACTGGACAACCAGATATCAGATGTGGATCATCGTCGGTTCAGTGCTCGTCGTGGTGCTCGTGAACGTGCGCAACTTCCGTCGCGGTCGCTGACGCGCGTGTGGCTTCGGCTGCGGCCCAATCACACACCCAACACGGTCACACACCCAACAGGGCGTCGAGGCCGATGGTCACTCCGGGATGGTCGGCGATCCGCTTGCATGCCAACACAACGCCCGGCATGAAGCTGGCGCGGTCGTAACTGTCTTGGCGAATGGTGAGCGACTGTCCTTGGGCGCCGAGGATGACCTCCTGATGCGCCACCATGCCGCGCATTCGCACGGCGTGAAGGTGAATACCGGCGGGTCCGACACCGCCACGCGAGCCGGGGTACACCTCGTGCTGGGTGGGGTCGGCGGCCCACTCATCGCTCGCTGCAGCCATGCGTCGGGCAGTGGCAACGGCGGTACCCGACGGAGCGTCGATCTTGGCGTCGTGGTGCAACTCGATGATCTCAGCCGTCTCGAAGAAGGGGGCGGCCAGTTCGGCAAAGCGCATCATCAGCACCGCGCTGATCGCGAAGTTCGCAGCGATCAAGCAGTTGCTGCCGCCGAAAACGCTGCGGAGGCCATCAACGTCGGCGTCGCTGAGACCAGTGGTGCCCACCACCGCGTGCATGCCGTGCATGGCAAGCCACGGCAACGTCACCCTGGCCGCCTCTGCAACCGTGAAGTCCACCACAACCTCGCAACCGGCGTCGGCGAGGGCACGAAGTTCGGGGGCGATGGTGAGGCCGTGGGTCTGATTGCCGGCTGCGTGAAGGTCGACCGCCGCAACGAGCGCCAGGGCGGGATCGGCCGCCACCGCATCACACACCGTGGCTCCCATTCGGCCACTTGCTCCCACCACACCAACACGGATCTCGCTCATGGAAGTGACGGTAGCCCCTG
>CAIXIJ010000099.1 GCA_903919455.1 uncultured Acidimicrobiaceae bacterium | reverse complement strand
GCCACCACCACCTCACCCGCAGCCTTCATTCCGGCCTTGAGATCTCGGTAGGCGCGCTGGCTCATCGGCGGGGCGCCTCGTCGACGTATCGCCTCACGCGAACGGAGTGTGCCCAGATGCACGTAATCCGAGTTCGGGTCGATGATGATCATCGGCAGCGTGGTGTGCACGAGCAGACGCTCGAGCACCGCACCGAGGCTGTAGGTCTTACCCGAGCCCGACTGACCCACCATGAACGTGTGGCGTGAGAAGCCCGACGCCTTCAGCATGCCCTCCGTCTCGACGGCGCTCACCGTGCCGAGGGGCAACGACACGCTCTTGCCCATGCCACTGGCGAACAGCGACGCCACCACCCGGGAATCGATCGGCTCCAGGCGACCATCGCGAAAGCCATCGCCGGACGGCGTCACCAGTTCGCCTGCCTCCACCGCGGCAAGTACGCGGGCCTCGCCTTCCACGAACCGCATCGTCAACCCCACGTTGGCGCTCTGCACGGCGGTGGCGGCGGCTGCGCCGAACATGTCGCCCTCCACCTCGAGACGCATCGCTTCACGTTCGCTGACACGCAGTTCCAGCACCTGAGCGAGCAGCAACTCACCCGCTGGCGAACGCACGCCGGTGAAACCCCCGACCTCCAAGCCCGAGTCGAAGCCTGATTGGAAACCGATGTCGCGACCGTTCAGCGACCACACCGCAACCGGCGTGGGCATGTGCTCCATGATGTCGCGGCGGATGTCGCTGGGGCTGGGGCGGACCGATGCAGCTCGTTTCGTCACCCGGTCATCTTGTCACCGAGGCAGAGACGGCATCACGTACCGTTCGTCCGTTCCGGGCGAATGATCACCACGGGGCAGTGAGCGTGATGGGTGCAGGCGTTGGACACCGAACCCAGGAGCATCCCCACAAAGCCGCCGTGGCCGCGGCTGCCGACCACCACGAGGTCGGCGTTGCGAGATGCTTCGATCAAGGCATGAGCACCGGAGCCGATCTCCATCACACAGTCGAACGGCAACCCTTCCGCGCTCACGGCTGCGACCGCTTCCTCGAGCAGTCGCTTACCGGAGGCCTCCAGTTGCTCGAGGACGGCGCCTCCACCGTAGGGACTGGCGGCGATGGCACCCACCTCCACGCCATGCACCAGCACCATCGTCATGTCGCGACGCTTCGCTTCGTCGATGGCCCACGCGAGGGCACGTGCCGCGTCGGGCGATCCGTCGACGCCCACCACGATCCTGCGAGTGAGTTGCTCGTTCATGAGGACCTGCTCATTCCGAGACCTACGAGGATGGAGTCTCTGAGGTCAGTGTGCGCCTGCAGCGGCGCGGCCCCCATGGGCGAAAGTCATCAGTCCTGATGGGCCAACACGTCGGCGCTGACCGCCAGCGCAACGGCCACCGCCGCAGCACGCTCGACCACCACGCTGAAGTAGCGACCCGCGGCCGCACCGTTGTTCATCGGCGGGTCGCCCAACGAGCGCAACAGCGCACCCACTTCGTGCGGCAGCGCGACGGGCTCCACCTCGGGCAGATCCGGCGCAGCGCGCCATAGGTCGGGTTGCCGCTGCACCTGCCCACCACGCTTGCTCTTGCGACGTTGGCTGCTCTTGGCGCGGTTCTGTACCTGGCTCATGCCTCATCCTCTCCGGCGAGCAATTCATCGGGGCGCAGGCCGAGGGCGATACGCAACTGATCGGTGCTGAGATCGCTGAGCGAACTGCTCTTGGGTAGCACGAGGTTGGCGATGTGGCGCTTGCCTTCCACCACTTCCTCCACCCGTTCGTCCACCGTGCCGGGGCACACCAGACGGTGCGAAATCACGGTCTTGCTCTGCCCGATGCGCCATGCGCGGTCGCGTGCCTGATCCTCCACCGCAGGGTTCCACCAGCGGTCGTACAGCACCACGTGGTTCGCGTTGGTGAGGTTCAAACCGGTGCCGCCGGCCTTCAACGACAGCACCATCGCTCCCGGGCCTTCGAGCTTCTGGAAGTCGGCCACCATGGTGTCGCGAACGTTGCGGGCCAAACTGCCGTCGTAGCACTGCACACGCATCGGGAAGACCTGGCTGAGATGCTCGGCGAGACGGCGACCCCACGTGGCGAAGTGCGTGAAGATGAGAATGCGCTCGCCCGCAGCGAACACGCTCTCGCAGATCTCCTCCAGCCGGGCCAACTTGCCCGAGCGACCGGCCAGCGGCAGACCGTCGTCGCGATATGCGGCCGGGTGGTTGCAGATCTGCTTCAGTGCCGTGATGGCAGCCAACACCGCGCCCTGCTTGGCTTCCGGCCCATCGGGGTCCTGCACATCGGCCAGCAGCGTGTCGAGCACGGCCTGATACAGACCGATCTGCTCGGGGGTCATCGTGCAGTGATCGAGTTCGTCGATCTTGTCCGGCAACTCGGCGGCCACTTCGGGTTCGGCCTTCGTGCGACGGAACAGCAGGATGCCGTTCAGAGCGCGCAACGCAGCTTCGCCGTCACCCGACATCTGGGAGATGAACGACGGCCGCGTCCCCACCAGGCCGGGGTTGGTGAAATCGAGGATGGCCCACAGATCGCCGAGGCCGTTCTCGATGGGCGTACCCGTGAGTGCGATGCGACTGCGTGCAGACAGGCGGCGCAGTTGCTGTGAGGTGTCGCTGGTGGGGTTCTTGATGGCCTGCGCTTCGTCGAGCACGATGCGGCCCCACGTGGTGGCAGCGAGCTGGTCCACGTCGCGCACCGCGGTGGCGTACGTGGTGATCATCACGTCGGCGCGCTCGATCTCGCGTTGCAACGCCTGATCGCTGGAGCGGTCGGCACCGTGGTGCACCACCACGCGCAGCCCAGGTGCAAAGCGACGGGCCTCCGACGCCCAGTTGCCCACCACGGCCGCCGGTGCCACCACAAGAGCGGGGCCGTTGCCGCGGCACTGGGCAAGGTGCGCCAGCATCGTGGGTGTCTTGCCGAGACCCATGTCGAGCGCAAGGCAGCCACCGAGTTCGGCGGCGTCGAGGAACCCCAACCAGCCGAGCGCCTCAGCCTGGTAGGTGCGCAGCTCGCCATCGAACCCGTCGGGCCGCGTGACCGGCGCGGTGCCTGCCGTGCCCGCCTTGCGAATGATGTCGGCGGCCCAGCTGTTGCCGTGCACCACGGTGCCGCCCGCGAGGCCGGAACCGTAGAGACCGATGCTGGCGCGCAGGATCTCGGCGCCGGTCATCGTGGTCACGCCGGCGCGCTCCTCCAACGCGGCCGCAGCCTTCTCCAGGTCGACACGGTCGACCTCCACCCATTTGCCGTTGCTCTGCACCAGCGGCCGGGCCTGCCGGGCGAGGTGCTTCACCTCGGCCATGCTCAGCTCGAGGTCGTCGAACAGCACGGTCCAGGCCACGTTGGCCAACTGGTGAGCGCCCACCACCGAACCTGCTGGCGTGTCGGCGAAGAGCCGCAGCGAGGGCTTGGCCTTCTTGCGCGACATGGCGGGCACGCGAACATCGAAACCGGCAGCCGACACGGTGGGCCCGAGCGTGGTCATGAAGTCCCACGCTTCGTCCTGGCTGAGCGCTACCTGACCACGTCGACGGATGCCGGCGCGGTCCAGCGCCGGGAACAATCGACCGAGCCGCAACCATTCGGCGTTCAGCGTGGAGCCGCCACCTTCGGTGCGCAATGCCACATCGATCGGGATCAATCGTCCCTTGCCGGCAGGCGCCTTCACCGAGACCACCCAGACGCCACCGGTCTCCGGAGGGTCGAGTTCCACGACGAGCTTCTTGCGATTCGTGGCGATAACACCGCGCGTCCATTGCTCGAGCTTGCGCGACGTGTCGCTGGCGAGGTTGGCGTTCGCCATGAACCCCGAGCCGTCCATGCGGGCGATGATGGTGTCGTTCAGATCGGTGGGCGTGTTGGCGTGCGGCGGTGACGCCGGTAGCTCCATCCGCTCCACGCTCTCACCAACGATGGCTTCCACCACCGATGCCACCACCGCAGTGGTGACCGAGCGCCCGTCGCCTCCACCCAGCGCAGTGACCGGCGCTGGCATTGCACCAGCGAGCGCATCCACCTCGGGGCCGTCGGTCAGCGCCGGCAACCACCGCACCGCTGCCTCCACCGGGCCGTTGCCCTCGGGCCGCTTCACAATCTTCAGGCTGGGCACCACAGAGCCGCGCACGACCAGTCGCACACCCTCGAGCGCCGCATGCCCCATCCAGGCCACGCTCGGGCCCACGCCCTCACCCACCTGGCCGCCACCGACGGCAACGAGCCACCCCAAGGCGTCCTTCATGCTGATGCTCAACGCATCGGCGTGCACACCGTCGGGAAGGTGCACACCCTTGTGGACCTGCCAACCGTGCGGCGGCCCACCCACCTTCTCGATGCGACTGGCCAACGCGTCGTGGTCTTCGGGGACACAACCTCGGCCACCAGCCCACACCACCACGTTGCCGGCATGCCAAGTGGCCTGCAGTTCCACCTCGCCGGGCTCCAACACTTCGAACTGCAAGTCGTCGAAGTCGTCGCTCTTGGCAGGCTCGGGTTCGGGTGCAAGGAACACCGAGGTGGGTGCTTCCGGCAGCAGCAAGGCGGCCGTGTCGAGCAGGCGCTGCAGCGTGTCGAGAAAATCGTTGAGTACCTGGTCTCGCTCGCCGCCACCCAAGCGCCGCACCGATGCCACGTCGTCCTCGGTCTCGACGATGAGGCGTTCGAGCAACGTCAGCGACGCGTGTTCATCGACGCGCAGCAGTGCAAGGTGCTCGTCGGACGCGCTGCCGTCGGTGATCGACCAGATCGCAGCTTCGAGTTCTCGGGTGGGAACCATGCACATCCGTCCTGTGACGCACGAGGCGACACGTCGACGCGGGTGGAGGGGTGCGGCAGGCGCGTGCCGCACAAGGTGGGTACCGAAGGGCATCGGTTGCGTTCGACCGTGGTCTCCCGCACGGGCGGTACGAGAACCTCGTACCCGCGGGGCGCCGCCCCCGTAGAGACCACTGTACCCGATCAGCGCAGTCGGGTCACCACGCTGACGCCCGGTTGAGCGAATTCACCCATGGCGGGCAGCGCAGCGGGGATGTCGCTCAGCGACAGCCGTTGCGTGACCATGGCCGTCGGATCCAGTCGGCCATCCAACATCAATGCAAAGACTTCGTGGAACCGAGACGACGACAGACCGTGCACGCCGAGCACTTCGAGTTCGTCACGAATGACCCGCGAGATCGGAAAGTCGGCGGTGGGAGCAGGAAACAGACCGATCTGCACATGCCGGCCCAGCGGCCGAAGACTGAGCACCGAGTTCGCTGCCGTGATGGCGTGACCCAGACAATCCACCGACAAGTGAGCCCCTCCGGTGAGCTCGTGCACGGCGGCGGCCACATCGGTGTGTTCGCTGGCATCGAGGAGCACATCGGCACCGACGTTGCGCGCCAGTTGCAATGCGTCGGCCGAGATGTCGACTGCTATGACTTGCGCGCCAAGCGCCCGGCCCATAGCAACGGCAGCCAAACCAACACCACCGCAGCCGTGTACACACAGCACCTCGCCAGCAGCGAGGCGACCACGCTCCACGACGCCGCGATACGCCGTGGAAACTCGACACCCCACCAGCGCGGCAGCTTCGTCACTGATGGCTTCCGGAACCTGAACCGCGTTGACATCGGCAAATGGAATGGTGGTGTACTGGGCGAATGCACCCCATCGGGTGAAGCCGGGTTGCTCCTGACGGCGGCACACCTGATGCTGGCCGAGGCGACATGGCTCGCACTGCCCACAACCGTTCACGAACGGTGCCACCACCCGATCGCCCGTGCGAATGCGGGTGACATCGGAGCCGACAGCCACCACACTGCCAACGAATTCGTGGCCGCCGACGTGTGGGCACACGATGTCGGGATCGGTGCCATGCCAGCCGTGATAGTCGCTACGACACAGGCCAACGGCGAGAATCTCGACCACGACCGCATCGGGGTGAGGCGTCGGCACGGGCACGTCCACGAGCGAAATCGGCCCGCGAAACTGTTCGTAGACGGCAGCCTTCATCATGCAGGCATCAGTCTGCCCGCGAGATGCCAGCCTTCTTCAGCACTGCGGGCTCCACGCCCACTGCACGCCACGCCGCATACGAGATGCCCTTGCGCTTGCTGTACGAACCGGCGACCTTCGTGAAACCGATCTCGATCGACTTGGGGTCCACCTTGGTCTCCATGCCAGCGAGTTCGGCCTCGAGGTCGAAGCGCTCCTGAATGAGTTCCAGTTCGCGAACTGGATTCGCTCCCTGCATCTCGCCGTCGATGGCCTGCATACGCCGGGCAACGGAGTCGGGCGTGCGTTTGCGGCCCGGCTTGCCCTTGCTGTTGCGGAGTGCTTCGAGGTATTCCCGAACCACCCGCCCTTCCACTCGGCCTTCGGCCATCGCGGCCTTGTGCTGATCGGTGATGGAGTTTTTGGGGCCACGCTTTGCTGCCATGTGGAAGATCATACGACATGTCAACACTGTTTTCTCTGACACTAGGTAAGAAAATTCCTAACCAACAGATGGGAGTGGCAGAACTGCCTCGACAGCGGCGTCCGCGGCCCGAACAGGAATTCTGAACGCCAGCGTCGTGCCACCTGACCTGCCATTGTTCACGAACTCGAAGGCGCCGCCGATGGACTCCACCATGGCACGGGCCATCATCAAGCCCACGTGTCCGGCCGCCAAGGCGGCGGTGAGATCGTCATTACCGATGCCAACACCATTGTCAGTGATCTGGCCTACCACGTCATCATCGACGTGCCGCAATATCACCTCCACCTGCGTCGCCGCAGCGTGCCGCGCAGCATTCCGCATTCCTTCCATCAGCACACGCGTGCAGACCGTACGTAGCTCCTCATCGAGCAGCTCCTCCAAGTGCACCCGCACCTCCACCCCAGCGGCACGCATCGATTCCACTTCGGCCCGAACCGCTTCAGTCAGTGAACCGAGCAGCACCGGGGGAGCAGTGAGTTCGCCGAGCAGTTCGCGTAGCTGCTGCACCGCTATCTGCACCAATTCCACCGAACGTTCAGCAACTTCGGTGGGCACGACACCGTCCGAATCCGGTGCCATCAACCAACCAGCAGAGACCAATACCTGGATGACATCGTCGTGAATACGCCGCGCTAGGACACGCCGTTCGTCAACGCGTCCGCGCACCAGTTGGTGCGACAGTTGGTCGAGCGCGTCGCGCGTGGTTCGCAGTTCCGTCACCTCGACGCCGATCGCCTGGAGGAGTTCAGCACCGCCTTCCGGGTCCACGACCCGTCGGTTCGTCCATTGGATCCAGCGAGCGGTGTCGCTGAGCCACATCGGGGTGACCACCGTGCTGATGGCCCCGTCGGCAGTTGCCTCCACCAGTCGAGACAAGAGGGTGTCGAGGTTCTCCTGCGTGTCGAAGCCCATGAATGCAGCGCGGTCTAACCATGAAACACCCAGCAATTCCTCGGGACTGCTCCGCAGATGCGCTGCGTACTCCCCGTTACACCACACCAACCGGCCATCCAGCGTGTAGCGCGACACCAATGCCGTCTGCACCGCCAAGATGTCGCCAAGCAGTTGCTCGGCCGCCGTCGGGGACCTCGACACAGGAGCCTCGTCGCGATGGTCGGCATCGGGAATCTCGAGACCGAACGCACCGATCACCCGGCCCTGCGGGTCGAGGCTGCTCGTCAACCTCGATCGCACGCGACCATGGCGGCCGCGATGCACGGATTCGAAGGTTCGCCACACTCCAGGCGGAAATGGTCGCAGCGTGAGGATGCCGTCGGTATCGATGGCAACTTCGTCGCCCACCCCGAGCAACTCGCGCACATTCGCCGACAGCTCCACCTGCCCCGTGAGCAGATCGGCCCGCCACCACTCCACGCCGATTTGAGCAAGATGGGCGGCCAGTTCACCGTTGTCGATCGCCGCCACAGATTCATCATGGCAAACCAACGAACAGTTTCATAACGTGCGACACTGAGAGCACACATGGATCCCTCCGCCGACGACGATGCCTCCCGCGTCTCGATGCTCATCATCGACGACCATCCACTGGTTCGGGAAGGGCTCGGTCGCGTGCTCGCTGCCGCCGAAGACCTCCGGGTAGTAGCGGAGGCCGAATCCATTGAGGCAGCACTCGACCTCACGGTGGATCACGTCGACGTGGTCACCCTGGATCTCGCATTGCCAGGCATCGGTGGCCTCGAAGGCATGGGAATGATTCGTTCGCGTTGGCCTGCAGCAAAGGTGCTCATCCTCACGGTGCACCCGGAGGCAACGCATGCCCCTGCCTGCGCACAGCATGGTGCCGACGGCTTCGTATCGAAGAGCGCTACTCCATCCGAGATTCGCAATGCCATCCTCACGGTGGCGAAGGGTGGCCGGCATTTCTCCAACGCTGTGCTCGCCGCAAGTGCCGAACGGCCGACTCGGGTGATGCTGTCGCCGCGTGAAGCCGAGGTGTTGCGTCGACTTGCCGCTGGTCAACGGATCACCGATGTGGCCACCGCGATGGGCGTCAGCGTGAAGACCGCCAGTACCCACAAGATGCGGTTGCAGCGGAAATTGGGTGCCAACAACACGGCGCAGATCGTGGTGATGGCAAGAAATATCGGTCTTATTTCCTGACCACAATATTCGACATAGACGCGGACATCCGCGATAGATTCATGTCGAATGAATCTGATGGGACCCACCGAGAACAAGCCCTCTAGCGGCAGCGACACCCGTCGCACGTCGTTCTGGACGCGCACCTTCGAAGTGGCAAGGCGGTCCGGCGACTGGGTGATGGTGCAGCGCCTCTACACCCAATCCACTGCAGCGCAGCTCGCCTCCGACATCGTGAATGCCCATAATCGGAACCCCAATACCATTCGGGTTCGCGGCATGCACCCGGGTGAACGATGGGAAGCGCGGTGGGAAGCAGCCGGCGAGGGTCCCCTCGGCGACTATGTGGTCTGGGTCCGCACCGCGCCGCCTGCTCGCTAGTTCCGCACTCACGGGTGCCGTGCTCACGAACGCAAGGTGGCTTGTGGCGGGCATGTCTCCGCACCAACATGGGGGAAGTGACCGTCGTCCGTCGTCTCCCTACGTGCACGCTGTTCGTCATGCTCGCCGCTTTGGTCTCGTGCAGCACGCCGCAAATGCTCAGCGACGGCACGCTGCCGCCGCTGCAATCGGGTCCGTTCTCGGCGCCACCCACTACCCCTGCGCCCACCACCATCGCAGCTACGGCAACCACCACCACGGCGCTGGCCGGACTTCCTGGTTCCACACTGCCACCGAGCGCCGGTGAATGGGGCGGCTGGCCGTACTACGAGGTGCCGCAATTGGGCAGCGAGTCCGTCCGTGGCACGGGTTGTGGCAGCACCGGCGGCATTCCCGAGATCATTCCCGACGGCGTATGGAACGTGCTCGTCGGCGACGGTTCCGGCAGCGACGCATTCTTCACGTCGTCACGGATCACCGTGGACATGCGCTGCATCTATTCCGGAGTCGGTGGACAGCAACTCTGGAATGCGGCCTGCGCTACCGCACTGCAGACCGACGCCTGCCAGAGCCAGTCGCCCGACTGGTACATCGTGAATGCCAATGGGAGATTGCGCACGATGCCCGTGGCCGCCGACCTCCACTACGGCGTTGGAGCCATCGGCACCTCACCTTGCCCCAATGCACCGTCCGACCGCACCGCTGCCGACGCGCCGTGGCGTTCCATGGACAGTTGGATCGTCGTCGCCGCTGGCCAGGTGAGGTCGGTGGTGACTGCGTGTCCCGCCGGATGACAGAACGAGCCGCTGCGCTCCTGGCGTGCTGCAGCGCTGCACTGCTGGCGTGCGGCCCGGCGCAGACGAGTTCGCTCACGATGCCCGCCACAACCATCCCCATCACGACCATCCCCATCACGACCAGCCCGGCCACGACCATTCCGGACACGACGCTCCCCGTCACGACGATCCCGATCGCCACTGCTCCCGTCACCGTCCCCGCAACCGTCCCCGCCACCGTCCCCGCCACCGTCCCCGCCACGGCAGCACCGGCCGGTACGGCGCTGGCGCTCGACGTGCTGGGCGGAATCGAACAGGCCAAGGAGCACCGCGGCGGTTACGACCGAGATCTGTTCGGATATCCAGCGTCGTTCGGTGGTGGCTGCGACACGAGGGCGATGATCCTGCAGCGCGACTCCCTCTCCCCCGCCCAGATCGACGCTGCAGGCTGCACGGTGGTGGCCGGCGACTGGTACTCGGTCTACGACGGTGTCACCTACGACCAGCCCTCCGAACTGGAGGTCGACCACGTGGTGGCCCTCAAGGAAGCCTGGGACTCCGGCGCATGGCAATGGAGCATCCCGCGACTCGAGGCCTTCGCCAACGACATCGACGATGTGCGCTCGCTACGTGCCGTCAGTAGCCACACCAATCGATCCAAAAGCGACAAGGACCCATCGAACTGGCTGCCCCCGAACGCCGACGACGTGTGCCGCTATGTCGGCGATTGGGTGGCCATCAAAGCTCGGTGGCACTTGTCGATGGACACCAGCGAGTACGGACGCATCCGCAACGTGCTCCGCGGACCGTGCGCCGGTTGGCGAGTTGCCTCATGGGACGCGCCGCCGGTGCCGCTCGGCTGACGCTCAGGCCGCCCAGTGTTCGGCGAGCAGTTCGATACTGCGGATTCGAGCCGCCACGTCGTACGCCACCGAGGTGACCATCAGCTCGCGGGCCCCCGTTCGCTCCACCAGGCTCCGCAACACCGGCACCACCTGTTCGGGTGTGCCAATCACGCGACCGGTAGGAAGCCGGTTCGCTTCGTCGAGCTGTGGGTGGGCAGCGGCATCCACCGGCGAGGGCAACGGAATGAAGCGCCCGGTGCGGCGGCCGAGCGCAGTGATACGCCCCGGCGCTGCATGCCACTGCGCGTCGTCTTCCGTGTCGGCAATCAACGCGTTGGCCGTGATGATCATGTGCGGCTCGGCGAGCACGGCAGACGGTTGGAAGCCACGGTGATAGAGCTCGGTGGCCTGCAACGCCCCGCCCATATCGAAGTGGTGAGCGAAGGCAAACGGCAGTCCGAGATGCGCCGCAAGCTGCGCGCTGTAGCCACTCGAGCCGAGGAGGAACACCGTCGGGAACGACGCCGCAGCGGGTGTGGCCCGGAACCGGTCCCACAGGCCCGTGTCGACGCGTCGATCACCCAGCAGACCCATCAGATCGAGCAGGTCGCGGGGAAAGTCGTCGGCGCCGAGCAGTTCGGCGCTGCGGCGAACGGCCGCCGCAGTGGCCTGGTCGGTGCCCGGAGCACGGCCGACGCCTACATCAACCCGGCCCGGGTGCAGCGCCTCGAGCATTGCGAACTGTTCGGCCACAACCAGCGGCGCATGGTTCGGCAGCATCACGCCGCCACTGCCCACGTGGATGCGCTCGGTGATGGCGGCAAGATGCGCCATCAGCACCGTTGGGGCCGTGCACGCAACGCTCGGCATGTTGTGGTGTTCAGCCACCCAATAGCGAAGGTAACCCAACTCGTCGGCGCGCTGCGCGACACGTGCCGTGGAGCCGAGCGTCTCGGTGGTGCTCTGCCCGTCATTCACCACGGAGAGGTCGAGCACGGACAACGGGACGGCAGCAGCGGACAACACGTCCCACACCGTAGATGGTGATGGTGCTAGTACCTCCGTCTACCACCCGTCGACACCACCCCTGACCGTGGTCGTAGGCCTTCCGCGCCGTTTCGACGAAATCGCATTTTCCCAGGTCAAGAACGATAAATAAGCCAAACTAAAACGGTGTTTCGGCCGTGTCTCCGATTGCATCAAGTCTCGCAAGATGCACATGGACGGGAGCAAGAGGATTATGAGGAAGCACAAGAACAGTCGCATCATCGCTGGTGTGGCAGTGGCAAGCGTTGGCTTGTTCGCAGCAGTCGCCGGTGGCGTAGCCGCCAAGGGTGGCGCCGCTGGCACCGACTCGAAGGCCGGCGGTATGGCAACAGCCACCTGCTCGGCTGACGCATTCGGTTACGCCGGCTACAACCGCAGCGGTTCGCTGGTGACGGTTGGCGCAGGCGCATCAGCCGACAACACCGGTGGCACCTGGACGGTCACCATCATCGACAACCTCGACGGCGTTGTCCTCAACGCTGACAGCGGCGTGGTTGGTACCGACTGGTCGCTCATCCAGAACTACCGGGCCAGCAAGGGCAAGCACACCCTCAGCGTGCACATGGTGTCGGCCGTCGACGGCGTGAGCGCCTGCGACGCTTCGCTCTCCTTCAAGCTCTAAGTCCGAGCCACGGCGCAGGCTGGGCACTGCGCGTCAGGCAGAGGGGTGCTGCACCTCCCAAGGTGCCACCCATTCTCCTTCGACGCGAAGTTCCACACCGGCGTCGTCCTCGATGACTTTGCACACCGTCATCTCGCCGGCGTGCTCACCGTAACGATCCGCCGCCTCAGCAAATCGGGCGTGAGTCGCCCTGGTGATCTCCGAACGCGTTCCCGTCTCGTGAAGGAGCTCATCGATGAGGCCCAGATCCTTCAGGCACAACGCCAGGCGAAACGAAGGGTCGTAATGGCCAGCGAAGATCGACGGTACGTCGTGTTGCATCACGAAGCTGTCGGCGGCTCCTCCCTGCATCGCCGCCCACCACACGTCCGGCTCCAGCCCAGCCACCTTCGCAGCCACCATCGCTTCCCCAATGGCTGCGGCGTGCACGAACCAGAGTTGGTTGTTCACGAGCTTCGCCACGTACCCGTTGCCATATCCGCCCACCCGGCGGGTATGGCCCACGGCGTCGAGTACGCCCTGCACACGGGCAACCGCTTCGTCGGTACCGCCCACGAACAGAATCATGTCGCCACGGATGCAGGAATCGATCGACCCTGTGACGGGCGCATCCACGGCCGCACCACCGGCTGATTCGACGTCGAGAGCGAGCGAGCGCATCAACGCCGGCGTGCTGGTGGTGAGGTCGATCCAGGTGATGCCGCGGCAGTCGCCTTCCAAGAGTCCACCCGGGCCGCGCACCACCTGCTCGATCTGGGCCGGGCCGAACACCATCGACATCACCACGTCGACCTGCCCAACCATCGACGCCGGGGTGTCGCACCAGGTCGCGCCCTCGGCCTCCAACGGCGTGCCCGCCTCACGCCGGATGTCGAACACGAACAGCTCGTGGCCTGCACGGGCAACGTTGCGGGCAGCAGCTGAACCCATGTTGCCGAGCCCGATGAAACCGACCTTCATGGCCGTACCTCCTTCAGGTAGATCCTACGAACGCTCATTAGCACCTGATTACACTTCGGTACAACCCCATGGGAGGGCTCATCATGAAGCTCGTCGTACGTACATTGATCTCTGTTCTCGGTAACGCAGTCGGCCTCATCGTGGCCGCCATCGTGCTCGACAAGGTGACCATCAGCGGTGCCGCCTTCATCGTGGCCGTGTTGATCTTCACCGCGGTCACGGCCATCGGAACACCGTTCCTGGCCAACGTGGCCCGCAAGAGCGCTGCACCACTGCTGGGTGCCGTCGCACTGCTCAGCACCCTGGTTGGGCTGATCATCACCCATCTCGTGTCCGACGGACTAAGCATCAGTGGTCTGTCCACCTGGATTGCCGCTGCCGTCATCGTGTGGTTGGTCTCGCTGGTGGCAGTCATCCTGCTGCCGCTGATCTTGGTGAAAATGGGTCTCGAAGCCGCTCGTGACCGCAACGACTGACCGCACAACGACTGACCAGCCCAGCAACACTGCGTGTGCCGCCTGTGGCACACCGCAGGCCCGCACGTGGTCAACACCTCAGGGTCCGGCACGTCTGTGCCCACCTTGCGCCGCGCTCCACGGCGTCGGCTGCCCCTGAGCGCAGAGTAGTGCGCGGTTGGGTGAGCGAGTCGCCGTCGTGGCAGGCTCGCTGGTCGTGCCCAAGCCTCGCTCTTTCACCATTGCATCCGTGAACGTGAACGGCCTGCGCGCCGCCATTCCCAATGGCATGGGTGGCTGGTGGCACCAACGGCGGCCCGACGTGGTGACCATGCAGGAAGTGCGCGCGCCCCACGATCTGGTGGCCGGATTGGTGGCCGACGTTGCGGGTGAGCCCTGGCACGTGCACCACCACGAATGCGCCGCAAAGGGCCGCGCCGGCGTGGCGGTTGCAACCCGCGAGGCCAGCACCGGCAACGGTCATGCATTGTCGGGCGAGTTCGACGGCACCGGCCGCTGGGTGGAAGCGGAACTACCAACCGCCGATGGACGCGGGCTCACGGTGATCAGTTGCTACGTGCACACCGGCGACGCCGACACACCCGAGCGCATGCGCGAAAAGCTCGCCTTCCTCGACGCCGCTGCGGAGCGGTTGGCAGCGTTGCGCGCCGCTAACCGCCATGTGGTGCTCACCGGCGATCTGAACGTGGGCCATCGCGAGTTCGACATCAAGAACTGGAAGGGCAACCTGAAGAAGGCTGGCTTTCTGCCCGAAGAACGGACCTGGTTCGACCGCCTCTTCGCCGACGGGTGGGTGGACGTGACCCGTGTGCATGCTGGCGAGGTGGCTGGCCCATACACCTGGTGGTCGTGGCGTGGAAAGGCATTCGACATCGACTCCGGCTGGCGCATCGACTACCAGATCGTGAGCCCGGAGTTGGCGGCGACGGTCACGAGCGTGGTGGTGGATCGAGCGCCGACGTATGCCGAGCGTTGGTCGGACCACGCTCCGCTTGTTGTCGCCTACACTCTGTGAACAACTGACCACAGGAGGAGGCTGACACCATGCACCAGGGCGCCCCGCAGATCACTCGCGCGGACCTTGCCGCCGCGCTCGCCGACATCGCAGCCTCCGACATCAACGTGGCCAAAGCCCTAGCAGCCTGTGAGGCCTGGGAGGTCGGGTACGTGGCCAGCCTGCTGTCGCGCTCCGAGCACCTGGCTGCCAACGATCCCGATGATGTCTACGCCACACTCCGCGAACGGGCGCTGAGCGCCATCGACCGCTCCATCCGCATCGACAACCCGTTCCAGCGGTTGCATTCATCAGGTGTCAACCCCACACCCGAGGCCACCGACGCGCTGCTCGAGATGCTCCGTCAGCAGGCCAAGTTCCACGGTGTCACCACCGATCTCGAGCGCCGCGGGTTGCCCCGAATGGCGCCGCCCACCCCACCGGCAAGCTAAGTCCCCCGGGCGTTACACGCCCAACGACTTACACGCCTAAGGACTTGGCGATGATGGTCTTCATCACCTCGGTGGTGCCGCCATAGATGGAGGTGACGCGAGCGTCTGCGTATGCCCGCGCGATGGGGTACTCGAGCATGTAGCCGTACCCGCCGAACAACTGCAGGCACGCATCGATGGCCTTCTGCTGCAACTCGGTGCACCAGTACTTCGCCTGCGCAGCCTCGGCGGCACTGAGCCGGCCCGCATTCAGCTTCACCACGCACTGGTCGACGAACGCCTGCGCCACTTCCACCGAGGTGGCCACTTCGGCCAACGTGAACTTGGTGTTCTGGAATGCTGCAATCGCCTGACCGAACGCCGTGCGCTCCTTCACATACGCCACCGTCCAGTCCAGCGCGGCGCGTGCGCTGGCCACACCACTGACGGCGATGGACAGGCGTTCTTGGGCCAGGTTCGCGGTGAGATAGGTGAACGCCTTGCCCTCTTCGCCCAACAGGTTTGCTGCCGGCACGCGCACATCGCGGAAGAACAACTCGGCCGTGTCTTGGCTGTGCATGCCGATCTTGTCGAGGTTGCGGCCACGCTCGAACCCGGGTATGCCGCGCTCCACCACCAGCAGCGACATGCCGGAATGGCGCTGGCTGGGGTCGGTCTTGGCCACCACGATCACGAGGTCGCTGTTGATGCCGTTGGTGATGAAGGTCTTCGAGCCGTTCAGCACGTACTCGTCGCCATCGCGCACCGCGGTGCTGGCGATGCTGGCGAGGTCGCTGCCGGTTCCGGGCTCGGTCATCGCGATCGCCGTGATGAGCTCGCCCGATGCAATGCCCGGCAACCAGCGAGCCGCCTGCTCCGGGTTGCAGTACTCGATGAAGTACGGCGTGGTGATGTCGTTGTGCAGTGTGAGGCCCAGGCCCGCGCCACCGATGCCAGCTGCCGCGAGTTCTTCGGCCAGCACCATGTTGAAACGGAAGTCGTTGGCACCGCCGCCGCCGAACTCCTCCGGCACGGCGATGCCGAGGAAACCGAACTGCCCCGCGGCGGCATAGATCTCGCGTGGGGCGATGCCGTCGGCCTCCCACTGGAGGTAGTGCGGTGTCATCTCCTTCGCGATGAATGCTGCGAAGGACTCGCGGAATGCTTGGTGGTCGTCGTCGAAGAGGTCGCGCACGACTCTTCCCTATCCCGGTGATGTGCCCTCGGGCAACTCGCGGGTACGTTGCCACGAGGAGGTGCGTGATGTTCGTGGAACTCACCGACAGCGGCCCGAGGGTTCGCGAGGCGGAAAATTTGAGAAGCCTGTCCGTGCGAGCGGCAACGTCGCAGACCCTGGCCGGCATCGGCGAATTCGGCGAAGTGGACCCCGACGGCGAGCACGTATGGCTGCACCTCCACCTGTTCAAGGCCGCAGCAGCCGCCACCATCGACGCCGCCGAACGCGATGAATGGTCCACCGGATTCGACCGCATGATCGCGTACGCCGCCGAGCACGGCTGGACCAAGGAATCGGGCACCAAGGTGCGAGCGCACCGCGAGTCACCACCCGTGTAAGTGTCAGGTGGTGCAGGAGTCGGCGAGCACCGGCAGTTCGCCGGTGAACTCGGGCGGCGGCTGCGGGGTGAGCACGGCACTTACCAGCGAGCGAACCTCCGCAGGGTCCCAGCGCGATGGCTTCACCAGCGGCGGGGCGAGGTGCAGCGTGCGCACTGCTGCCGTGCCGTTCGTGTCGGCGTAGTTGTGCACGATCTTGGCGAAATCGCCGAGCTCCTTGCGCGGAATGTCGGTATGCACCCCATCCCCGAACGCCTTCAGCAACGCAGGGATACCCGTCGCCAACGCCAGCGGCGTGGCCGCATCGGAGATGGCCGCCAACACGCAGCGCTGCCGCCCCATGCGGTTGTAGTCATTGTCACCGGAGCGGGTTCGGGCATAGGCCAAGGCAAGCGTGCCATCCATGTGCTGTTGGCCCTTCAGGATCGCGGAAGGCACCTGATGCTTCGCGTTGCGCGGGTTACCGGGCGAGGGCACGGTCTTGGGTACGTACATGTCGATGCCGCCGAGTGCGTCAACGATGTCGACGAATCCGGCCATGTCCACCAGCACATACAGTCACCGATCCCGGG
Organism: uncultured Acidimicrobiaceae bacterium; assembly: GCA_903919455.1. Lineage (GTDB taxonomy): Bacteria > Actinomycetota > Acidimicrobiia > Acidimicrobiales > Ilumatobacteraceae > UBA668. Next base: position 124 of record CAIXIJ010000099.1, on the reverse strand, counting down.
GTTCCTCTGTGTTTGTCAAGCGGCGATTTCGCCGGGTTCGAGCTGACCTGGTGCGCGTCGTTCGTCGGCGAGCATGAGTCGCCAGAGGTGGGCGGCGAGTCGTCGCTTCAAGCAGCGGAGTGCT
>CAIXIJ010000098.1 GCA_903919455.1 uncultured Acidimicrobiaceae bacterium | reverse complement strand
CAGGGGGCAATCGCGTAGCACACCAATGCGCTCCATCGACCCGCAGACAGCAGTTGCGACGGCAGCGGCACCGCGGCGTACACCACCAACACCACGACGCGAGCGCGCGGTGTGGGAAAGATCGTGGCCAGGCGCCAGGCGCCGAGGTACCCGGCCACCAGCAGGCCCAGCACCGCCGCCGTGTGCAGCATGCCCATGTGGAAGAACGTGCCGATACTCAACAGTGCTGTTGCGCCGATGGCCGTAGGCACCGCACTGCTGCTTCCGAGCCCATGCCCGGACCATCCGGACAGGTAGTCGCCGAGCATCGTGCGCGCGCTGGGTTTGAAACGCAGGAACTCACCGAACTGCGGCACTCCGTCGGCAATGACCTTGCGACTGCCCAGAACAAAGAGCAGGAGCACCACGAGCCACACCAGCACGGGCGCGCTGCCGGCACTTTCCCGCCAGCGCCGCTCGTTGCCCAGTTCCGGATCGACCGGCCGGCTGTCGCGGGCGCGCAGATAGGTGGCGAGGCGAGCACTACCGCGAAGTTGCAGACCCGCCACTTCGGTGTCGGGCACCTGGCGGAGGGCCGCAATGCTGCGACGCCGGGCCACGTAGCCGGGCGTGCGAGGCACCATGCCCACCAGTGCCGAGAGCGACGCCACAGCCTGGCTGAAGCGGCCACGCACCATCAGACCGACGGCTTGAGCCAAGGTGATGAGTACCAACTGCAACAGCACCAGCGGCAACCGTCGTGCGCCGGTGAGCGTGGCCACGCTGCGCATGCGACTCCGCGCCGCCGGCCCGGCCACCGGCAGATCGGGACAGCGGGCAGCCATCTGCTCGAGGTGCCGGCCCTTGGCTGCCGGGACCACGATCACCCGAGCGCCGCTGAGGTGGGCGCGCCAGCACAGGTCCACGTCGTCACCGTGAAACTCGATACTCGGGTCGAAGCCACCGATGGAGTGGAAAAGATCGGCGCGAGCAAGCAAGCAGGCAGTGGGTACGGCGAACACGTCGCGCACCGCGTCGTGCTGCTCCTGGTCGTACTCACCCGGCTCGACGAGTGGGTCGACTTCGCCGAACCTGTCCACGCCCAGACCGACGTGCTGCAGCACTGTGGGGTCGTCCCACGTGACGAGCTTCGGCCCTACGATGCCGGCGTTGGACCGGTACAGCTCCTCCACGAGCAACCGGATGGCATCGGGTTCCAGCGCCACGTCGTCGTGCAGGAAGCAGAAGAAGCCGTTGTCGCCTTCCACCAGGCGCAACACCTCATTCGCGGCAGCGCCGAATCCGGGGTTGGCGGCCACCGCCCGGACGAACGCGTTGGGCACGCGCTCGCTGATGTGGGCTGGCAGTTCAGCCGCGTCGCCCACCACCAGGAACAGCAGTTTGAGATTGCTGTAGTCCTGACGCGCCAGCGCGTCGAGCACCTCATCGAACCACTCGCCCGGCTGGTGCACGACCATCACTGCCACGACGGGCGGGGCAATCGTTCCGACGGTCTCCACGAAGGGTTCAGGCTAGCCGGGGGGCTCCCGACCACACCGGCACCTCACCACATTGGATGTCGGTACGCCTCAGGCGTACCAGCCCACCACATCGACCGCCACGTGAGCCGCTGTGCTGGATGAGACGCACCAGCGGCCGTTCGCGCTGTCCACGCCGACCACACTGGTCGTGGCCGGCGCATCGTGTGCCATGCGCACCATCGACACCGGCGGCGCCACCGCCGTACATGCGTACACAGTGAGATACCCGGCTGAGGTGGCGTTGGTTGCCGTCACTCGGCCTGCCAATGCCTTCACGGTCGCCGCTGTGGCGATGCCGCGCACTCCGGTTGCGCCGAATGCCCGCGCCTGGCCGGCGGCCACGTCGGCATCGAGGAATCGCACGCCGTTCACGGCGAAGTACGAGGTGGTGGCACCCGCCCCGAACCATCCGTTGACGTCCACCGTGAGATGCATCGCGGCGTTCACATAGAGGCAGAGACGGCCCGCCGCGCTGAGGTGAACCTGCAGGGCGACCGTGCTCTCCACGCCTGAAGTGACCCGCATGGTCGTTGGCGCGGGCCGCGCCTCATCGCACGCGTAGGCGGTCACCACCCCATTCGTCGCGGCTCCGGTCGCGTGGATCGTCAATGAGGCGGCAGTGGCACCGAGCGGTACCCGCGACGTACCCGCCACCTGAACAGTGCGGACCTTGCCTGCCGCCGGCATCGACCCGCCACGGCTGTCGAAGAGTCGAACCGCAGCGATGGGCTGGAACAGCAGGCCGCTCCCGGTGCCATACGTGCCGAACAGATCCACGAGGAGGTCGGTGGATGCCGTGGTGGTCATGCAGAACGTGCCATCAGCAGCTAGCGGAACGACGACGATCGAGGACACCGTGCGACCTGCCACCACCTGCACTGCCGGGCCAACCGGCTGCGGCGACCCACACGCCCACGCGCTCACCACACCGTTGGCCGTGGCGGCCAGCGTGGTGAGACTCACCTCAACGGAGCGGGCAGTTGCGACAAGGCCGGGGTCCACCACCATCGTGCAGCCTG
>CAIXIJ010000097.1 GCA_903919455.1 uncultured Acidimicrobiaceae bacterium | reverse complement strand
CGTCTGGACGTCGACGGGTACGGCTCGTACGGTCACGCCGGCCGGGCGTGTGAATGGCGCTCGTTATGAGTGGCAGGTGCGTTCGGTGAACGCGGCGGGCCTCACCACGCTGGCGAACGCCGGCACGTGGTTCACCTTCACCACCATCTGATCTCCCCACATTCCTGCAGCGAATGCCCGAAAGCTCCCGCAAGGGGTATTCGCTGCGAAGGAACGGGAGAACTGTCCGTCGACGATCATTAGCATCGCGAACGGCTGCGTTCGTCGACATCGGACATTGGTACAAGTCGGGTCCATCGACCAGCCGTGGCGGCCTCTCCTCGTGGGAACGCGAGCCACTAGTGTCGGCATCGTGATCCTCTCCGACGGCACCCTCCGCGAGCTGCTGGGCTCCGGCCGCATCGTGCTCGACCCGTACGACCCGACCCTGGTGCAGCCCGCCAGCGTCGACGTTCGTCTCGGCACCGAGTTCAGGGTGATGCGTAACAGTCGCCTCACTCATATCGACCCGTTCGAGGAGCAGACCAAGCTGATGGAGACCGTCTCCATCCCGGATGGCGACGTGTTCGTGCTGCACCCAGGTGAGTTCGCCCTCGGTCACACCTTCGAAGTGGTCGGTTGCCCCGACGACATCGTTGGCGTGGTGAACGGCAAGAGCAGCCTGGGCCGGTTGGGTCTGCAGGTGCACGCCACGGCCGGCTTCATCGACCCCGGGTTCCGCGGCACCGTGGTGCTCGAACTCTCCAACGTGTCGAACCTGCCCATCCTGCTGCGCACCGGCATGAAGGTGGCGCAGCTCGTGTTCCAGAAGCTCGACAAGCCTGCGGAGCGCCCCTACGGCCACCCCGACCTGAAGAGCAAGTACCAGGACCAGACCGGCGCAACCGCCAGCAAGTACAACCAGAACACGTTGTAACCCGGCCCGGCGCGGGCGGGCGCCCGGGGAACTGGCGCTGGTCAGTCGCCGGCGACGGGGGTGTGCAGGGGGGCGTCGGGGTGGGCGAGCTTGGCTTCGCCGGCCTCGATGGCGTCGAGCAGGTGGATGGCGATGTCGGCCACCTTCACCTCGTTCTCTTCCTTGCCGGCTGCCTTCACACCGTCGTCGAGCATGATGTAGCAGAACGGGCAGGCGGTAGCCACACGACTGGCACCGGTGGAGATGGCCTCCACCGCGCGCTCGTCGTTCACCTTCACGCCCACGCTCTCTTCCATCCACATGCGGGCGCCACCGGCACCACAGCACATGCCCTTGGTGCCGTTGCGCTGCATCTCGACCACCTCGATGCCCTTGATGCTGCCTACCACCTTGCGCGGTGCCAGGTACACGTCGTTGTGGCGGCCGAGGTAGCACGAGTCGTGGTAGGTGAGACGCTCTTCGAGCGTGGCCTGGCTCACGTCGAGCTTGCCCGACGCAATCAGACTCTCCAGCAGCTGGGTGTGGTGCACCACTTCGTACTCGCCGCCGAGCTGCGGGTACTCGTTCTTCAGGGTGTTGAAGCAGTGCGGGCACTGGGTGATGATCTTCTTCACACCCATGCCGTTGAGCATCTCGATGTTCGGCATGGCGAGCATCTGGAACAGATACTCGTTGCCCGAACGGCGAGCCGAGTCGCCGGTGCACATTTCGCTGGGGCCGAGGATGGCCACCTCGATGCCGGCCCGGCGCAGCAGGTTTGCCATCGCCTGGGTGACCTTCTTGTTCTTGTCGTCGAACGAACCGGCGCAGCCCACCCAGTACAGGTACTCGGCGCTGAACGGATCGCCCGGGTCCACCACGGCCACGTCGAGGCCGTCGGCCCAGTCGGCACGCTCGCCCTGGTTCATGCCCCACGGGTTGCCCTGGTTCTCCATGGCGCGGTAGGCGTTGCCCAGTTCGCTGGGGAAGTTGCTCTCCATCAGCGACAGGTAGCGGCGCATGTCGAGGATCTTGTCGAGGATCTCGATGTTGACGGGGCAGATCTCGTCGCAGGCGCGGCAGGTGGTGCAGCTCCACACTTCCTCGGCCGTGATGCGGTCGAACAGCGAGTTGGCGGAGATGGTGATCTCCTTGTCGATCGACAACGGCGGGGTGACCTGCGGGTTGGCCGACGCGGCCATCACTTCACCGGTCTTCAACACGATCTCGCGCGGGTCGAGCGGCTTGCCCGTGGCGTGAGCGGGGCACACGCTGGTGCACCGGCCGCACATGGTGCACGCGTCGGTGTCGAGCAACTGCTTCCAGGTGAAGTCTTCCACCACGCTGGCGCCGAAGCTCTCGAGCGAGGTTTCGGTGAGGTTCGGCATGGCCCGCATGGCGCCCTTGGGACGATCGCGGTCCTTCAAGTACATGTTCAGCGGGCTGGTGAAGATGTGCCGCAGCATGGTGATGGGCAGCATCACGAGGAACGCTGCGAACGCCACCACGTGGGTGATCCACATGATCTGGTGCCACGTGCTGAGCGTGTGCTCGGACGCACCGTCGAACAGCTGGGCCAGCGGGTAGCCGATGAAGCTCCACTTTTCGTGGCTGGGCGAACCCGCCTCGGCGATGCGGAATGCCTCGGCGAAGAAGCCGGACAGACCAATGAGCAGGAAGACGCCGAGGATGATGGCGTGCTCGGGCTTGGTCTTGATACGGATGCGGTACGGGCGCTGCACGTAGCGGCGCACGATGGCCCACACGATGCCCACGACGAACACCAAGCCGGCGAGGTCGCCGATGAAGCTGTAGGCCATGTAGGTGCGGCCGTGGAGGAACTTCAGCCCCTCGGGCATCTGGTGGTCGATTTCGAGCACGGTGGTGACACCGAGCAGCACCATGAAGCCGAAGTAGATCATCGAGTGCATCAGGCCGGCGGCGCTGTCGCGGAGCAGGGTCTGCATGTAGGCACCGGCGCGGAAGTCGCGCAGACGGTTCTTCACGTTCTTCTTGGTGGTCTTGCGGCGGTCGGGTGCACCGCGCTCCCAGTTGCGCACGCGATTGGAGAATGCGAACGCTCCCCACACCAGCAGCACCGGGATGACGGTGTAGAAGGCCACCTGAAGGGCGCCAGGAATACCGTCGAACACCTCGCGGGCGGGCTCCTTGGTGCCGTGCCACTTGGTGAGCTGCGGGATGATGCCGGAGGCCAGCGTGAACAGGCCCATGAAGATGCCGACTGCCAGCACCAGTTTGTGCGGCGTGCGGTACCAAGCCTTGGTGGGGCCGGCGTCGTTGGCGGGTGCGTCGTGAGTACTCATAGTGCGCTCAGAACCCTAGTTCGCCTCGTCCGCCGGTACCTCCTCCATGAGACAGAATGGACAAATGCAGTCCAAGCGCACGCTGCCCACCATCCTGCTCGCATCAATGATTCTCGTGGCGGTCAGCGCCACAGCGGCCTGGGTGGCTGTCGGCGGGCTGGCTACGGCTACGGCTCGGGCATTGGAGCGAATGGAGTCCGCCCTGGTGGCGAGCAAGGGTCTGGCCGACAGCACCGCCAGTTCGGCGAGCGAACTGGAACAGGTGGTGGTGGCCGTCAGCGGTGGCTTGGGGAACACGGCGGATGCCGTCACTGCCACGGGCGACGTGAGCGCCAACGTACGCAAGATCCTCGGGTTCATCGACTTCATCGGCAGTGTGGACGACCTGAAGAAGAGTCTGGAGACAGCGGAGCAGCAGTTGGCTGCGGTAGCCAGTTCGCTGGATACGGCAAGCACCACCCTTGAAGACGCTGGGCCCGCGTTGCACGAGACCGTGCTGGCGTTGGCAGCCGTGCCCGACGAGATCGACGCTGCGCTAGCCGATGCAGCCGCCGCCCGCAAGCGCGTGGATCATCAGATGTGGCTGTGGCGGCTCGCCGTCGTGGCGGGTTCGCTGGCCATCATCGGGGGCCTGTGGGGCGTACGCGCGAACAGCCGCCGCGTCGATGCGTTGATGGCGGCGGTGGCCACACCTGCGGCACCTCCGGTGCCGCAGGCCTGAGGCGGGTCAGCCGAAGTTCTGGCGGTCGAGGTCGCGGATGCGACCCGCCAGGGCGGCCAGCAGCTTGTGCGCCAACGCCGGCACGTCGTCGATGACGCCGATGAAGTGACGCTGGTCGAGCAGCAGCAGCTCGCAATCGGTCTCGCACACCACCGTGGCGGTACGCGGGCCGTGATCCAGCAGCGACAACTCGCCCACCACGGTGCCGGGGCCGAACGAGCCGACCTTCTTGCCGTTGCGGCGCACGACAACCGAACCGCTGAGCACGATGAATGCCTCACGCCCGGTCTGACCCTGATCGACGATGAGGGTGCCGGCGGACATGGTGATCTCGTCGGACGCCTTCGCGATCTTCTCGAGTTCCTTGGTGGAGCAACCCTGGAACAGCGACACGTTGCGCAGGTGCTCGAGGTACGCCTTCTTGTTTGCCATGACCGAACAGTAGCGCGGTCATATTCCCTGTCCGGACGTTGCAGGTTCAGGCAACATTCACTCAACAGATGTTGACCTAATTGCTGTGGGCCGATACCTTGCCATCGATGACGAACTCCGCCGACTTCGACCGCCGCGTGGCCATGCACGCTGCGCTCGGCGAAGCGGTGCGGTTGGCGATCGTCGACGATCTGGCCAGCAGCGATCGGTCGCCGAAGGAGTTGTGTGAACGCCATGGGCTGGGCACCAACCTGCTGGCCCATCACATCGATGTGCTGGAACACGCGGGCATTGTTCGCCGCGGTGTCAGCTCGGGCGACGGCCGACGTCGTTACGTGCGACTGGAACGCGAGGCGTTGGTGGCGCTCGGTGTGAGCGCCTCGCTGCCCAAGGGCGACGTGCTGTTTCTCTGCACCCACAACTCGGCCCGCTCGCAGTTGGCGGCCGCGCTCTGGACGGCGCGCACCGGAGGCCAGGCCTCCAGTGCAGGCACCCATCCGTCGGAGCGCGTGCATCGCGGCGCGATTGCCGCCGGTCGTCGCGCCGGGTTGGATCTGCGCGGGGCTGAACCGAGCACTGTCGCCGCCATTCCGCGCGACACGCAGGTGGTCACTGTGTGCGACCGCGCGCACGAAGAACTGCATGGCCAACCGAACTGGTGGCACTGGAGCATCCCCGACCCCGTGGTCGACGGTAGCCCTGCCGCCTTCGACGCCGTGGTCACCGAACTCAACCGACGCATCGAGGCACTCGCATGAGCACCACCCCTGTCCGCATCGGCATCAACGGCTTCGGTCGTATGGGCCGACTCGTCGTGCGCGCCCTGGGGCGCCACCCCGAGTTGCAACTCGTGCACGTGAACGAGCACAAGGGCGACGTGGCCACTGCCGCCCACCTGCTGGAGTTCGACAGTGTGCACGGCCGCTATCAGGGCACCGCGGGCCACGATGGCACCAACCTGCGTATCGATGGCGCCGCCGTCAGTTACTCCGCTCACAACACGGCTGGCGCCGTGCCGTGGGACGACCATGGCGTGGAGTTGGTACTGGAGTGCACCGGTGCGTTCCGCACCGTGCCCACGCTGGAGCCCTACTTCGAGCGTGGTGTGCGCAAGGTGGTGGTGGCCGCCCCGGTGAAGGAGGACGAGGCCCTGAACGTGGTGATGGGCTGCAACGACCACCTCTACGACCCCGCCGCGCATCGCATCGTCACTGCGGCGTCGTGCACCACGAACTGCCTTGCTCCAGTAGTGAAAGTGCTGCACGAACGGATCGGCATCGAGCGCGGCGCCATCACCACCCTGCACGATCTCACCAACACCCAGGTCATCGTCGATGCACCGCATAAGGATCTGCGTCGGGCGCGCAGTGCGGTGAACTCGCTGATCCCCACCACCACCGGGTCGGCTACGGCCATCACCATGATCTATCCCGAGTTGAAGGGGAAGCTGAATGGCCATGCGGTGCGCGTGCCGCTGTTGAACGCCTCGCTCACCGATGCGGTCCTCACCATGACGCGCGACATCACTGTGGATGAAGTGAACGGCCTACTGCGCGATGCGGCCGACGGTGAACTGAAGGGCATCCTCGGCTTCGAGGACCGTCCGCTTGTGTCTGCCGACTACACCAACGACACCCGCTCAGGCATCGTGGACGGTCCTTCCACGATGGTCATCGACGGCCGAATGTTGAAGGTCTACATCTGGTACGACAACGAGTACGGCTATGTGTTTCGCATGGCCGAGTTGGCGGCGAAGGTGGCCGGGTCGTTGCGGTGAAGCTGCGCAACTACGTTCTCGTCACTGCGGGCTACTGGGCGTTCACGCTCACCGACGGCGCCTTGCGAATGCTGGTGCTGCTGCACTTCCACGAACTCGGCTACGGCCCGGTGGCCATCGCGTTCCTGTTCCTCGCCTACGAGTTCATGGGCATCCTCACCAACCTGCTTGGTGGGTGGGTGGGGTCGCGTACCGGTTTGAACCGCACGCTGGTGGCGGGCCTCGGCTTGCAGATCGTGGCGCTGGTGGCGCTCACGTTCCAGCAACCCGGGTGGCAGCAGTGGCTGGCCGTCACCTACGTGATGGGCGTGCAAGCGCTCAGCGGCATCGCCAAAGACCTCACCAAGATGAGCTCGAAGAGCGCCGTGAAGTCGGTGGCCGGCGACGGTGGCCTTTTCAAGATGGTGGCCATCCTCACCGGATCGAAGAACGCGTTGAAGGGCGTTGGCTTCTTCCTCGGTGCCTCGCTGCTGTCGGCTATCGGCTACGACGAGTCGCTGTGGGCCATGGCCGCGGTGCTCGTCGTCGTGGTGGTGGCGTTACTGGTGCTACTGAACGAAGACATCGGCAAGTCGAAGAAGAAGGCACCGCTGCGATCGGTGCTGTCGAAGAGTTCGTCGATCAACCGATTGTCGGCAGCGCGCTTCTTCCTTTTCGGCTCGCGTGACATTTGGTTCGTGGTGGCATTGCCCGTGTTCCTGCACGAGCAACTCGAATGGAGTAACTACGGCATCGGCGCCTTCCTGGCGCTGTGGACCATCGGGTACGGCGTGGTGCAGTCGTTCGCGCCGCGCCTGTTGCGCGCCGGCGGTCGCCCGGTGGATGAGATCCATGCTGCCCAGCGGTGGGCGCTCATTCTGGCTGGCGTGTCGGCGGCCATCGCCGTTGCCGTGGCGTTCGAGTGGGGCGTCAGCGTGGCCGTGGTTGGCGGGCTCATCGTGTTCGGCGTGGTGTTCGCGGTGAACTCGTCGCTGCACTCGTATCTCATCCTCGCCTACAGCGACGACGACACGGTGGCGATGGACGTGGGTTTCTACTACTCCGCGAATGCTGCCGGCCGTCTGGTTGGCACGCTGCTGTCGGGTGTGCTGTACCTGTGGGGTGGCCTGCCTGCGGCGCTGTGGGGTTCAGCGGCGTTCGTGGCCATTACGTTCGTGCTCACGTTGCGTCTTCCCCCCATTCCGGAGGCTGTGGCTCAGCGCGTGCGATCGGTGGCGAGCACCGGCTCGGAGTAGTCGGCGGGCACGTCCAGGCCCAACAGCTCCAACAGTGAGGCGGCGATGTTGGCCAGGCCGAGATCGGTGCGCTCGCTGAGGTGCAGATCGCGCGGCAGGAAGTCGACCGCGATGAACGGCACGGGCGAGAGCGTGTGGCTCTTTTTCGGCACCGGCGTGCCGTCGGCCATCAGCATGGTGTTGCCCTTGCCGTCGTGCTCGTGCATCACTTCACAGTTGCCGTGATCGGCCGTGACGACCAACGTGCCGCCAGCGAGACGCACCGCCTCGAACACACGCTCCATCGAGATGTCCATGGCCTCCACAGCCACCACCGACGCATCGATGTCGCCGGTGTGACCCACCATGTCGCCCGCTGCGAAGTTGGCTCGCACGAACTCGTACTCGCCCGACTGGATGCAGCGGATGACCTCGTCGGCGGTCTCGGCGCTTTTCATCCATGGCCGCTGCTCGAACGGCACACGGTCGGAGGCGATCTCGATGTAGTCCTCCATCGCTTCGTCGAACTTGTCGCTGCGGTTGCCGTTCCAGAAGTACGTGACGTGCCCGAACTTCTGCGTCTCGGCGATGGCCGCCTGGCGCAGACCGGCACTGGCGATGACCTCGCTCACCGTGCCCTGCACCTTTACCGGCGGCACCAGATAGAGCGCCGGAATGCCGAGGTCGCCGTCGTACATGGTGAGGCCGGCCACCAGCAGATCGTCGGGCAGAGGGCCGCGGTCGAACGAAGTGAAGGGCGTCTCGGTGAGGGCCCGGTAGATCTCGATCATGCGGTCGCCGCGGAAGTTGAACAGCACCACCGCGTCGCCCGCCTGCATCGCGCCCAGCGGTGCGCCAGCGGCATTGGTGACGGTGAATTCGGGCAGGAACTGGTCGCTGACGCCCGGCTGCTCCTTGCGCAAGGTGGCCAGCGCATCGGCGGCCGACGGGAACGGACGGGCGTCGCCCGCACCGTGCGCGTGCCAGCCACGTTCCACGATGGTCCAGTCGGCCTCGTAGCGGTCCATGGTGGTGCTCATGCGGCCACCACCCGAACCCACCACGGCGTCGATGCCGTACTCGCTGCGGATGTCGGCCAGCGTTGTTTCCAACTCGCCCAGGTACCGCTCGGCGGTGTGGTCGATCACGTCGCGACCGTCGAACAGCGCGTGCACCACGAGGTGCTGCACTCCATCGGCGGCGGCCTTACGGAGCAACTGGTCGAGGTGGCGGATGTGCGAGTGCACATTGCCGTCGCTAAGGAGACCCACGAAGTGCACTCGCGAGCGGGTGGTGACCTGCTGCCACGGCTCGCCCCAGATGCGGCCGTCCCTGATGGCTTCCTCCACCTGCTTGGCGCCCTGGTCGAACACGCGGCCGGCACCCATGATGTTGTGGCCCACCTCGCTGTTGCCCATGTCGCCCTCGGAAGGCAGGCCCACCGCAGAGCCATGCGCGCGGAGGTGCGAGCGATAGACGCGACCCTCGAACTGATTGTTCAACAGAGCGTGGAGGAACGGGGCGCGGGCCAACCAGACGGCGTTGTCCGCTGCGGGGGGCATGTCGCCGAACCCATCGAGGATGGCGAGCACGAGCGGCGACTGACGATCGTTCCTGATCACTCTCCCCAGGTTACCCACGTGACGGCCCTGGGGTTAGGGGGCGAGGGCCTCGATGAGGTCGGCGGCGCGCTGGGTGCCGCTGCGCCCGCGGATCACCTCGGCGTTGGCGGCCATCCGTGCGCGCAGGTCGCCGTCGGCCAGCAAACGATCGACGGCCGAGGTGAGTTCCTCGTCGGCGAATCCGTAGGTGTCGAGTCGCTGGCCGTAGCCGAGTTCGTGCACGCGCTGCGCGTTGTCGTACTGGTCCCAGAACAGCGGCATCACGATCATCGGCTTGCCGAAGTGGAAGGCCTCGGTGGTCGTGTTGTTGCCGCCGTGGGTGATGATGAGGTCCACCAGTGGCAGCACGTTGGTCTGCGGCACCTGGGCGGCGCCCCACATGTTCGATGGCAGTTCGTACTCGTCGGCCAACGGACCCTTCGACACGATGAACCGGTGACGCATCGTGCCCAACACGGCCACCAGGCGCTTCATCAGCCCCACATCAGCCGAACCGAGAGAGCCGAGCGACAGGTAGACGAGCTTGCTGTTCGGGTCGTCGCTGCGCAGTTGCTCGGGCAGTTCGAACGGCGCATCGGTGGAACGCACCGAACTGTCGAGGCGATGCCAGTTCGCGCCCAGCGGACGGCGGTGGGTGTAGTCGGCCACCTCGGGGTACAGGTACAGGTTCAGGTCGCCTTCGTGGATGAACTCCAGGTCGCCCAATGCAGGGGCACCCACCGATTGCACCCAGTCGTTCAGCGCCCCCCATATGTCGGCGTGGGTGCGGCGGTACTCGGCACGGAAGTCGTGCCACTGACTGCGATCGTCGCTGGGCAGGCCGCTGAACACGGGCGGCACATCCGGCCCCTGCATTTCCAGCGGCTGGCAGCTGACCGAACGCACGAAGGGCACACCGGCGGTGACCAGTGCGGGGAACGCGTTCACGTTGTCCTCGATGACCACGTCGGGCTTCTGGCGGGCGATGATCTCGGTGAGTTGCTGATGGCTGTACATCGCGCCGTCGATGAGGGCCTGCCACGTGGGCTGAATGAAACCGGTGAGCTGCTCGATGGTGGGCGTGCGGAACACGGGCGACGTGTCGCGGATGAAGTCGATCCAGAACTGCCCGGCTGCCTCCGGCGGTGCGTCGGGGTCGGCCTCGGCCGGCTCGGCCAAGTGCACCAGGTCTTCTACGAACCCCATCGGTTCGAGGCGACCCTCCCAACTCGCCTCGGCGGCGAAGATGACGGTGTGGCCGCGCTGGCGGAGGATGTTGCCGATGCCGATGCAGTTGTTCGTCGGGCCGTAGGCGCTTTCGGGCATGAAGAGGAACCGAGCCATTGAGCTGTTCTAGCCGATCGCGAGCGCTGCGGTCACTAGGGTGAATCACGATGGTGCTTCCCGGATTGTCCACCTCGGTGGCCTCGCGTTTGGTCGGTCGAACGCTGGAGGGCGAGCGCCCCATCACGGTGGATCAAACGAACGAGAGCATCATCGTCGCGGAGCAGTTCGTGGTGAAGTGGATGCAGCCGCCCGTACCCAGCCCGCACCCCGGTGCCGAAGTGCTGACGTACCTCAGCCAGCACGGGTTCACCGACATGCCGGCTTTCGTCGGCGTGCACGAGGTGGACGACATGGTGGCGGCCATCGTGACGGAGTATGTGCCCGACAGTCTCGACGGCTGGGACTGGTATGTGGACGACGTGGATGCGTGGCTCCGCGGTGAACTGCCGTTCGAGGCGCTGGTTGATGCCGGCCGACTGATGGGCCAGATGACCTCTGATCTACACACGGTGCTCAGCGGTGTGCAGCGCAGCTCCATTGCTACGCGCACGTACCACGCCCATGCGGTTGCCAGTCTGCACGAGGCGATGCACGCGGTGGCGGGCGACGAAGGTGATCGACTCCGGTCCAGCGAAGCGGCCGTGCGCGACGCCTTGGAACCCTTACGCGGCGAGCGGATGTTGCAGGCGCACCGAGTGCACGGCGACCTGCACGCCGGGCAGTTCATCCGTTCGCATTCGCGACTGCTGATGATCGATTTCGACGGCAACCCGTTGAGCGACCCCACGGAGCGCCGGTTGCCACAGAGCCCACTGCGCGACCTGGCGAGCATGTTGCAGAGCATCGATCACGTGGGGCGGATCGTGGTGAAGCGTCGTCATCTCGATCGCGGGAACGACGTGGATCGCTTCACGCATTCGGCTATCGATGCGGCGTTGGCTGCCTATACGGCGTCGCATGCCGTGGACCACGATGTCCTGCGTGCGCTGCGCGTGGCTCAGGAACTGCACGAGTACTGCTACGCGGCGGCGCACCTGCCGCACTGGGTGTACGTGCCCGACGCGGCACTGCCGCCACTGCTGGAAGGCTGACGCTCGATGGACCCTGTGCTGTACCCACGCGATCTGGAGTTGAAGCCCGCCACGATGCGAGCCCTTGCTGATCGATTGGGCGACGTGGTGTGGCCCATCGAGGCGGGGCAGCGGATCGTGTTGGCGGGCATGGGTTCGTCGTGGTTCGCAGCCGACACGATGGCCCGCCGCCTGCGGCGCGTCGGCGTGCATGCGGTGGCAGAGATCGCCAGCGTGGAAGCCACGTATCCGGCTTCAGCCGATCTGGCTGTGGTGGGCATCACCGCGTCGGGCGGCAGCGCCGAGACCCTCGGCCTGTTGCGGGCCCACCACGGCACGAGCGTCACCATCGCCTGCACGAACACCGAAGGGCTCGCGCTACCTGCCGACCACACGGTGCTGATGCACGCCGAGCCCGAGCCCGGTGGTGTGGCGTGCCGAAGCTATGTGCACACGCTCGCGGTGCTGTTGCAGCTGGAGCATCAGCTCACCGGTTCGTTGCCCAACCTTGCTGGCTCCCTTCGCCGCGCCGCCGACGCCATCGAGCACCTGCTACAGACACGGAGCGAGTGGCTGCCCGAACTGGCCGCGGTGCTCGACGGTCCTCATGGCACGTGGCTGATGGCACCGGCCGAACGGCTCGGCAACTCGTTGCAGGGAGCGTTGATGTTGCGCGAAGGTCCGCGGCGTGTTGCCGACGGCTGCGAGACCGGCGACTGGAGCCATGTGGACGTGTATCTCACCAAGAGCATGGATTACCGGGCGTTGATGTTCAGTGGGTCGCCGCACGACGGCACCGCGCTGAACTGGCTGCGCGATCGGGGCAGCAGGTTCGTGGCGGTGGGTGCCACAGCGTCCGCCGAAGCGGCGTACGTGCTGCGGTATCCGCACGACGACGATCCCGTGGTGGCGTTGCTCACCGAGGTGTTGGTGCCCGAACTGGTGAGCGCGCACTGGTGGACGGCTGGCTAGCGTCACGGCCGTGACCTACCAGTTCGATCGCTTCCTCCGTTACGACGAATACACCGCTTGGCTGCATGGCGTTGTCGCTGCCCACCCCGGCTTGGTGCAACTGGAGTCGTACGGCACCTCTTTCGAGGGCCGAGATCTGTGGTTGGTGACCATCACCGATCACAGCACGGGTGCGCACGACACCAAGCCCGCCCACTGGATCGACGCGAACATCCACTCGGTGGAGGTCACCGGTGGGGCGGCGGCGCTCTACGTCATCGATTACCTGGTGAATGGCTTCGGCTCCGACGCTGCCATCACCGAGGCATTGCGCACGCGCACCTTCTACATCGTGCCGCGCGTGAACCCCGATGGTGTGGAGTGGACGCTGGCCGACAGCCCGCGCTTCCGCCGTAGCAGCGTGCGCCCGTGGCCGTGGGCCGACGCCCATCAGGCCCCCGGTCTGCACGAGCGCGACCTCGACGGCAACGGCGAGATCTTGAGCATGCGCATCCCCGACGCTCACGGCGGCTGGATGATCGATGGGGCCGAACCGCGCCTAATGGCGCGCGTGCCGGCTGAAGGTGCCCCCGCTGGCGTGCAGCGCTACCGGATGCTCTACGAGGGCGACGTGGTGGATCACGACGGCTTCACCGTTCCTCTGCCACCGAACCCTCAGTCGCTCGACATGAACCGCAACTTCCCGGCTGGCTGGGGCACCGGTGTGCCGGGCAGTGGCGATCACCCGATGAGCGAGCCCGAGATCGACGCGCTGGTGCGGGCCATCGTGGCCAGGCCGAACATCTGCGGCTACAACGCCTTCCACACCAGCGGCGGCGTGTTGCTGCGCCCCAGCAGTGTGATGTCCGACAAGCAACTGCCGCCCATCGACGTGTGGGTGTGGAAGCTGTTCTCCGAGCGCGGTACTGCACTCACCGGCTACACCGCGCACTCGGTCTACGAAGACTTCACCTTCGACCCGAGCGAAACGATGAGCGGCGCCGCCGACGACTGGGTCTACGAACACCTCGGCGTGTTCGGCTGGACTACGGAGTTCTGGGACGTCATCCAACAGGCCACCGGCACCAAGCCCAGCACCCACATCTGGTACACCGGCCCCACCGAGGATGAAGAGCGCGCGGTGTATCGCTGGGCGGTGGAGCACCACCCGGAGATGTACCGCGACTGGACGCCGTTCGAACACCCGCAACTTGGCCAGGTGGAGATCGGCGGTTGGAACGAACTTGCCGTCTGGACCAACGCGCCGGGCTCGCGCCTGAGGGCGGAGATTGCACCGCACGCGGAGTTCGCGGTGTACCAGGCGCTGTGCTCTCCGAAGCTGGAGGTGCTGCACCAACGCGTCGAACGCCTCGGCGACGACACGTGGCGTGTGGAAGTGGGCATCGCCAACACCGGCTTCCTGCCCACGTACGTGACGGAGAAGGCACGCAAGGACCGACTGGTGCTGCCGCTCGTTGCCGAGCTTGCCGGCGCGGACGTGGTCGGTGGCACGGCCCGCCTCGAACTCGGCCAACTCGGCGGCCGTCTCGACCACCGTTTCCATTACGGCAAGAGCGACGGAACGCCCGAGCGTGTGCTGGCCGGCTGGACCGTTCGCGCCGCTGCCGGCAGCTCGGTCGAGGTAAGCGTTCGCCACCAGCGCGCCGGCTCGCTGCAGATCAGCGTCAGCCTGGCCTAACTCGGCACTCGGCCCGGCGCCGCACCTCTACCGATGTTCTGCGGAGCGCGCGGCGGGCAGCACGACGCACGCGTCGAGGCCGGAGCGGTCGGTGCGGTTGCGCAGCACCGCATGACCACCACTGAGTTCGGCCAGGTGCTGCACGATGGCAAGGCCGATACCTGAGCCGCCGTGCGGTGCGTCGGGTGCCCGCCAGAACCGGTCGAAGGCATGCTCGAGGTGCTCGGGTTTCATGCCCGGGCCCTCATCGATGACGTGCACCCCGATGGTGTTGGCATAGGTGGCCGCAACGATGGAGATGGTGTCGCCGTCCTTGGCGATGCCAAATGCATTGTCCACGTAGTTGTCGATGATCTGTTCCAGCGAACTTGGCACGCACGTGGCGAACAAGCCCTCGGGGGCATTGGTGACCAAGCGCACCCCTCGCTCGGCGGCGAACGGTTCCCACACTTCGAATCGGTCGGCCACGAGCGCGGTCACGTCCACGATCTCGAGTGCAGGTGTGGAGCCTTCGGAGCGAGCGATCATCAACAGGCCCTCGACGAGGCGCTGCAACCGCTCGGTTTCCTCGGTGGCGGCTTCAACCCGTTCGCGAGCAGCCTCCGGATCGGTGTCCACCATGTCGGCGGCGCGCTCGAGTTGCAGGCGCAGCGCCGTGAGCGGTGTGCGCAACTGATGCGATGCGTCGCCGGCGAAGGCCTTCTGCTGTTCGAGGAGTCGCTCGATGCGTTCGGTCATGGTGTTGAACGAACGGGCAAGGCCCTTGATCTCCGGTGGGCCCTCTTCCTCTGCTCGTTGCGAGAGGTCACCTTCG
>CAIXIJ010000096.1 GCA_903919455.1 uncultured Acidimicrobiaceae bacterium | reverse complement strand
GCGTCGATCCTGGCGGTCCACACCGCGGCGGCGCAGTTGAAGGTGGTCGAGGCCGAGTTGTTGGCGGCCGCGGAAGCGCGTGAGGCCTGGGTGGGCACGGGTGCGCGGAGCATGGCCGATTGGTTGGCTGGGAAGACGAACTCCTCGTATGGCGACGCGAAACGCAAAGCGAAACTGGGCTCCGCGTTGGGGAAGAACAAGAAGCTGAAGGACGCTGTCGATGCCGGTGAGGTGTCGCCCGATGCGGCCGAACAGTTGGCGGGCACGATCAACGAACCACCGTCGGGTGCGGACGATCGTCATCTCGACGAACTGGTTGACGCGTGCAAGGGTGCGTCACCGAAGGATGCTCGTGATGCGGCGAACCTGTTCGCCACCACGTTCACCCCCGAGACCGACGAAGAGGCCGCCGATCGGCGTCATCGGGCGCGGTCGCTGAACTTCGGGGCGTCCGAGGACGGCATGGTGTCGCTGCGTGGCTTGCTGCCGGCGGCGAGTGCGGATCAGGTGAAGAAGAGCCTGTTGCATGCGGCTGGCACCGGTGAGGCCGACACGCGAACGATCGAGCAACGGTTGGCTGACGGGCTCACCAACCTGTCCACCGCGTACGCGAAGGGCGAAGTCACCGGTGGGCGCGAGGCGCCGCAGATGACGATCACGATGACCGAAGCCTCACGCCGTGGGCATTCGAACGAACCTGCGGTCACCGACCTCGGCACGAAGATTCCCCCGTTCGAAGCACGACGCCTCGCCGAGTTGGCGGAGATCAGGCGGATCGTGATGGCTGGCTCGGTGATCATCGACCAAGGCCGCACCTACCGCTACGCCACCACCCAGCAGTATCAGGCGCTGTTCGCTCGCGACCGCGGGTGCGTGTGGCCCGGCTGCAACATCCCGGCCGCGTGGTGTCATGCAGATCACATTCACGAATGGGAACACGGCGGTCTCACCGACCTCAACCAGATGGCGCTGCTGTGCCCGCACCATCACACCGAACGACACCGGCCCGGCGTGTGGATCGAAGGTGATGCCACCACCTGGCGTATCCACCTCGCCAACGGCACCGTGCTCGACCGGCGCCCGATACCGCGACCCGACCAAGGCGATCTGTTCACCCACGCACCACCCGGCACAGGTGGCGACACCGTCCGCGACACACGCGACGGTCCACCAACCTCGGCGGCGGCCTGACGTCCACCCGCCCGGCAGCACCGCCGCGGCCGCACGACAACCGAGCCGACCGGCAACGCCCGACATCGTCGGGCGCTCCGGCGCGCCCTCAGCCCCTCGGGTGAGATGGGGTGGAGCCTGCCGGATACCGTGCGGCGATGACCACGCTTCCGTCGTATCGAGATCTGCCGCTTCGAGGCGGCCTTCCTGCTGCTTGGGGTCTGTGGGGCCCCGAGGGTGACGTGTTCGGTTGCCTCAATCTCCTCACGCCGGAGCGGGCAGTGGCCGCCGCACAGATGGTGCAGCGCGGCGCTGTGTTCGCTCTGAACTGGAGCATGGGACTGCCCGACCCGCCGCTGTTCGGCCGTCAGCCGTTCACCCACGAGGTGACGGGTGGCGACCACAGCACCAGCCACGACGACGTGCTGCACAACTGGAATACGCAGAGCAGCTCGCAGTGGGACGGCTTCCGGCACATCCGCAACCATGCGGCCCGCGACGACGAGGACGGCACCGGCCACTTCGGTGGCGTGCCCGATACCGACCACGGCATGCATCACTGGGCGTCGAAGGGACTCGTGGGTCGCGCCGTGCTGGCCGACATCGGTCGTTGGCGTGCCGCACAGGGCCGGCCGCTGCAATACGACCAGGCCGACCCGATCGAACCCGACGAGTTGCTGGAGTGCCTGGCCGCGCAGGGCACCGAACTGCAGGAGGGCGACGTACTGCTGATGCGTACCGGTTGGGTTGGTTGGTACGAATCGCTGTCCAACGAACGACGTGCCGAGATCGCAGCGCCCGATGCGCTCGCCACGCCGGGTCTGCGCAGCGGCGAACGCCTGGCCGAGGTGCTGTGGGACATGCACATCGCCGCCATCGGTTGCGACAACCCGGCGGTGGAGGTGTGGCCTCCCGGTTCGCTGGCCGACGCCGATACCGAGGCCGCTGCGCGTGCCGATCGGCGTCGCCTGCATGAGATCTTCACCCACACCCTGCTGCTGCCCATGCTGGGTCTGCCGCTCGGTGAGATGTGGAACCTGGAGGCACTGGCCGCCGACTGCGCTGCTGATGGTCGGTACGAGTGCATGTTCACGTCGGCGCCACTGAACCTGCCCCAGGGTGTGGCCAGTCCGCCGAACGCCCTCGCGATCAAGTAGGAAACAACGCCATGACACGAGTACTCGAAGGTGAAGTAGCGCTGGTTACCGGTGGCGGCAGTGGGATCGGCCTGGCGTGTGCAACCCATCTCGCCCGCGATGGCGCCACGGTGGTGTTGGCCGGACGCAACGCCGACAAGTTGGCCAATGCAGCCGAAGGCCTGCGCGCCGATGGTGCTGCGGTGCACACGGTCGTGTGTGATGTCACCGACGAAGCGGCGGTGCAGGAAGCCTGTTCCGTGGCTGCAGGCGTCGGCCGCTTCACGATGCTGGTAGCGAACGCCGGCACGGGTTCGGCGGCCCCGTTCCACCTCACGTCGTTGGAGGACTGGAACTCGGTGATGAACACCAACGTCACCGGCGCGTTCCTCGCAATGAAGCACTCGGCCGACCACATGGCGCGCAACGGACGGGGCGCCATCGTGGCCATCTCCTCCATTGCGGCACCGCTGACGCATCGCTTCATGACGCCCTACTGCGTCAGCAAGGCGGCGTTGGAGATGCTGGTGAAGCAGGCTGCCGATGAACTCGGCAGCGTAGGAATTCGAGCCAATGCGGTGCGGCCCGGTCTGGTTCCCACCGACATCTCGGTGGGCCTCACCTCCACCGAGAGCATCGTGGCCGACTACATGGATCAGATGCCCGTGGGTCGCCTTGGCACCACCGACGACATCGCTGCGTCGGTGCGGTTCCTCCTCGGGCCCGAGAGCGGTTGGGTGACCGGCCAGTGCCTGTCGGTCGATGGCGGGCACACCCTGCGGCGGGGTCCGAACCTCACCCCGCTGATGGAAATGGCCATGGGCCCGTTGGCGCACCCCGGTGCACCGGCATGAGCGGCATCTTCGACCTCGCCGGTCACGTTGCTTTGGTCACCGGCGGTAACAGCGGCATCGGTCTGGGCATGGCTGAAGGCCTCGCTCAGCAGGGTGCAGCAGTTGCCATCTGGGGCACGAACCCAGCGAAGAATGCCGCGGCCGTCGAGCGCCTACGCGCCATCGGAGGCGAGGTGCTGGATCTGGTCTGCGACGTGGGCGACCACGAGGCCGTCATCGCTGCCATGGCGGCCACCGTCGAGCGCTTCGGTCGCCTCGACTCGTGCTTCGTGAACGCAGGTGTTGGCGGCCGCGCGCCGTCGTTCGTGGGGATGACCGAAGAGGAGTGGTACCGCGTGCTGCGCGTGAACCTGGATGGTGCGTTCTTCACTGCGCAGGAAGCCGTGAAGCAGATGATGGCGCAGGATCCGCAGGGCGGTTCGGTGGTGTTCACCACGTCCGGTTCCGCGCTCTTCGGGCAGCAGAAGGGCCAGCACTACGGCGGCAGCAAGGGCGCCCTCATCGCAATGATGAAGGGCATCGCCGTGGAGCACGCTCGCCACGGCATTCGCTGCAACGCCATCCTGCCGGGCTGGACCGAGAGCGAGATGACGGCACCGGCGCTGGGCTGGGACAAGTTCATCGCCAACGTGATGCCGCGTATTCCGATGCGCCGCTGGGGTGTGCCGGAAGACTTCGCCGGCCCCGCTGTGTATCTGGCGTCGAAGGCCAGCAGCTACCACAGCGGCGACGTGCTCACGCTCGACGGCGGCTATCACAGCTTCTGAGTGAAATGCTGTGGGCATGACGCAGCCCGCCGAACAGCACATCGAGGGTCACACCGGACAACAGGCCATCGCCGCCATGAAGGCGTTCGGTACCGACACCCTGTTCACGTTGAACGGGGCGCACATCTGGCCGTTCTACGAAGGCGCCCGCGACCAGGGCATGCGCGTGGTCGACACTCGGCACGAGCAGACGGCCACGTTCGCTGCCGAGGCGTACGCCAAACTCACCCGCAAGCCGGGCCTCGCCGCCCTCACCGCAGGCCCGGGTATCACCAACGGCACGTCGGCCATCACCTCCGCCTACTTCAATGGCACACCCCTCGTGGTGCTGGGTGGCCGCGCCGCGGAGGAACGTTGGGGAAGTGGTTCGCTGCAGGAGTTCGACCACGTGCCCGTGATGGCCTCCATCACCAAGCATGCCGCCACCGTGAAGGATCCTTCGCAGGGCGCCGCCGCAGTGCATGCTGCGGCGCGCACCGCTGTCACACCGCACCGCGGTCCGGTGTTCCTCGACTTCCCTTTCGACACCATCTTCACACCGGCATCGGTGGAGGTGCCGGTGCCCGATGTGTGCGTCGGATTGGGAGCTGCGCCCGACGAGGAACTCGTCGACGAGTTGGCCAACGCGGTGGCGAACGCTGAACGGCCTGCGTTCATCGTGGGCAGCGATGTGTACTGGGACGGCGCTTGGGAGCCGTTGCGTGCCGCGGTCGAGCACCTCGGTGTGCCGTGCTTCTTCAATGGTCTCGGTCGAGGCACCCTGCCCGCCGATCATCCTCTGGCTTTCCTGCGCACCCGCGGTGTGCTGAAGGCGCGTGCCGACCTAGTGGTGGTGCTGGGCACTCCGCTCGACTTCCGGCTGGGCTTTGGCAAGTTCGGCAACGCCAGGGTGGTGCACGTGGTCGACGCTGCCTCGCAGAAGGCCGAGCACGTGGAGGTGCTCACCGTGGCGGGCGACTGCAACATGATCCTGCGCGCGCTGGCCGACCACACCGGCGACCGGGTGGATCACTCGGGCTGGATCGCCGAGCTGCGCGCCGCGGAAGAAGCCGGCCGCGCTGCCGACGCCGTGCTGCTCGCGGCCGACGCCGCGCCCATCAAGCCGAGCCGCATCTACGGCGAGTTGGCGAAGCGTCTCGAACGCGACGCCGTGGTGATCTGCGATGGTGGCGACTTCGCCAGTTACGCCGGCAAGTTCGTGGAGGTGTTCGAGCCCGGCTGCTGGCTCGACACCGGCCCGTTCGGATGTCTCGGCAACGGCCCCGGCTACGCCATTGCGGCCCGGGTGGCTCGTCCGCAGAGCCAGATCGTGCTGTTGCTCGGCGACGGTGCCGCCGGATTCAGCCTGATGGATGTCGACTCGATGGTGCGTCACAACCTGCCGGTGGTGATGGTGGTGGGCAACAACGGCATCTGGGGTTTGGAGAAGCACCCGATGCAGTTCATCTACAGCGGATGGGACATGGCGTGCGACCTGCAGCCGGAACTTCGCTACGACGATGTGGTGAAGGCACTCGGCGGTGCCGGTGAAACGGTGCGCAACCCCGCCGACATCGGACCGGCGCTGGACCGCGCGTTCGCATCGGGTGTGCCGTACCTGGTGAACGTGCTCACCGACCCCGCAGACATGTACCCGCGCACCAGTAATCTCGGCTGACCATGGCCTCCGCCGCCACCAGCACCTCCTCCAGCACCGCCTCCACCACCCCCGCGGCCTCGCCTCGGAAGTTTTCCTACCACTGGGTGATCGCCATCACGGCGTTTGTGGTGCTGCTCGGCGCCGCCGGTGTGCGCAGCACCCCGGGCGTGCTGATCGACCCACTGCACGACGAGTTCGGTTGGAGCCGAGCCACCGTGGGTTTCGCCGTCAGCATCAACGTGTTGCTGTTCGGCTTCATCGGCCCCTTCGCCGCGGCGCTGCAGTTGCGCTACGGCCTGCGCCGGGTCACCACGATCGCGCTCACCATCATCGCCACCGGTGCTGCGCTCACCACGCAGATGACCCAGCCGTGGCACCTGTTCCTGCTGTGGGGTTTCGTGGTCGGAGTCGGGTCGGGGTGCATGGCCACCGTGTTCGCCAGCACCGTGGCATCGCGGTGGTTCGTCGCTCGTCGTGGCGTGGTGACGGGTGCCCTTACCGCGGCCACTGCGAGCGGACAATTGGTCTTCCTCCCGCTGCTCACCCGGCTGTCGGAAACACACGGTTGGCGATCCGTGTCGGTGACCGTGGCCATCGCGACCGCGGCGGTCATTCCGGTGGTGCTCGTGTTCATGCGCGACAAGCCGGAAGACATCGGGCTGCGTCCCTACGGTGCCCCCGACGACCACGTCAGCATGGTGTCGGTGGGCAACCCCATCGCCAATGCGTTCGGTGCGCTGAAGAGTGCATGGAACACCGGCACCTTCTGGTTGCTGTGGGGCAGCTTTGCGGTCTGCGGCCTCAGCACCACCGGGCTGGTGCAGACCCACTTCATCAGCGCCGCCCACGACCACGGCATGACGCACACGCAGGCTGGCACCTACCTGGCGCTCATCGGTGGGTTCGACGTGGTGGGCACGATTTTCAGCGGTTGGCTCACCGATCGCCACGACCCGCGCATGCTGTTGATGGGCTACTACCTGCTTCGTGGGCTCAGCCTGTTCGTGCTCGACCCGGCGCTCACCCACGGCGGCGGCGGCGGCCTCTTCGGTTTCATGGCGTTCTACGGGCTGGATTGGGTGGCCACGGTGCCACCGACGATTGCGCTGTGCATTCAACACTTCGGTAGCGACCGCGGGCCACTGGTGTACGGCTGGGTGTTCGCCGGGCATCAGGTGGGCGGGGCCATTGCGGCATGGGGTGCGGGGGCATTGCACGACAGCACCGGTAGTTACCGGATCGCATTCATCCTGGCCGGGGCATCGTGCCTGATTGCCGCCGTGGGCGTCACGCGCATCCGCCGCGAACCGCTGCCGTTACTTGCAGCCACTCCCGGGAGCGGCGACGACGTTCCCCTTCGAGTCGAGGTCCATGAGTCGTGACGGCGCGAGCAGGTAGCCCGGTACCAGGGCCGCTTCGCTCCGTGGCGCCTTGCGCTCCAACAACCGATAGTTGGCAACGGCCTCTTCCATCGTGGAGCGGTCGCTCTGGCACTGCATGGTGCTGGCGCTGGAGATGGCCTGCGTACCAGTCTTGGCGTCGACGGCCGAGCAGGCGGGCAGCATGGCTGCCGATGCCAGAGCGAGGTATGCGTACGAGCGGGTCTTCATCGTGTCTTGTCCATGAATCGGTCGACCTCCACCAGGACTCGGGTGACTCTTCCTGCTGCCACCACCCCCTTGGTATCGGACGCCGAAACCATGAACGTGAGCCGTCGTCCCTCGATCTTTTCGAGAACGGCCTCTGCATCCACCCTGCCACCGACTGGCGTGGGTTGAAGGTGGTCCACCTGCACGCGCATCCCCACCGTGGTGCAACCCTCCGCAAGGTGGCCATGCAGCGCTGCGCAAGTGGCTTGCTCGAGGAGGGCGACGATGCGCGGCGTTGCCAGCACTTCGACGGTACCCGACCGCATGGCGACGGCCGTGTCGGCCTCCGTGACTTCCATGCTGGCCAGGCCCTTCAGGCCGACCACTGCGCTCACGACGCGTGAGGCTATGCCCTGGGCGCGAGCCCGGGCGAACTTGCGGCTGGGTAGCATGCGCCACGTGATCGAGAGCGACGTGTTGGAACGGGTGTTGGGGGTGGCTGTCCGAACGGGCGCCGAGTTCGCCGAGGTGTACGCGGAAGACAAGCGTTCCACCTCTGCCGGCCTCGACGACGGCCGGGTGGAGCAAGTCACCAGTGGGCGCGACCGTGGTGCTGGCATCCGCGTGGTGAAAGGCGACACCACCGGGTTCGCACACACCGCCGACCTCAGTGAGGCGGGTCTCGTCGCCGCTGCAGAGGCCGCGGCCGCCGCGGCCAGCCAGGGTGGCGGCGTCACCCGCACCATCGCACTCACGCGTGGTCCCGAGCGCACGGTCAGCCCGGTCGCGCAGTATCCCGACGAGGTCCTCAAGGCCGACAAGGTTGCGCTGCTGCTGCGCATGGACGACGCCGCGCGGAGCGCAGGCGGATCCATCGTGCAGGTCAGCGCCGGTTATGGCGACAGTCGCAAGCGCATGCTCGTGGCCAACACCGACGGTGTGTTCATCACCGACGAGCAGGTGCGCACACTGGTCCGCATCAGCGTGGTGGCCGACGGCGATGCGGGTATGCAGACCGGCTACCAGAGCTGCGGCCACACCATCGGCTTCGAGTTGTTCGACAACGTCGATATCGAGGCACTCGCTCGCGATGCGGCCCGCCAGGCGCTCACCAAGTTGGTGGCCCGTCCCGCGCCGAGTGGTGCACTGCCCGTGGTCATCAAGCAGGGTTCCGGCGGCGTGCTGTTCCACGAAGCATGCGGTCACGGTCTCGAGGCCGACCTGGTGGCCAAGGGTGGCAGCGTCTACAAGGGCAAGAAGGGCGAGCTGGTGGCGTCGCCGCTCGTCACGCTGGTGGATGACGGCACGATGTCGGGCGAGTGGGGTGCCATCGCTTACGACGACGAAGGCCACGCCAGCCAGTACAACGTGCTCATTCAGGATGGCGTCCTCACCGACTACATGTGGGACTACCTCCGCGCTCGCAAGGAGGGCCGTCCGCAGAGCGGCAATGGCCGTCGGCAGAGCTATCAGCACCTGCCGATGGTTCGTATGACCAACACCTACGTGCTCAATGGCACCGAAGAACCCGACG
The DNA here is from genome assembly GCA_903919455.1 of uncultured Acidimicrobiaceae bacterium. GTDB lineage: Bacteria > Actinomycetota > Acidimicrobiia > Acidimicrobiales > Ilumatobacteraceae > UBA668. Next base: position 13,275 of record CAIXIJ010000096.1, on the reverse strand, counting down.
ACATCGTGCGCGCCACCGAGTACGGCGTGTATGTCGCCCAACTCGGCGGCGGCAGCGTGAACACCGCCTCTGGCGACTTCGTGTTCGGCATGACCGAGGCGTATCTCATCGAGAACGGGCAGATCACCGAGCCGTTGCGTGAGGGGAACCTCATCGGGAACGGCCCCGATGTGCTGCGCGACATCGACCTGCTCGGCAACGACTTCGCGATGGGCAACCCCGGCACGTGCGGCAAGGACGGACAGGGCGTGCCGGTGGGCGACGGGCAGCCGACGCTGCGCGTGAAGAGCCTCACCATCGGCGGTACCGCAGCATGAGCGCCGAACTGCAGGAACTCGCCGACCGGATCGTCGCTCAGGCGCGCTCGGGTGAGCAGGTGGAGGCCTTCGTGTCGCGCGACACCGAGACCGACATCCGCGTCTACGAAGGCGAGGTCGAGCACTTCGTCTCCGCGCAGAGCGAAGGCATCGGCATTCGCGTCATCCGCGACGGCCGCACCGGTTTTGCCTACGCCGGCACGCTCGACCCTTCGGCCATCGCCGAGGTCCTGGCCGAAGCCCGCGACAACGTGGAGTTCGGCACACGCGACGAATGGGCTGGCCTGGCTGAGCCCGACGGTGTGGATGTGGTGCCGCAGGAGCTCTGGAGTGAGCGCCTCGCCGGGTACAGCACGGCCGACAAGATCGCCCTCACCAAGGAACTCGAGCGCCTCACGCTGGCCGCCGATTCCCGCGTGCGGATCGACGATGCGAACTACGCCGACGTGATGGCCGAGAACGCGGTTGCCAGCACCGCCGGCATTCGTCGCTCCGGTCGCGAGAACGGCTGCTACGTCAGCGTCAGCACCATGGCCGACGACGGCGACGAGACGCAGACCGGTTTCGGTTTCAGCGTTGGCCGTTCGCCCGATGAGTTCGATCTGGCGAAGGCGGCGCGCGAGGCAGCCGACCGAGCCACGCGTCTGCTGGGTGCCACCAAGCCGCAGTCGAAGCGCACCACAGTGGTGTTCGACCCCTATGTCACGGCGATGTTGCTGGGCGTGGTGTCGAGCACCCTGAACGGTGAGGCCGTGGCGAAGGGTCGCAGTCTGTTCAAGGATCGCGTGGGCGACCAAGTGGCGCATCCGTCGTTCACGCTGGTCGACGACCCGACGAACTCGCTTGCCTACACCGCCACCGATCTCGACGGCGAGGGCCTTGCCGCCCGCCGCAACGAACTCATCCTCGACGGTGTGCTGCAGGGTTTCGTGCACAACAGTTACAGCGCTCGGCGTGTCGGTGCCAAGAGCACTGGTAACGCCGTGCGCGGTGGCTTCAAGGGCACGCCCGGTGTGGGGTGCCTGGCGCTGCAGTTGAAGCCCGGCACGCGCGACCAGGCCGCCATCGTGGCCGACGTGGAAGACGGCGTACTCATCCAGACGGTGCAGGGTCTGCACAGCGGCGTGAACCCCATCAGTGGCGACTTCTCGGTGGGTGCCTCCGGTCTGGTCATCTCCAACGGCACGGTCGGCGCACCGATCCGCGAGTTCACCATCGCCAGCACGCTGCAACGCATGCTGCTCGACGTGGCGGAGGTGGGCGGCGACGTGGACTGGCTGCCCATGCGAGCCGCCGGCGTCAGCCTGGTCATCCGCGACGTCACCCTGTCCGGCGCGTAGAGCCGTGCCGCTGCCGCAACCCGTGGCGGTGCAACGCCATCCGCATCTCGCCGAGCCATTGCCGGCCGGGTGGGTGCGCGTGGATCTGCATTCCCACACGATGTGGAGCGGCGACAGCACCACCACTCCCGATGAGGTGGAGGAAGCCGTGGTGGCCAGTGGCCTCGACGTGCTGTGCATCACCGACCACAACGCCATTCGCGGCGCCACCGAACTGGCCGATCGCCTGCCCTGCCGGGTGATCGTGGGCGAAGAACTCCGCACACACGCCGGAGAGATCATCGGGTTGTTCCTCACCGAGCGCATCCCGATGGGCGTTGCGCCCGCCGAAGCGGCGCGCATCATTCGCGATCAGGGTGGCGTGGTCTACGTGCCGCACCCTTTCGATCCGATGCGACGCAACATGGCGGAGCCCGCTCTGTACGAACTGGCGAATGCGGGCCTGGTCGACGCGGTGGAGGTGCTGAACGCAAAGACCTCGTTGCGCAGCCTGAACGAACGTGCGGCGCAGTTCGCCGCCGAGTTCGGCCTCGCTGCCGGTGCGGGCAGCGATGCGCACGTACCCAACGCGCTCGGTGCCGCCTACGTGGAGATGCCAGACTTCGACGGCCCCCACGACTTTCTCGCGAAGCTGCCGCTGGGTCGCATCGTCGGGCATCATTGGGACGAACACCGTCCGTGGACGCCGCGCATCTTGCCCAGCGTGTCCGCCGAGTAGGAGCCAACGTGCCGATTCTTCATGCGATCGTCCTCGGCCTTGTGCAGGGCCTTTCCGAGTTCCTGCCCATTTCGTCGAGCGGCCATCTGCTGCTCGTGCCGTGGCTGTTCGGGTGGAACGATTTCGACAACGTGTCCATCGAGAAGGCATTCGACGTGGCGCTGCACCTCGGCACCTTGATCGCCGTGGTGGCGTACTTCCGCAAGGACCTCGTCGTCTACGTGCGTGAGGGCATCCGTCTCGTGGCGAAGCGCGAGAAGCCGGGCAGCCCTGAGGGTCGCCTCGCTTGGTTGCTGGTGCTGTCGTCCCTGCCCGCCGCAGCCGTGGGGGCCGTGGCCGAGAAAACCATCGACGAGAAGCTCGGCAAGCCGGGCCTCATCGCCGCATCAATGCTGGTGTTCGCGTTGTTGCTGTGGTGGGCCGATCGTCGCGAGGGCGCTCGCGAATTGGAGACCTACGGCAAGGGCGATGCGCTGAAGGTCGGTGCCGCGCAGATCCTGGCGTTGAACCCGGGAACCTCGCGCAGCGGTATCACCATCACCGCGGCCCGCTGGCTGGGCTTCAACCGCGACTCCGCAGCGCGCGCCAGCTTCCTGATGGCTATCCCCGTCACAGCCGGTGCGGTGGCGTTCAAGATGCTGAAGCTGGCCAAGGACGGCATTCCCGACGGGCTCGGCGTGCCCATGATCGTGGGCATCATCACCGCCGGTCTCTCGGGCTGGCTGGCCGTGTGGGGCACGCTCCGTTTGGTGCGCACCCGCTCGTTCACGCCGTTCGTGGTCTACCGCATCGGTGTGGCCCTGCTGGTGTGGGGCCTCATGATCACCGGCGTACGCTGACCAGATGTCGATCGTTCTGCAGACGGTCCCGCTGGGCTTCCAGTGGGCCACCGCCGATCCGTTCCTGTTCTGCGTACACCACCTCGACTTCTATCCGGCGGGCGACGGCAACTTCGGTCCGCAGGCATCGCTGGCTGGTCGCAACATCGGCAACGACTTCGAACCGAAGGACGGCTGGCGGATGTACCACGGCAGCACGGTGCCGGGCTTTCCCGAACACCCGCACCGCGGGTTCGAGACCATCACGTTCGCCCGGCGCGGCTACATCGATCACAGCGACTCCATGGGCGCTGCAGCCCGCTTCGGGCGTGGCGACGTGCAGTGGATGACCGCCGGCAGCGGTGTGGTGCACAGTGAGATGTTCCCGCTGCTGTCGGCCGAGGGCGAGAACACCGTGGAGTTGTTCCAGATCTGGATGAACCTGCCGGCCGCCGACAAGATGGTGGAGCCGCACTTCACGATGCTCTGGGACGAGCACATCCCGCGGCGCGTGCACACCGACGCCGCAGGCGCGGCGAGCACGGTCACGGTGATCGCAGGCCGCTACGAGGGCCTCACGCCACCTACTCCGCCGCCCGCTTCATGGGCATCGCGCACCGAAGCCGACGCCGCAATCTGGCATGTCGTGATGGCGCCGGGTGCCACGCTCGAACTGCCCGGTGCGGCAGGCAACGACACCACGCGAGTGCTCTACGTCTTCGAAGGTTCGGTGGCCGTGGACGGCGAGTCTGCCGCCAAGGACACCGGCGTGGTGGTGGAGCCCACAGCGAAGGTGCCGCTGGTGGCGGGCGCTCAGGGAGCGGAGATGCTGCTGCTGCAGTCGCGCCCCATCGGCGAGCCCGTGGCGCGGTACGGCCCGTTCGTCATGAACACGGAGGCCGAGATCGAGCAGGCGTTCAACGATTATCGGGCCACCCAGTTCGGTGGCTGGCCGTGGGATCGCTCAGATCCGGTGCACGGCAGCGATGCCGCACGGTTCGCGCGTCATGCCACGGGGCGCATCGAGCGCCCGGGCATCGACCCGGCTCAGGCCGACGGCGCTCCGGCAGCAAAGTCGTCGTAGGCATCGAGCGCCCTTGGCCCGTACACGGTGCCTGGGCCGCCGCTCATCAGGATCGACACACCGATGGCTTCAGCCACCTCGGCGCGGCTGGCGCCGTTCCGTGCCGCACCTCGAGCGTGGGCGGCGATGCACCCGTCGCACTTCTGCGTCACCGCAATGCTGAGCGCGATGAGCTCCTTGGTCTTCTTGTCGAGCGCACCCGCTCCCATGGTGGCGGCGTGCAGCGCGTTGAAGGCTGTATAGACCTCCGGGATCTCGTGGCGCAGCTCTTTGCCGAGTGGCATGAGGGCGTTCTGCACCTCGTGGCCCCAGTGATGTGCATGGTCGCTCATGACGAGAGGGTAAACCGGATCGCGATCTTCCGATAGAACCGTGGGTATGCATCCCGCCTCTGTCGCCGTGTCCGCAGGTCGCCCCACCGGTGTGGGCGAGCCGCTGAACCATCCCGTCGTGCTCGCCAGCAACTTCCGTGGTGAGGCTGGCGACTACTCGCGCTGGATCGGCACGCCCACGTGGCAGGCGCTGGAAGACGCGGTCGGTGCGCTGGAGGGTGGCACCGCAGTGTCGTTCGCCTCGGGCATGGGTGCATGTTCCGGCACGTTGTTCGCGCTGGCGCCGCGGGTGCTGGTGATTCCATCGAACTCGTACATGGGTATGCGCGATCTGGTGGCCGAACTGCAGGCCCATCAGCTGCTGGAGGTGCGCTGGGTGGACACGGCCGACACCGCAGCGGTCATCGCTGCCCTGCCGGGAGCCGACGTGGTGTGGCTGGAGACCGCCACCAACCCACTGCTCGAGGTTGCCGACATTCCCGCCATTGCTGCGGCAGCGGCCGAGGTGGGCGCCAAGGTCGTGGTCGACAACACGTTTGCCACTCCCATCTGCCGTCGCCCACTCAGTGAAGGCGCCACGGTGGTGGTGCACAGCGGCACGAAGTTCATCGGTGGTCACAGCGACCTGCTGATCGGACTGGCCATCACCACCGATCCGGAAGTGCACGAGCGCCTGCGGCGGAGCCGTCACGTGAATGGCACCACCCCCGGAGCCATGGAAGCGTTCCTGGCGCTGCGAGGTCTGCGCACGCTGGCCTTGCGCGTGGAGCGCGGTGAGGCCTCGGCGCAGGCGTTGGTGCAGCGTCTGCGTGCTCATCCGGCGGTGGACGATGTGCGATATCCAGGCTTCGGCGCCATGGTCTCCTTCGTGCTGCGTGGCGGTGCCGCCGCTGCCGATGCCACCTGTCGAGCAGCCCGACTGGTGGTGGCTGCCACCAGCCTGGGCGGTGTGGAGACCACGATGGAACGCCGTCAGAAGTATGCCGGCGACTCACATGTGCCGCCCGGCCTGCTGCGCATGAGCGTGGGTATCGAACACGTCGACGACATCTGGGACGACCTGCTGCAGGCCATTCCTGCTGTCTGACCTCGGCTCAGGGCATCCGCGCCAGCACTGCGTCGTCGTTGGCCACGGCGTCGCTCAGCGCGGCGGCGCAGTCGGCCGGTACGGCGATCTCCACGGCGGCACCCACCACGCCGACGCGACCGTTGCAGACCCGTCGGCCCTGGCTGAACACGGCGACGTCGTCGCCGAACAGCACGGCCCCGGCGGCATCCGGTGGCAGCGCGAAGGCCACCCAACCCTCAGGTACTGCGCGCGGGTTCGCGAGGTCGGCGCGCGTGACCATCGCTCCGGCCGACACCGACCGTGTGGCCACGGCGGCGTTGGGTTGGTCGGTAATGGCGTCGCGCGGCACCAGCGCGGTGGGGTAGTGGTCCGGGTGTGCGCGGATCGGGTCGCCCGGCTCGGATGCAGCGTCGGCCACCCAGACATTGCGGGTGGTTCCCCATGCATCGCGCGCATGTGCGGCGTCTGACTGGAGCGCTGTCGCTTGCCACCACGCAGCGAGTACAGCGATGCCGACCAGTAATGGATGCAGCCAGGGGCGCCGACCGAACAGCAGGCGCAGACGGGGCAAGAACGACATACCGACCTCCCGGAACGAGGGAACGAAGCGGGGGAGTCGCTGGGGCGGAACCTATCGGCGCCCGGGCCCGGTTGCGAGGGTCAGGTAGCGGGCGTGGAGGCAGGCGCCGGAGCAGGTGCCGGCGTGCTCGACGAAGAATCCGACGACGAACTGGTGGCGCTGGACGACGACTCGGTGGACGACGATGTGCTGGCGCTGGAGGTGCTCTTGGCCGAGGAGCTGCCCCTGCTGTCGGTCTTGTAGAAGCCGCCACCCTTGAAGGTGACGCCAACCGGCTGGAAGACCTTCTTCACGGACATGGTGGCACCCGTGGCGGGGTGGACGGCCTCGGTGAGCGCATCGTCGGTGAACGCCTGTTGGATCTCGACGGTTTCGCCGGTCTCCACGAACTTGTAGACGTAAGTGGGCATCGTGTGCACTCCCGTGCAAAGGGTTAGCAGTCGGAACAGACGAGTGCTAACTCTAGCGCGACGGCACCACGGTCCACCCTGCCGTAGCATCAGATCATGCGCGCGCACACGGCGGTCATCCCCGCAGCTGGAATGGGCACCCGATTTCTGCCGGCGACGAAGGCCGTGCCCAAGGAGTTACTGCCCATCATCGATACGCCGGCGCTGCAGTTGATTCTGGATGAAGCCGCAGGGGCAGGCATCGACCATGTGGTGATCGTTACCAGTCATGCCAAGCCGGCCATCGAGGCCTATTTCACGCCAGCCCCCAACGTGGTCGCCAAACTGCGCAGCACCGGCCGGGGTCATCTCGCCGATGCCATCGAACGGGTTGGTCGCGATCTGCGGATCAGCTTCGCCTACCAGGACGACCCGAAGGGGCTCGGTCACGCAGTGAACTGCGCGCGGCAATTGGTTGGCGACGAACCGTTCGCCGTGATGTTGCCCGACGAACTCATGGGCAGCAGCGACCTGCTCGCGCAGTTGGTCGACGTGTGCGACACCACCGGTGGAAGCGCTGTCGGCCTCATGCAGGTGCCACCTGCCGAGGTGAGCGCGTACGGCGTAGTGCATCCGGCGGGCGAAGTGGATGCCGAGGGCGTGGTGCGCATCCAGACCATGGTGGAAAAACCCGCCGCAGCTGATGCGCCCAGCGACCTCATCATCATTGGTCGTTACGTGCTCACCCCCGATGTGTTCGACCGACTGGATCAGGTCCGCCCGGGAGCCGGAGGAGAGATTCAGCTCACCGATGCACTGCGGATGCAGGCCGCCGACTCGCCCTTCCACGGCGTGCTGCGACCCATCCAGCGTCACGACACGGGGAACCCGTTGGGTTGGCTCACCGCCGTGGTCGACCTCGCTCTCGACGACGAACGTTTCGGAGAAGCATTCCGTGAGTGGCTCCGCAGCCGAATCTGACATCGACCCCGTCGCGGTTTCGAACCTGTTATTCGTGCAGATCGGTGAGTTCGGCTCGCCGCAGCGCGCCTCAACCGAACGCTCCTACCTGAAGAGTCAACTTCGTCATCTCGGCGCACCGGTGCCTGCAGTGCGTCGAGTCGTTCGCAACTGGGCTCGCCGCCATCCGCAGTTGTCGCACGACGACATCTTCGCCGTGGCCGACGCGCTCTGGGCTGAACCTGTTCACGAGCGTCGCCTGGCAGCCATCGAACTGCTGCAGGTGTACCCGCGTCGAATCGGCAGCGACGACATGCTGTGGTTCGATCTCCGGCTTCGTGAGTGCCGCACCTGGGCGCTCGTGGATCCGTTGGCCGGTCTGGTGGTCGCCGACCTGGTGGCCCGTTCGTGGAGCGACTCGCTCCACGTGCTCGACCTGTGGGTGGACGATCCCGACTTCTGGATGCGCCGCGCCGCCGTGCTGGCGCTGCGATCGGCCGTACGCCGCGGCGATCACATGGACCAGTTGTTCGCGTACGCCGAGCGACTACTGCCCGACACCGAGTTCTTCGTGCGTAAGGCCATCGGTTGGGTGCTGCGCGAAGTGGCGCCGCACCACCCGCGCGAGGTGTCGGCATGGTTGCGCGCCAACGTGGAAGACATCAGCCTCATCACCCTTCGCGAGCCGTTACGCAAACTGCCCGATGGCGACGAGATCCGCGGTCTCTATGAAACCCGCCGAAACCCGTCGGGGTAGTCCTTCACCAAGCCGTGGTCATCCACGTCTACCTCCACGGCTGCCTCCACGGCTGCATCGTCGGATGCTGCATCGTCGGATTCGGTCTCGATGCGCCAGCGGTGACTGCTGATGCGGGTGTAACGATGCGTGACAGCGAGCACTTCGAGCGTTTCGGGGTCCACTCGCACCACCGGCACTTCCGCTGCGTGGCCCTCATGCATCGGCAGGCGGTGGATCGGCAGCGAGTGGGCAAATGCCGAGCCGGCCACGACGATGTCGTAGCAGCCGTCGAGCTCTGCCCGGTGCGCCCCGTTCATCTCACCCCAGCGACCCGACCCGTCGGTGGCAAGCCATAGGTCGGGTTCTTCGAGATCACGAAAGAGAATGAACTGGCGCGCCTGCCAGGTGGGGGAGAGACGAAGCACGAACTCCACGTGTTCTCGGCTGAGCAAGCCGGAAATCGTGAAGCCTTCGTTTTCCCAGCGAATGGTGGTGATGTCGGTGTGCTCGCCGTCCCAGGTGGACCAGCGCGCAGTGTGGCCCTCTGGTTCGTGCGCGGCGGAGATCGGGGCGTACGAGGTCATCCCGGTCACGGTACCGTGGCGCCCGTGATCGACATCACTGAGGCCCGCACACACGTGTTCGAACGTTGCCCGGCGCTTCCAGCGCGCGATCTGCCGTTCCGTGCAGCTATCGGGTGCGTCCTGGCTGGGCCGGTGGTGGCGGGCGAAGACGTACCGCCGTTCGCCAACAGCGCAGTGGATGGTTATGCGGTGCGCGCTGCCTCGGTGCAGGCCGCCCCGGTGGAGTTGCCGGTCGTAGGCGAAGTGGCTGCCGGAGCGGCCACGGATCACGTACTGCAGCTTGGCGAGGCCATTCGCATCATGACCGGCGCCCCCGTGCCCGCCGGCGCCGACGCCATCGTGATGGTGGAAGACACCGAACGCCTCGACGGTGGTTCCAGGGTGCGCGTGCTTCGCCCGGTCGCGTCGGGTGCTGCCGTCCGCGCTGTGGGCGACGACATCCCTGTGGGTACCCCGCTGTACGAGCCGGGCACGATGATCACGCCCACCATCGCCGCCGTGCTCGCCAGCGTGAATGCTGCCGTGGTGTCCGTCGTGCCTCGGGTTCGTGTGGCGGTGCTCAGCACCGGTGACGAACTGATCGACGATGGCGGCCCCCTGCAGCCCGGACAGATTCGGGAGAGCAACCGCACGATGCTGCACGGACTCGTTGCAGCAGCCGGTTGCGAGGCGATCGACCTCGGTGTGGTCCGCGACGACGAAGCCGAACTCGAACGTGTGCTGCGCGAGGCCGCGGCAACGTGCGATGCCGTGGTCACCAGCGGCGGCGTGAGCATGGGCGACTACGACGTGGTGAAGGCCGTGCTGTCGAGAATCGCCGACATGCGCTGGATGCAGATTGCCATCAAGCCGGCGAAGCCCTTCGCGTTCGGACTTCTGGATGCCGGCGATGGTCGAGCCGTGCCCATCTTCGGCCTGCCGGGCAACCCGGTGAGCTCGATGGTGAGCTTCGAACTGTTGGCCCGGCCGGCGCTTCGCCAGATGGCAGGCCATCGTTCCCCGCAGCGGCCGTTCGTGCGGGCAATCGCCGACGATGGCTTGTCGCGGCAACCCGACGGCAAGATCCACTATCAGCGCGTGTTTGCGGAGTTCGGTGCCGACGGGCGAGTGCACGTGCGCACGGTTGGCGCTCAGGGCAGCCACCAGTTGGCTGCCACCTCGATGGCGAATGCAATCGCCGAGGTGCCCGACGGCGACGGTGTGGAAGCAGGCGGCTCCGTCGGCACGATGCTGTTGTGGGTAGGTTGACGACATGGATCTGATCGACCCGTTCGGGCGGACCATCCGCGACCTGCGTATCTCCGTCACCGATCGGTGCAATTTCCGCTGCACCTACTGCATGCCCGAAGAAGGCATGAAGTGGTTGCCGCGCAGCGAGGTGCTCACGTTCGAGGAGATCGAACGGCTGGCGCGCATCTTCGTGGAGCACTTCGAAGTCGATGGGTTGCGGCTCACCGGGGGTGAGCCCACCATTCGTGCGCACATGCCGTTGCTGGTGCAGAAGCTCGCTGCGCTGCGCGTGCCGTCCACTTCGGTGTCGGCCTACGCAGGCAAGAAGCCCGACCTGTCGATCACCACCAACGGGGCCACGTTCCGGTTGCTCGCCCACGAGCTTCGCGAGGCTGGCCTCGACCGAGTGAACATCAGTCTCGACACGCTGCAGCGCGAGAAGTTCGAGCGAATGACGCGCCGCGACGAACTCGTGCGAGTGCTCGATGGCATCGAGGCCGCGAAGGAAGCTGGCTTCTCCCCGGTGAAGATCAACGCCGTGGTCGAGCGAGGAGTGAACGACGACGAGATCGTCGACCTCGCCCGCTTCGGCCGCGACCACGACGTGGAGATGCGGTTCATCGAGTTCATGCCGCTGGACGCCACCGGCCACTGGCTGCACGACAAGGTCGTCGGGCAAGACGAAATCGTCGCCGCCATCGCAGCGGTGTTCCCGCTCGAACCGCTCGCCGGTCGGGGCACCGCACCTGCCAGCGAGTGGAGGTACCTCGACGGCAAGGGCACCGTCGGAGTGATTCCCACGGTCACCAAGCCGTTCTGCGACGACTGCGACCGTGTGCGCCTCACCGCCGACGGTCAGTTCCGCACGTGCCTGTTCGCCACCACCGAGTTCGACCTGTTGCGGCTCATTCGGTCGGGTGCCGACGACGAGCAGTTGGCCGCCGAGATCCAGCGGGCAGTTGGCACCAAGTGGGCCGGCCACCAGATCAACCAAGTCACGTTCGTGCGGCCCACTCGAACGATGAGCCAGATCGGCGGCTGACCCTCGGGTCGCACACGGATCCGGCTCCGTGCGGGTGCACCGAGGGCCTCAGGTACTACGATTCCGTGACAGATGAGTGACCTCACTTTCACACACCTCGACCCGATGGGTCGGGCCCGCATGGTCGACGTGACCCCCAAGGAACCCACGCACCGTCGGGCGGTTGCCCGGGGCAAGGTGTTCATGCAGCCCGAGACCACCGCCGCCGTCGCGAACCGCGAGGTGAAGAAGGGCGACGTGCTCGCCGTTGCACGCGTGGCTGCCATTCAGGCTGCCAAGCGCACCAGCGACATGATCCCGCTCTGCCATCCATTGCTCATCGGCTCTGTTTCGGTGAACTTCGAGATCGGCGACGAGTTCATCGACATCGAAGTGCAGGTCGACACTGTCGACCGCACCGGCGTGGAGATGGAGGCGTTGCATGCCTGCGCGGTGGCGGCCTTGACGATCTACGACATGTGCAAGTCGGCCGATCGAGGAATGACCATCGGGGAATTGGCGCTCTGGGAGAAAACCGGGGGGCGGAGTGGCACGTACCGCCGACCCGCTAACATTGCGCCAACTGTTACGAACGTAGTAGAACCGTAATGAAGCCGCCACCGGCCGGATGCCTCTTGGTCATCTGTCCCTCACCGGAGTTCTTGTTCCTCATGTCCCTCTCCTTGCATCAGTAGAAAGACGAGTACGCCATGCAGCCCATCGTCCTTCTCGCAGTCGCCGCAGTCTGGGCAGCCGTCATCGTGCCGCCGCTGTTGCGCTCCCGGTCCGAGAACCGCCCCAACTCTTCGGTCACCGACTTCCGCCGTCAACTGTCCACCCTGCAGCGCGCCGTGCCCACTCGCACGATGGTGCCCATGCGCGGGATGGCCCGTCCGCTCACCCAGGGTTCCACGGCCACCCGTACCCACGGCCATCCCGGCCAGGTTCGCCGAGCTGCCGCACCGGCAAGCCGCGAGCTTGCTCAGCAGGGCACCCTGGATCGCCGCCCCTCGAACACCAGCCATCACCGCCAGGAGCATCTCCACCGAGTGAGCCATCGCGAACTGGTGCGCCGTCGCCGTGCGAACGTGCTGTTCATGTTGGGCATCACCGTGGCCATCAGCGGCTTCCTGGCGGCTACCACGCATGCCACCGCAATGGTGTGGGCGTTTGGTCTGTCGTTCGTCAGCCTCTGCGGCTACTGCTACAAGCTCGTGCAGATCAAATCACTCGAGCAGGACCGCCAGTACAGCGAACAGAACTGGTTTCACGCCGCCTGATCGCCGCTACACTTCGACCCTCCAACGGGGGTGTAGCTCAGTTGGCAGAGCGCAACAATCGCACTGTTGAGGCCAGGGGTTCAATTCCCCTCACCTCCACCCGTAGGAAGTGAACGAGGCCCTGTCCGGTGCGCCGGCAGGGCCTCTGTCATGCCGTGAAGTGTCATGCCCTGAAGTGTCATGCCCTGAACTGTCATAGCCGTGATACGGATACGGTTCGCTTCGGGTTGATCGCCACATCGGCCACCTCGGGGAGATGCTCCGCGATGAGCCCGCGAAACACGGCGCCCGATTTGCGGTGGGCGCGATCCACGCCGAGCAATGTCGACAGCGTGCGCCGCGAGTTCCAGAGCACCGTCGTGTCGAATGCTGGATCTGACTCCATCACCACGCTGGCATGCCACGCGCCCATTCGGTGCTCCCAATAGAGCAGGTCGTACGGGTCGTATCCGTGGCCGTCAGCGAGGTTGCTGTGGTGGGCGTACTCGGCGAAGGCATCCAGCACGGCGGGGTTCGTCGCCAGTGCCTCGCGACCACCGGCGTAGGCGGCTGCCAAGGAAACGGGAGTGCACGGGCGCAGCCGGTCGTTGGCAGGTTGGTAGAAGAGTCGTCCGATCTCACCGAGATTCGAGCGGATGTGCAGGCGGTCCGGTTCACCGAATCGACGGCGGTAGGCATCGGCAAGGCCGGGGTGATGTACGTACTGGCTGTTGTCGCGCAGTACCTCGCGGAACTGCAGCGCGTCGTCGGTGGAGCGATCGGTCACCGCCAGCACCTCGTGGCGGAGGCCCAGTCGTGCGGCGATCGTGGTGGC
>CAIXIJ010000095.1 GCA_903919455.1 uncultured Acidimicrobiaceae bacterium | reverse complement strand
CAGGTTGCCCCGCGCACGGACGATCTCCCTGCCATGGATGTGGCGGTTGCAGCCGGCGCAGTCGGGCCGAGTGTGGTGAGCGTCGACACGTTGACCGAGCTGAACGGATCGGTGCTGCGAGGGTCGGGTACCGGCATCGTGCTGACGGCGGATGGGGAGATCGTCACCAACGCACATGTGGTGGACGGGGCGGCCACGGTGACCGTTCGGCTGCCCGGAGAGACCGAACCCCGACGGGCCACGGTGGTGGCCAGCGACACGGCCCGCGATCTGGCGCTGTTGCGGGTGGATGCCGTCGGTCTGCACCCTGCGGCGTTTGCCGCCTCGTCCGACATTCGCGTCGGTGATCCGGTGGTGGCGGTCGGTTTCGCCCTGGCCCTCGACGGCGACCCATCCGTCACGGCTGGCGTGGTCTCGGCCCTTCACCGCACCTCTGCCGACCCGGTTCGAGCATTGAAGGGTCTCATCCAGACCGACACCCCGATTTCGTCGGGCAACTCCGGTGGACCGCTCGTGAACTCGCTCGGCCAAGTGGTGGGCGTGGTCACCTTCGTCGCCACGGCCGACAACGGAAGCCAGGCCAACAATCTCGGGTTCGCCATTTCGAACGAGGAACTCCTGCCCAGCATCGACCGGTTGCGGGCCTCGGTCTCCGTGCCGGCAGAGGCAGCGGGTTTCCTGGGAGTGAAGCTGGCACCTCGTATCGATGGAGGCACCGGCGCACGGGTGGCCAGCGTCACGGCTGGTTCCGGTGCCGATCGGGCGGGTATCGAGGTGGACGACGTCGTGATCGCCGTGGATGGCGTGACGATCACCGGCGACGCTGGCCTGGTGGCCACCATCCGCGACCTCTCGCCCGGCGACACGGTGCGGGTCGACCTGGTTCGTGATGGCAACGCCCTCACGGTGACGGCAACCCTGGGCGCCCGCCCGTCCGATTGACGCCGAGTCGCGAGGCGCCGCCTAACGTGCGGGCATGCAGGACCTCGATGTGCATCTGGGTGGAAAGCGCCCGTTCGGTCTGAACTACTGGCCGCTGGCCGACGACGACCCGGGCGTCGAGATTCCTCGCGAGTCCGTGCGGCTGGTCAGCCCCGATGGCGCCCTCGTGCGCGGTCTGCTCTGGACACCGCCGAACGGCAGGCCGTGGAAGACCGCTGTCATCCTCAGCCATCCGCGCGGCGACTTCAGCGTTCACTACGCATGCCCATTGCTGGCAGCAGCCGGGTACGCAGTGTTCGGTTTCGGCACCCGCTACCAGAACAACGACACCGACTGTCTGCACGAGAGTTGCATCGTCGACGTGAAAACCGCCTATGACGAGATGATTCGACGCGGTGCAGAAGCTGTGGTGCTGCTGGGGAACTCGGGTGGCGGCAGTCTGATGGCGATGGCTCAGGCCGAACTGGGGATCGGCGACGGATGGATCGGCATGGCGGCACATCCGGGGGAGGGCGTGTTCATGCTGCAGGTCATCGACCCCAGCGTGGCCGACGAGGCGGACCCGTTCTCCACGGTGCCCGAACTCGACATGTATCACCCCGACAACGGCTGGCGCCCCTGGCCCGAGCCGTGCAGCTACGACCCTGCCTGGCTGGCCCGATATCGCCAGGCCCAGGCGGAACGTGTTGCTCGCATCGACGCCGTGGCCAAGGCCAGCATCGCTGACGCAGTGGATGCCGGGAGCCGACTGAAGGCTGTGGATCACCACGCAGACCCGTTGGCCTGGCGCGAGTTTCGACGCAGGGCAGTGTCCACCAAGTACCACACGATCTATCGCACGCTTGCCGACCCGGCCTACCTGGACCTGTCGATCGACCCCGACGAGCGGCCGATGGGCAGTCTGTTCGCCTTCCCCGACCCCTTCGACGCCAACTACGGGCGGGGTGGTTTGGCGCGCACGATGACCTCTCGCGGCTGGCTGAGTACCTGGTCAGGGCTGTCGAGTCACGCGAAACTGGCCGACACGATGCCGCGAGTGACGGTGCCGACACTGCTGGTGCATCCCACGGCCGACACCGAGATTCGGGTCTGGCAGGCACAGGAGATCGTGGCCAACGCAGGGGCCCAGGACGTGACCTATGTGGAACTGAAGGGCGCCCCGCACTACCTCGAGGGCCATCGCCGGGAGGCCCTCACCATCGTGGCCGAATGGATGGCACAACGTTTCCCGTAGAGGGTTGCCGCGCGTGAGAAGGCGCCGATAGAGTTTCACCCTCGTGCGTTCCGCCCGTCAGGGCATGAAGGTACGCAGCAATCGATGTCCGTGTACGCCCGCACCTCACCTCGGTGAAACGTGGGAACCGCACGGCGACAACTTGTTTCCGGTGCTCCGCCGGCCATATGGCCAGCGGAGCATTTGCGTGTAATCCGAAAACCCGGCGCCGCCGGGTTCCGACCGAAAAGGCTGCCGACATGGCACTCAAAGCGATCGTTGGCGAGAAAGTCGCCATGAGCCAGGTGTGGGTGAACGACAAGGTCGTGCCCGTCACCGTGCTGCGCGTCGAGCCCGCTCGCATCGTGCAGGTGAAGACCACCGAGCGAGACGGCTATACCGCGTTGCAGGTCACCTACGGCCACCGCGACCCCAAGAAACTGAACAAGCCCGAAGCGGGCCACTTCGCAGCAGCCGGCGTTGACGCCGGTCGCCGCCTGGTGGAACTGCGTCTGGATTCGGTTGATGGGTTCGAAGTGGGCCAGGAGATCAAGGTCGACCTGCTGGCCGAGGGCCAGAAGGTCGATGTCACGGCGGTCAGCCGTGGTAAGGGCTACGCCGGCGTCATGAAGCGTCACAACTTCGCCGGTCAGGGCGCCAGCCACGGTAACCACAAGCACCACCGTGCACCCGGCTCCATCGGCTCCTGCTCGTTCCCCGGCCGCGTGTTCAAGGGCCTCAAGATGTCCGGTCACATGGGCCACGAACAGGTCACCACGCTGAACCTCGAAGTGGTCCAGGCCGACATCGAGCGCAATCTGCTGCTGGTGAAGGGCTCGGTTCCGGGCCCCAACGGCGGCGTCGTCATCGTCCGCAATGCAGTGAAGGGGAAGTGATGAGCACCGTCACCCTCAAGACCCGCGACGGCAAGGATGCCGGTTCGCTTCAGCTCGACGCCGATGTCTTCGGCGTGCAGCCGAACGTGCCCGTGATGCACCAGGTCGTCACCGCTCAGCTCGCCGCCCGTCGTGCCGGCACGCAGAGCACCAAGACTCGCGCCGAGGTGTCCGGCGGCGGCAAGAAGCCCTTCAAGCAGAAGGGCACCGGTAACGCCCGTCAGGGCTCTACCCGTTCGCCGCACTTCAGCGGTGGTGGCGTCGCCCTCGGGCCGAAGCCCCGCAAGTACGGTCAGAAGACCCCCAAGAAGATGGTGAAGCTCGCCCTGCGCTCGGCCCTGTCGGACCGCGCTGCTGAGGGCAAGGTCGTGGTTGTCGATGCGTGGGGCTTCGATGCCCCGAAGACCAAGGCCGCCAAGGCTGCGCTCAGCGCCCTCGGCGTGCAGGGCAAGGCCCTCGTCGTGGTCGACACCAACGACACCAACACCATCCGCAGCTTCCTGAACCTTCCTGAGGTGCAGCTCATCGAAGTGAACGAGCTGAACGCCTACGACGTGCTCTGCAGCGACTACGTGATCTTCTCGAAGAGCACGCTGCCGGGCCAGGCCGCAGGCGCAGCGAACGACGAAGCCGCACCCGCCCCGGCGAAGAAGGCCGCAGCCAAGGCTGCTGCTGCCGACCTGCCGGCTGGCGCAAAGGCCCCCAAGGTCGACGGTGGCGCTCCGAAGGGCTACGAGATCAAGGGCAATGCCGACTCGGGTCTGTACCACGTACCGGGCTCGGCGTTCTACGACCGCACGGTGGCCGAGTTCTACTTCGCCACCGCAGAGGCCGCTGAGGCCGCCGGATTCCAGCTGCCCCCCAGCCAGCGCGACGCTGACTCGGCCGAGGAGACCAACTGATGAAAGATCCCCGCGACATCATCCTGGCACCCGTGGTGTCGGAGAAGAGCTACGCCCTCATCGAGCAGGGCGTCT
>CAIXIJ010000094.1 GCA_903919455.1 uncultured Acidimicrobiaceae bacterium | reverse complement strand
CACCGCCGACGCCAACCGTTGCCGGCCGTCATAGGTGAAGCACTCCCAATGATCATCCATAGTGCCTTCACGATCATGATTGACCGACACCACATTCCCGACCGCGTCGTAGACCATCGTGTCCTGCTGCAACACCACCTCGGCGAAATCACCAATCACCCGCGACGCAACACAACCTATATAAACATACGACACGACGAACTCCACCGCCAATGAAGGCCATGTAGTCACCCGACACTGGTGCTGAGTGCCGACGCAACAGCAAAATGGTGTCGAGGATCTGATCAAAGCTGGGTACCGGCGAAACTACATTGCGTTGATTATGACTGCTGTGAATCGTGAGCAGGTGGTGGTTCGGATGTCGTGTGGGCGATCAGGCCTACGGGCTTTAGGGCTGTTGATGGTCGCCGGGTTGACGTTCGGTGATGTGGCGATTGCAGCCGCTTCGGCGTCGGCAGCACCGTTGCGGTCCCTGGCGGCTGTGGTCGATGAGGGCGTTGTGCCTGCGCCGCCAGCGAATCCTCCGGTACCGGTGGCTCGGGAGTCGGTCGGTGTGGAGGGGTTCTTGGCGGATGTGTCGGCGGCACCAGTGGAGGTGATTTCGTATCAGCAGGTAGATGTCGCTGCGGTGGATGTGCCGGTGGCGGTTTCGGCTGATGTGCCGATTGCGCTGAGCCAACCCGATGTAGTGCCGGATGGCATGCAGGCTGCATCGACGGTGTCGATGACGATCCTGGGGACTGCCGCCGCGAGTGATGCCGGGTTGGGTGATTTCGGGTTCCAGGTGACGGATTCGTCGGTGGATGCGTTGGTGTCGCCGGGTGTGGTGGAGATAGCAATCAACTACTCCGATCTCGCTGGCCATCACGGCGGTTCGTATGGTGCGCGTTTGGAGTTGGTGAAGTATCCGCCGTGTGTTTTGACCGCGCCGGAACTGCCGGAGTGTTCGACGCCGACACCGGTACCGGGTTTCACGAATGATCCGGCGTCGGGCACGGTGTCGGGCGTGTTGCAGCTGGAGCCAGATCCATCCGTGGGCTCGGCGGTGCCACCGGTTACGGATCCGTCGTCAACAACGTCGACTGTCTCTGGCGCTGCGGGCGCCGGGTTCTCTGCGCGGGCGGCGTGGGCGAAAGGTTTGTGGTCGGTGGCGTCGTGGGTGATGGCGGCTACTGCGACGGGTGACGCGGTGTATGCGTTGGAGGCGGGCTATTCGTCGGCGTTGGGTTCGTACTCTGCGACGGATTTGAGGAGTTCGGCGTCGTGGTCGACGGGTGGGAACATGGGTGGATTCTCGTGGTCGTACCCGTTGGCGTTGCCACCGACGGGGTATGGGGCGGTGCCGTTGGTGTCGTTGGGGTATTCGTCGAAGGCGATCGACGGGTTGACGGGTGATGAGAACACCCAGTTGGGGCAGTTCGGGTCGGGGTTCTCGTCGAGCACGGACGCCTACATCGAGCGGTCGTACACGTCGTGCTACGCAGATGGTGGCGCGGTGCACGACTGGTGTTGGGATGGTGATCGGAACTTCCTGGTGTTGGACGGGCATGCATCGCGGCTGGTGATGCAGTCGGGGTCGTTGACGGGGACCTCGGAGTGGAAGATGGTCAAGAACGATGCCGGGTGGCGGATCAAGCGCACCACCGGCACAGCAACGGCGGGTGATCAGCTGAATCAGACGTGGACCGTCACCTCGCCGGACGGCACGAACCACGTGTTCGGGGCGAGGGTGCAGGGCACTGAGGCGTTGTCGTCGGTGTGGACGGTGCCGGTGATCGGCAACAACACGGGTGAGCCGTGTTTCGGGACTGCTGGCGGCTGCATGCAGGCGTGGCGGTGGAATCTCGACAAGGTGATCGACCGGTTCGGGAACGCGCAGTTCTTCAAGTACCAAGCGGAGACGAATATGTATGGCGCGTCGGGGGCACCGAACGCGCCGAAGGCCTACACGCGTGGCGGTGCGCTGGATGAGATCCGCTACGGGGTCCGGGGTTCGGACTATTTGACTCGGGTGGTGTTCACGCACAAGCCGCGTTGCATCGGCTCGTCGGGCTGCATTCAGTCGGACGCGTCGTTGACATCGAATCAGTATCCGGATGTGCCGACCGATCTGATGTGTAGCGCGGCGCCGTGCACGAAGTATGCGCCGTCGTTCTTCACCCGGTTGGCGACCTCGTCGATCGAAACGCAGGTCCGGTACGCGACGACGGGTGCGTGGCGGGTGGTGGACCGTTGGAATCTCGATCTCGATTTCCCCGACCCGGATGGTGCAGGGTGGCAGGACCCGCAGTTGTGGTTGCGGTCGATTCAACGAGTCGGTGCCCCGGGAGCGACGAATCAGGAGACGTTGCCGAAGGTGACGTTCAACTCGTTCAGCTTGTTGGACAACCGCGGCGATGGGATCACCGCGAAGTACTGGCGGCTGGACACGATCGACAACGAGTACGGCGGCGAGACCAAGGTGGTCTACGGGCAGAACACGCCGTGCGGGTCGATGCCCACCGCAGGCTGGCAGACGAACACGATGGACTGCTATCCGCGATGGACGATGTTGAACGGTGCCGTCGGCTACGGCGCGTTCAACACGTTCCTGGTGTCGAAGGTGACCGACTATCCCGACCGGCTGAACCTGTCAACGACACCCGTGATCACGAGCTACGCCTATGTCGGCACACCCGCGTACCACTACGACACCGACCCTGACGCGACACACAAGACGTGGTCGGAACCTCGCGGCTATTCAACGGTGCGGGTGCAGGTCGGCCAGCCAGGCGGGGTGGTGTCAGAAACGCGGCACTACTACCACCGTGGCGAATCAGGCGACTACAACGGTGCCACCTACCCGGCGGTGACGGTGGCGACCCCGGACGGGTTGACGTTCACCGATTCCGATGATCTGGCAGGGCTCGAATACTTGAGCGAGGTCTACAACGGGGCGACTCGCGTAAGCGGTCAGGTGTCCGAGTACGCGCTCGACACCGCTGGCGCAGGGTCGAAGCGTGTGGAACTGTTCCGCACGCGATCGTTGAACTGGGACAGCGATACCGCAACCGCGACCACGCCGACGGTCGTGGAGGTGCGCCACTACTACGACGCGAACGGCATCGAGAACGAGGTGTGGAACATGGGTGTTGCCGGTGACAGCACCGACAACACCTGCACTCACACGCAGTACCTTTACAGCGCGGCAGCGGTCACCGACTATTACATCGGCCTGCCGTATGTCCAGTACACGGCCAGCGGCGACCCCGGCGTCGCCCAAGGCACGTCCGGGCGCTGCGACCCGAATGCCGAGCTGTCGCAGGTGAAAACCTACTACGACGGCCAGGTCGTTGGCGCCTACACTGCCGTCGCGGCGCCGACGAAATCCTTGACCCGGGCGTCGCTCACCGGGGCCTGGCTGGCGACCACGTTCACCAGCGATGCTGCCGGCCGGCGGTTGACCGTCACGTCACCGCGTGACGGCACCATCACAGCCACCACCACGTACGGCTACGGCGCCGACACGTTGCCCTACACCGTCACCGATGCTGTCGGCCACACGATCGCGACCAACCTCGACCAAGACCACGGCAACCCGGTGACCGTGACCGATCGCAACAACTCCACCGCTGGCGGCGACGGCACCGACAAGGTCACCACCTACACCTACGACAGCCTCGGCCGTGTGAAGTCGGTGCAGTTCAACGGCGACCCCGACCCGACGCTGCTCTACGACTACGACGTCCCCGGCACCTCACCCAGCCGGGTGCGGAGCCGGGTCCAGGCCACCACCGGCGGCTGGCTCGACAGCTTCGCCTACATCGACGGGCTCGGTCGTACGCGGGAGACACAGACACCGAGCCCGATCGCGGGCCGCGTGCTGTCCGGAACCGAATACGACGCCCGAGGCCTCGCCATCAAGTCCTTTAGCGGCAAGCAGGGCGCAACCGCGGCCGGTTCAGGGATGGCGTACCCGGGAGCGATCGCGTCCGTCCAGATCCCCACGGAGACCCGCACCACCTACGACCGTCTCGGACGAGTCACCGACACCGCCCTCTACTCGAACGACACCGCAGTCACCGTCGGCGGTGCCGCGGTCGACACTGCCTACACCTACTCGCATCAGACCACCACCGTCACCCCGGCACGCGGTTCGCAGACGCAATCGCACATCAACTCGCTCGGCCAGGTCGACTGGACCGCAGAGTTCAACACCACCTGGACCGGAGCGAAGACCACCGCCTACGACTACGACCTCGCCGGCCGCCGCACCAAGGTGACCGACCCGGCCGGCAACGTCCGCAGCTACACCTACAACAACCTCGGCCAGTTGTTGACCCGAAAGGACCCCGACGCCGGGATCACGTCGTTCGCATATCTCGACGACGGCTCGGTCAACACCGTCGCCGACCCCCGCGGCACCGTGACGTACACCACCGACCTCATCGGGCGCGTCACCCAGATCGCCGCCGGTGGCGCCACGCTGGAGACCCATGCCTACGACAAGCTCGGCGAGTCCGGCCTGCTCGACTACGTCACGTCCGTCTCCCAAGGCGGCACATGGAAGATCGACACCGTCGGCTACGACAGCCGCGGCCGCCCGACCGGATACACCTACACCGTGCCCCCGATCGCCGGGCTCACCGACGGACTGTCCGGCGACTACACCTACTCCGCGATCTCCTACCGCCGCGACAACCAGGTGTCGTCGATTACGGTGCCCGCCCTCGACGACATGGCCGGCGAAACCGTGGAAACGGCGTACGACGCCTACGGCTCACCGAAACGACTTTCGAGCATTGTCGACACGTATGTGGATTCGACGGGGTTTGATCCCGTGGGGCGGGTGGTGTCGCGGGTGATTGGTGGCACGTCCGAGGCGTTCAATTCGACGCGTACGTACGGGTTCGACGCGGCGACGGGCCAGTTGACATCGATGAAAGCCACTCGCCCGGCAAGTACGGGTGAGGTGGTGTTGCAGCAGGACACGATGGTCTACGACGCGGTCGGGAATGTGGTGTCGGTCAATCATGATCGTGAAGGCACTATGGATGATCATTGGGAGTGCTTCACCTATGACGGCCGGCAACGGTTGGCGTCGGCGGTG
>CAIXIJ010000093.1 GCA_903919455.1 uncultured Acidimicrobiaceae bacterium | reverse complement strand
CTACATCTACATCCATGGGCGCATCGCCGACAGACAGCACGTGGTAGCCCGTGCCACGTTGGCCACCTTCGCTTCGGGCCCATGGTTCTACTGGACCGGGAAGACGTGGTCGCGGTACTGGTCGAATCGCCGGCCGATGTCGTTCGATGCGCCGCCGGCGGCCGTGCTGGAAGTTGCGAAGGTGAAGGGCGGATTCATGGCATCTGCTGCCAGATGGGGAATGCTCACCAACGACGTGTACGCCTGGTTCTCGACCACGGCCCATGGACCGTGGCGGCCGCTGGGCAAGGTGGCCGATATGCAGCCTCCCCGTGCCGGCTGGATTACCTATCACCAGTCGGTGGTGTGGCTACCGGGCGCTGGCTGGACGGTCATGTGGTCGCAGAACGCACTCTCGCCCAAGGATTCGGATTGGCGTATCTACGGCGTTCGATTCGCGAAGGCCACCGCGCCGGCGATTCTCAATCTCGAGCCGCGTCCGTAGACGAGCCCAGCGACAGCGGTTCGTTGCGCCAACCGCTCATACCAACTGCAGATTCGGCAGGTCTGGTTCCGGATGTCCGAACAGGAAGCCCTGGCCGTGCTTCCAGCCCTCGGCGGCGAGGGCCGTTGCTTGGCCTGTGGTTTCGACGCCTTCGGCGATGGTGTCCAAGCGAAGGCCGTCGGCCAACCCGGCCATGGCTTTCGCCAGTCGCTCGCTGTCGGGTTCGTCCGCGGAGATCATGGTGGTGAACGACAGGTCGAGCTTCAAGCCTGCGATCGGCATGTCGCGTAGGTGGGAGATCGACGAGTATCCAGTGCCGAAGTCGTCGACGTACCAGCGAATACCGAAGGCCACGAGGCGATCCATGGTGTTGCGTACCGCGTTGGTCACCGTGAGCAGATCGGTCTCGGTGAATTCCAGGCGCAGCCGCAAGGGGTCTGCTCCGGATTGTTGCACCGCTTCGATCACACGGTCGGCGTAGTCGCTGCTGTTGAGGGATGCGGCCGAGACGTTGACGGCGATGTGGAGCGGTGCGGGTAGGGCGCTGAGCGCAGTAAGCGACTGCTCCAGAATCGTTCGGTCGAGATCGATGATCAGTTCGTTCTGCTTCGCGTCGGTCAAGAAGCCATCGGGGTTGATGACACTTCCATCTGGTTGCATCCATCGTGCCAAGGCCTCGTAGCCGACGGTGGTGTGTTCGGGCAGGCTCACGATGGGTTGGAACCAGGGCACGAACTCCTTCTTCCAGAGCGCGTTACGGATGTCGCCGGCGGCGCTCGACGTGGTGGTGGTGTCGAAGACCACCACCCTGTCGCGGCCGGAAGCTTTCGCCTCGTAGAGCGCAATGTCGGCGTTGCGGAGCAGGCGATGGGCGTCTACCTGCTCGGTGGCCAAGACCACGCCCACGCTGGCGGTGATGGAGATCGGGCCATCGGGTCCGATATCGATGGGCCGGGCGATGGACTGCCGGATCTTCTCGGCGACGGCGACTGCATCGCCGATCTCGGAGACCGTGGCGAGCACTGCGACAAACTCGTCGCCTCCGACGCGCGCCGCCACGTCGGTGAGGCGAAGGGCCGATGCCATGCGGTGAGCTGCCTCGCACAGCACGGTGTCGCCCACCGCGTGGCCGTAGGTGTCGTTGATCTTCTTGAAGTCGTCGATGTCGCAGAACAGCACGGCCAATGCGCCTGGGCTCGGTAGTGGAAACGTGAGCAGATGCGTCACGTGCGCCTGCAGTTGCTCTCGGTTGATCAGGCCGGTGAGCGGATCGTGGTTCACCCTCGCCAAGAGGTCTTCGCGAATGCGGTGTGCATCGGCGTTGTCCTGCATTTGGGAGATGTACGACACCGGCGCGCCGTTCTCGTCGCGCAGTAGAGCGATGGAATGGACCGTCCACACGGTAGATCCATCGGACCGAAGCCAACGGCCCTCATGGACGATCCGCGGGGCGGTACCCGCGAGCAATTCGTCGTAGTTGGCGAGATCCGCTCCGAGATCCTCGGTCGGAATGACGTCTCGAATCGTGTGAGCGAGCATCCACGACTCATCTCGGCGCAACATCGAGCACAGCACGGGGTTCACCTTCAGGAACTCGAGTTCCAGGCCGACAACCGCCATGCCCTGCGGGGCGCCGTCCATCGCCAGTCGGAACGTGCGCTCGCTGCGTTCGAGCGCCCGGGCGATCGTCTGGCTTTCGGTGATGTCGCGCGCCGCAGCGAACACGCCGATGACGTCGCCGCGCTCGTCGCGGTAGACGGACGCGTTGTAGAGCACGGGTGTCGCGTGGCCGGATGTGTGGCGCAACTCCAGTGGGTAATCCACCACCTTCCCGTCGCGAAAGGCTTGTTGGTAACCGATGCGCGCTTCGGAGGGGGAGGTGAAGTACGCCGAGAAATCGGTTCCGATCAGCTCTTCCCTGGTGCGACCGGTCACTTTCTCGGTTGCTCCGTTCACGTCGGTGATCTTGCCCTCCGGAGAAATGGTCATGAGCGGGTCAAGTGCGGTCTCGATGAGTTTGCGGGCGTAGTCGGACGACACCTGGAGCGCGGCGAGGGCCTCTGCGGCGATGCGCTTTTGTTGCTCTCGGACGGTCACATCGAGGAAGGTCACCACCACTTCGGCTACACCAGTGTCGTCGTTGATGAGGGGAAGCGCATTGACCTCCAACCAGACATCAGCTCCTACGGGTCGATGAACGATCAAACTTTGCGACCACACAGGCTGATGCGACGTAAGTACCTGCATCACGGGGAATCGCTCGAGCGGCATGGGCGACCCGTCTGGCTCGAGAAACACCCATGACGGGTCTCCGGCGAGGCGTCCATCGAGATCCTGCAACCCGAGCAACTCGTGGGCCCGGTCGTTGGCCTCGAGGATCGCGGTGTCGGCGCCGTGGATCACCACGCCGGCATCGAGTGCAGCGAGGACGGTTTCGAGTAGTTCCGGCATCACATGCCACCTCTCGCCCGTGTTCACACATGAGCCCTTGGGTGATTCACCGTACGCCTCGACCCCCGAAGTAGCAATGCGCCCACACTTCACCCGCACAGCTCCGACGAGGTCGAAATCTCATCGTGCTGGCGACCGCCAAAGGTGGTCGCCGCAAGGGCGGAGCGTTACTCGCGCTCCATCGACACGGCCATCCCGGGCAGGCTCACCCACGGCTGACGATCGACGCACCACACTTCAACGGTGGGGTTCACAGCCGACTTGTCGTCGAGCACCCCGGCCTTCACGGCGATGATGCCCGGTGACAGGGCGAGCTCCGACACGATCGGCGAACCGCACGACGGGCAGAAGCGCCGGCGCACGTACACGTTGTCGTTGTTCTCGCCGGTCTCTTCGTAGGTCTTCAGTTCGCCATTGATGGTGAGCTGCGACTCGTGCGCGATGAGGTTCACCGAGAAGGCGCCTCCACTCTGCCGCTGGCAGTGATCGCAGTGGCATATCGCGGTGGCGATGAGATCGCCGGTCAGTTCGAAGGTCACTTCACCGCACAGACAACGTCCTGTTTGCATGTGCGCAACGTACCCCAGGGCGGACGGTCAGAGCTGCCAGTCGATGGGTGCGACTGGGTCGGGCTGGTACGAGCAGTACGTGCCGGTGCGCAGATGCTGTTCGAGGTGCCTCGCCGCAACCGGGTGGTGCTCGGCCAGACGCGCCAGCGCGTAACGAATGGATCGCGTCACAGCCGTTCGCGCTCGTTCGGCATTACCTCCGGTGGTACGTGTCGCCCCGCCCAGACCCACTGCGCGACGGAGTTCGAGCATCAGGTAGTCGCGGTCTCGCTCGGCCAGTTCGCGTCGAATCGGGTCGTTCATCAGGCTCGCCTCATCGATGTCGTCCTCCACCTCGGCAAGCCGTCGGCGGTAGGCCTCGCGGGCGCGATCATCGAGCATCGGTATGCCCGCTGCGCCCAGCGAACCATCGTCGTCGATGCCCACATCAGCAGCCGACGCTGTTGCTCCGCCGGTGGACCTCTGCTCGACGGCGACGAGGTCGAGCGCGTGAAACTCTCGACCGGGTTCGGCTAGTAGGCGCTCGATGTAACGGAGCCCCTTCATGTCGTGCACCGTGACGCGCTGCGAGCCGAGCGAGATATCGCGAACATCGCCGGTGCATCGGAACGTCGCAGCAGAAGGCGCGTGGCCACTGGGTGGCACTGCGACCGCCGTTGGCGCAAGAGCCTGATTGCACCGATCGACCCAACCGTGCGCGCCGAACTCGAGGAACACGGCTCGCGCCGCCAGCCACTCCATGCGCGCCCCGCCGCTGTTGCCATCGAGGAGCCGCGCCTGTGCCAGCACTGTTCGCGCCACCGCTGCATCGAATGGCGCTCCGATCTCGGCCCACACGGCCGCGGCATTCGTGGCGGCCGACTTGCACGACTCCAGATCGTGTATCAGTAGAGCGCTGCGTGCCTGGGCGAGCAGTGCTTCTGCCCGCAGTGACTGGCTGGGATAGGTGTCGGCAATCGACGCCAGCCGAGCGGCAGCCGTTGCCGCGGTCTCGGCGTGGCCGGTGGCAGAGGCGATTTCGGCCTGCGCCGCAAGCAGAGGCGCGAGCCGAAGTTCGCTCAGCGGCGGGCGTTCCTTCCAGGGCAACTCGAACGGATGGGCGATCTCCTCGGCGATCATCGTGGCTGCAGCGGCCGCCTCTCCCTGGGCGAGGCGCAGCAGGGCCAGACCGGGTTGAGCCGACCAAGTGCGCTCATGCGCAGCGAGGAACGCCGTCTCGGCTCCATCGAGGTCGCCCTTGCGGAGACGAATGTTGCCGAGTTCCACGAGTGGCCAGCCGAACTCGCGGCGCATCCACGGGCGAAGTTCCTCGCACGCAAGCAGTGCTTCCTCCTCCGCCCGGTCGCATGGACCGGAGATTCGGAACATTTCGGCACGGTGCACGCGGCATCTCCCGTTCAAGCCGCCGAATGCGGCGCCGTGGCGCCAACGCTCCATCACGTCGGTCCACTCCATCGCCCGATCGTGGAGCGCCAACCCGCGCGCAGCGCAGATCAGTTCGCAGTACATCATCCCTGAGGTGAGGGCATCCACCTCACCTGACATGAGCAGGGTGGCGATCTCGTCGAGCTGCTCGAGGCCCTCGACCACTCGCCCCTCGAAAATGGTGAGCCGAGCTGCAGCCACGCGCCCGATGACCACTGCGGGAGGAACGCCGAGGCGGGTACCCAGCTCGATGGCGAGGGCGGACTGCTCGCGAGCGCCGACCGTATCGCCCGACATGAAGCGCTCGTAGGTGCGCACGGTGGCCACCAGAGCGTGTGGCGGTGTGTCGGGGTGTTGTTCCAGCAGTCGCTCGGCCCGGCGGGTCCAGCCCCGAACCGGTGCCATCAACCCGGTGTCGATCATGAGGAACATGGCCAGCATCACTGCTGCCCGGGCCGCCTCTACCTCATCGCCTCGGGTCAATTGCAGTTCGTACAGCGCTTCCCAGGCTGCGATGGAGGCTTCGAAGTCGCCGCCGCCGTAGTGCGCTTGCGCTCGTAGTTCGAGTGAGTCGGATTCGGTGCCATTGGGGTCGAACTCATCGAGCAGTTCGATCGCACGTTGCCAATCGCCGCGATCCACTGCCGATCGAACATCGAGCAGCGTGGGTTGCTGGTTCATGAGACGAGATCCTGTGTTGTTGCGGGTCGAGATGTCGCATTGTGACAGCAAATGTCACGCCTCTCCGATGGGTCGCCGTATGCGGGGGATTCCACCGTTGCAGAGCTACTCGCATTGTGAGTATCTTCGGACCATCATGGTTGCAGCGGTCCCGCCCGGCCTGGGGACTGCGAATCATCGTCTCCTTCACCAACAACACCATCAACAATGAAAGGAACATCCATCATGCGTATCCCCAAGGAAGAGATTCCCGTGAAGCTCGACGTGCCTGGCGCCCGCGCCCGGCAGCTGTCCGACTTCGGTGAGGCCTCGGGCACCATCGGGGCCGAGTACTTCAGCCTCGGCACGGGCACCGACATTGCCCCGCTGCTGGAAGGGCTGCACAACGACTCGTGCCACGCGCCTCACTGGGGCTACATCATCTCCGGCGACGTGGTGGTGAGCTACATCGACGGTACGACCGATCGATGCGTGGGCGGCGACGTGTTCTACTGGCCGCCCGGTCACTCGGTGCGCGTGGAGCACGATGCCGAGATCGTCCTCTTCAGCCCACAGCACGAGCACCTCGAGGTCATGCAGCACATGGCCGTCAAGCTCGGCGTCGCCTGAGTAGATCGGATCCATCGTGACCACCCACGACCTTCGTTGTCACCTCGACGACGCTGCGCTCGCCATCGCAATTGAGGCGCAACAAATCGTCGGCTCGACCGACGCCGAACGTCGGCTGCCCGACACCATGTTCCGGTCGATTGCGGCGAGCGGATTGTTCCGGCAACTGGTGCCGCCTCAACTTGGCGGCCCGAATCGTTCACCCCTCGAATGGTTCCGGTGCGGCATGGCCTTGGCGACGTTCGACTCGTCATTGGCGTGGGTGGTCACACAGGGTGCCGGCGAGTTGGGGTGGCTGACGGTGGGCGGCGATCCGTCGTGGGCGGCCGATGTGCTGGAGGACCCTCTGGCGGCATCAGCGTCCACGGTTGCCGGCCTAGGCGCGGCGCTGATCGATGGTGATGAGGCGGTGGTAACTGGGCGGTGGGGTTTCGACACCGGTTGCCAGGGTGCCACGTGGATCGGCGGGCTCACGCTCATGGTGGACCCGAAGGGGTCGAGCGAGGAACTCGATCTCCGCATCTGCTGGGTTCCGGCAGACAGGGCAATCATCATTGATGACTGGGACACATTGGGTCTGCGCGGCACCGGCAGTCACAGCATCGGCATCGACGCGCAGAGGGTGTCGGCCGCGTGGACGGTGAACCCGACGACACCAACCGCCAACGAGTACGGCCCTCACCGGGTGATCGTGGGGAATGGCAACTGGCCCATCAACTTCTCGGTCGCCGCCGTGCAGTTAGGCACGGCCAGGCGCGCGATCGACCTGGTGCGCCCGATGTTGGAATCGAAGTCGGGGCAGGTGTCGGAGATTCGCCACATCGAACGTGGTTGGGTGCAGCAACGGCTCGCTTCGTTGGAAGGTCTGTGGATGGCCGCCGTGGCGTCGGTTGAGCGCGAACTGGAATCGATGTGGGAGGAAGCCATGGCGACCGGCGAATTGAGCTCCAACCAACGAGTCCGCAACGCCACCGCTGCCTCCACAGCAAACGCTCTCGCGGTGCAGGTGGTGGATGGCGTCTGCGAGTTGGCAGGTGCATCCATCAGCAGCGCCAGATCGCCGATCGGTCGCTGCCTGCGCGATGTGCAGACGCTGCGGGGCCATGTGTCCACCTGCAACGAGGTGATGGAACTGTGTACCGCGAAGGCGCACGGCTTGGCGGAGTACGCCTGGCTGGTGTGACCGTGGTCGCGCTGCTGCGGGGCCCCAGCGCGACGTGTCGCAGGTGGACACTTCGCGAGAGGTGTTCGACACGGGATGCAACTGGAAGCTGGCGAAGGACCCGAGCCGGCATGTGAGCCGTGTGAGCTTCTATCTCAAGCCAGCCCTTGCCGCGATGGGCGATGAGGTCGCTGCATTCGCTGCTGACATCGCCCAAAAGTTCGCGTATGTGATCCGCGACGAGGACTATGCAATGGCCACCTCTCAGCAGACTGCAGCGAAATCGGGAGCGCTGAGGGATGTGATCTTCGGCCGCAACGAGCCCGCCCTGCACCACTACCACAACACGTACCTCGCTGTGCTGGGCCTCGAGCAGCTGCCGCTGTTGGGTGAAGTAGCCGTCACCAGCGGGATGTAGCGCGTCGCCAGAGTCAGGGCTGCTGCGGGAGCTCGACGCGACGGGCGAGACCGAGCAACTGTTTGCGCACCATGATCCCGTCGCCGGGTTCGAGGATCAGCCGCTCGAGCAACACCCCGCCGGGCAGGTCGATTCGTGCGCGGGCGCGAGTGACCAGCCGTGTGCCGGTTCCCGCTGGGCGGAGGTCATAGGCGAGCGTGAAGTCGATCCGGCGGCCGACCCGGCCACGGGCCGCGAGGCGGAGCACGAACGAGTGGGGCGGATCGACGATCGTGGCTTCGAACTCCACGGGGCCGCCGGGTATCGAGTCGCCCGCCGACACGTCCTGCCATTCGTCAACGACGGACCGGGCACTACGCCGGCCGAGATTGTCCAGCAGGTCGTAGCTATACCAACCGGCACGACCGAAGCCCATCTGGCGAAGCCAGGGGAACACCTCATCCGGCGGCGAGGCAAGGTCGATGGACCGCGTCGCCGAGATGCGGGCGCCCTGGCACAACTCATCGCCGGGAAGGGCACTGGCAATCTCGTCGGGTGTCGAACCCCAGTTCCGCAGCATCACCAGACGACGGTAGTGCAGAAGGTTCCCGTGCGGCGCGGGCTGCTGATGACGGCGCTGGGTGTTTGCCAGGGTGGCTGCCGCGATGTCGACCAGTCGGAGT
>CAIXIJ010000092.1 GCA_903919455.1 uncultured Acidimicrobiaceae bacterium | reverse complement strand
CGATCCGCTGTGGTTGATCTCGTCCGGTCCGCTGGCCAGCGGCACGCTGTACGACTTCCTGAAGGGCCTGTTCGGTTGGTCCTCCGACCCTGAGCGCATCCGGGTGATCGCGTACTTCGCGTACCTCGTGCCGGTGCTCTGGATATTCCTGAAATCCGACCCGGCCCAGGCCGCGCCCGCTGCCGCCAGCGACGCTCCGGCTGCTCCCATCGCCGAAACCGCCAGCACCCACTGAGTTCGGGTCGGGCGAAAAACCGACCACAAGCCCTCGTTCGTTGCGCCGACGGCCGATAATGAAGACAATGGCGGACGAGATCGACCTCACGGCGCTGGCAGGAGTCCTGCCCGACACTGTCATCGTGGTCGATACCGATGTGTGCCTGCACTACGTGAATCCTGCAGGCGCCCAAATGTTCGGGTGGCAGCCCGACGAATGGCTCGGGCGCAGCATCCTCGATCTCATTCATCCCGACGATGTGGCCAGCGTGGTGTCGTCCACCGGAACAATCCAGTCCAAGCGCATCGGCACGCCGGTCGAGGTGCGCGTTCGCGTTGCCGATGGCACGTGGAAGCTGGTGGAGTTCGTGGGCTACAACGCTCTCGACGTGCCCGGCATTCATGGCCTGGTGGTGATCGCCCGCGACCTCACCCGCCGACGTATGTGGGAAGTGGCCGGCAGCGACACCGTGAGGTTCCAGCAGATGGTGCAGCACGCATCCTCGGTCACGCTGCTCCTCGATCGCAGCGGCAAAGTGACCAGCGTGAACGCTGCCTTCACCCGTCTGCTCGGCCACGACGTGAGCCACGTGGTCGGCAGGCCGCTGGCGTCATTCTGTTCTGTCGATGACGTGAACAATCTCGAGTTCGCGATCGAGAAGGCCGGTAGCGAATCACGGCTGGTGAGCTGTGAAGCATCGATGCGTCCACTGAATACCGCCCTGCCGAGCCTGCCCATGCGATTCGAGATCGTGAATCTCCTCGACGATCCAGTGGTGCAGGGTCTGGTGGTCACCGCCTACGACGTGAGCGACCTCTATCACGCACGGCAAACTTTGGAGCACCTGGCGCGCCACGATGCACTGACCGGCCTCGTGAACCGCTCGGTGCTGCTCGACGAACTCGAGCGAGCGCTGGCGGAGCACAGGCCCGTTGCCATCGCGTTCATCGACCTGGATCGGTTCAAGCCGGTGAACGACCTTCTCGGACACGAGAGCGGCGACGAACTACTTCGCAAGGCCAGTGAGCGACTGCTCGGTCTGGTGCGGCCAGGCGATCTGGTGGCGCGAGTCGGCGGCGACGAGTTCGTGGTCCTGGCCAACGACATGGTCGATCGCGCCACGGGTCAGGCGCTCTGCGACCGCATCGACAGCAGCCTGTCGATGCCCTACCTGCTCACGGAGGGGCCCGTTCGCGTCACCGCGAGCGTGGGCCTTGCGCTGTCCGACACCGACGCCACTGTCACCGGACTGCTCGCCGACGCCGACCTTGCCATGTACGAGGCGAAGGCGGCGCGACGCGGCGAACCCGAACGGCCTGTCACCCAGCGGCAGCGCAACGCGAACGAGCGACGCCGCCTCGCCGACGACCTCGCCGCCGGTTTGCAACGCGGCGAACTCGTTGCATTTCTTCAGCCGATCGTGTCGCTCGAACTCGGCGCCACCACCGGCCTCGAAGCGCTCGTTCGCTGGAACCACCCCGAGCGCGGCCTGCTCAGCCCCGCAGCATTCCTCGACCTCGCCGAAGACTCCGGCCTGGACCTGATGATGGGTGATGTGGTGCTGCGCTCGGCGTGCGCCGTGTTGCAGCAGGTGGACCCTGCCATCAGCCTCAGCTTGAACCTCTCGGTGGCCCAACTCGCCGATCGCGGGTTGTGCAACCGCGTCAGCAACATCCTGCGCGAGTTCCGCATCGATCCCGAACGGCTGATCGTGGAGATCACCGAGCACGCAACGCTCACACGCCGACCTGGCGGCGGACGAGTCTCGCCGGAGCACACGCTCGAAGAGCTGCGCAACCTCGGCGCCTCCCTGTGTCTCGACGACTTCGGCACCGGTTACTCCTCGCTCACACACATCCGTCGTTATCCGCTGACGGCCATCAAGATCGACCGCTCGTTCGTGGCGGGAGTGTGCGATCACCCCGAGGACCGCGCCGTCATCGCCGCGATGGTGGGGATGGCCGGAGCACTGGAGTTGGAAGTGGTGGCCGAGGGCGTGGAGACCGAGGAGCAACTGGCGGCGATGCGCACGATCGGCTGCAACAAGGTGCAGGGCTACCTCATCGCTCGGCCGCTGCCACCCAGCGAGGTTCCGGGGTGGCTCCGGGCGCACGGCCGCGATTGGCACGCCAGCGAGCAAACCTCAACGTCGGACTGACGAGCACGCCCGGCATCGGCCACGCACGTCGAAGACGTGGTGAGCCACTTCGAAGCCCTCGCTCGCGAGCAACGCACCGACTTCTTGCTCGATCAGCGTCTCCAACTGACGGCTCGGGGTGAAGTCGGTGACGATGCCGCAGTCGGTACACACCAGGTGATGATGATGGTGCTCGGAGAACGCCTCGGCGAGTTCGTGTCGATCTCCCCCGCCGGCTCCCGCCACGCGCACCACCACGCCTGCGTCCACCAGTTCGGCGAGGTTGCGGTACACCGTGCTCACCGGAACGCCGGAGCCCGCAGCCACTTCCTCGGTGGTGAGTGGGCGTTCGCCGTGTTCGAGCATGGCCAGCACCGACCGACGGTTCGCGGTGAGCCGCAGTTCCCGCAGCGCCAGTGCCTGCACCACGGCGGCCGCGGTGGCTGCCGACAACGACGACGAGGCTTCTGTCATTCGCCCACCTTACCCAGCGTTCTCACTTAATGAGAATCATTCCCAACATATTGATAATGATTCTCATTCACAGTACGCTGCGCGCATGGGCCGACTCCTTGCACACCTGGCGCTTGCCGCGCTCACGGCGTTGCTCACGGTGTCGACGGCCGGATGCGCCAGCAACGACGACGCCAGCAACGCCAGCAACGCCAGTACTGGCAACGGTGCTCTTCCCCGCGTGGGCGTGGCGTTCTACCCGCTCGCCGACATCGTGCATCGGTTGCAGCTTCCGATCGACACCGTGGTGGTCGTGCCCGCCGGGCAGGAGGCCCACGACTACGACCCCACCGCGAAGGACATCGACCGGCTGAGTGGTGTCGACGTGTTCTTCTACCTGGGTCAGGGTTTCCAGCCGAACGTCGAAACCGCACTCTCCGCACTGTCCACGAACACCCGCACCATCGACCTCCTCTCCAACCTGGCACTGCTACCCATCACCGACCCACTTGCCGGCACCGAAGGCGAAATCGGAGGTGAGGCATTGGTTGGCGACATGGATCCGCACGTCTGGCTCGCGCCAGCGAACATGGCCGTCATGGCGGCAGCCATCGTCGACAGCCTCGTGCAGGCCGCACTGGTCACGGCTGCCGACGGCGCGGCGGCACTGGCCCGGGCCGACGCCGACTACCGGGCGCTCGACGCGGAGTTCAGTGCCGGCTTGCACACGTGCGAGCGCCATGAACTGGTCACCACACATCGCGCCTTCGGCTATCTCGCTGATGCCTACGGCCTCACCCAGGTGTCCATCGCCGGTATCTCACCCTCCGAGGAACCCTCGGCCAAGACGCTCGAGGCGGTGGCAACGTTCGTGAAGGCACACCACGTCACCACGATCTTCTCCGAGGAGAACCTTCCGGCAGACCTCGCCACCACCGTGGCCGACGAGACCGGCGCAACCACCGCCTCGCTCGACACGGCGGAATCACCATCCGCCGATCGACTCCACGACGGCGACGACTACCTCACCATGATGCGTGGGAACCTCGGCAGCATTCAGCGTGCACTGGGGTGCGTATGAGTACACCGCCGGTATTGGAAGTGAGCGATCTCGGCGTCCATTACGGGCAGCGGCACGCATTGCACGGCGTGTCGTTCGCCATCGGCAAGGGTGAACTCATCGCCGTGATCGGGCCCAACGGTGCAGGCAAGAGCACCATGTTCAAGGCCATCTGCGGCCTGGTGAACCACGACGGTGTAGTGGAGGTGAATGGCGTGCACTGCCACGACCACACCGATCGCATGGACCTGGCCTACATCCCGCAGCGCAACGACAGCGACCTCAACTTCCCCATCACGGTGGGCGAGCTGGTGCTGGCAGGCCGACGCAGATTTCATCGCTGGTACGCCCGTCCCACCTCCGCGGATCGCGCCGCAGCGGCAGAGGCGCTCGATCGGGTGCGCCTCGGAGGCACCGAGCACCGAGCCCTCACCGAGTTCTCGGGCGGCCAGTTGCAGCGCGCCTACGTGGCTCGGGCCCTCGCGCAGGAGGCCTCCGTAGTGTTGCTCGACGAAGCCCTCAGCGGCGTCGATCAGCCGGGCACGCTGGAGTTGATCGAGGTGTTCGAAGGTCTGGCCGCGCAGGGCACCACCTTGTTGGTGGCCACCCACGATCTGGCCCTCGCCCGACGCAGGTTCAACCGCTGTCTCGCCGTGAACGGCACGCTGCGCGCCGACGGCGCGCCCGCAGCGGTGCTGTCCGCCGAAGCACTCGATGCAACCTTCGGATCAGGGGGTCGAAGTGCACTGGCTGACTGACCCCTTCCATGCCGAGTTCATGCAACGAGCGTTCATCGCCGCCATCATCATCGGCGTGGTTGCTCCGGTGGTGGGCACCTGGGTGGTACTTCGTCGCATGGCCAATCTTGGCGATGCGATGTCGCACGGCACACTCGCCGGCGTGGGAATCGCCTACGCAGCCGGCGTCAACGTGCTCGTCGGCGCGATGGGGGCGGGCCTCATCATCGCCGTGCTCCTGCTGCTGTTCTCCTCCAACCGACGCCTCGGGCAGGAGACCGTCATCACGGTGCTCGGCACTGCGTTCTTCGCGCTCGGCGTCGTGGTGATCTCCCGGCTCGACACGGGCGTGGAACTCTCCCACTTTCTGTTCGGGCGCGTGCTGACGGTGCAATGGAGCGACATCTGGCTGAACCTCGGGCTCGGCACCGCCGCCGTACTGGTGGTGGCTGCGCTGTTCGGCGACCTTCGTCTCGCCACCTTCGACCACGTTCAGGCCGAACAGGTCGGCGTTCGGGTGGAACTCGTGCAGAGTGTGCTGGTACTGCTGCTGGCCATCGTGGTGGTCATCAGCCTGCGCACCGTCGGCACGGTGATGACCATCACGCTGCTGGTCACCCCACCGGCCACTGCCCGGCTGCTCGCCCGCAATCTTCGTCAGATGACCATGTGGGGCGTGGCGTTCGGCGTGGGGGAAGCGGTCGTCGGCCTGATGCTCAGCTACCACCTCAGCTCAGCACCAGGAGCCACCATTGGGCTCGTCGCTGCTGCAGCGTTCGCTGTCGTCTTCGGCGTCACCCTGCCGAGGCGGATGCCGCACCACCACCGTCCGCTCGACTGAGGATCTTGGGGTTTCGCTCCGTGTGCGATTTGGGGCATGATGGGATCCGCCACAGGGGGCTCTGGATCCGAAGGGGGATCACTGGTGAAGATTTCCGTCACCGTCAACGGTACGGCACACGAGAGCGACGTCGAACCTCGCACTCTGCTCGTCCACTACGTCCGCGAAGTGCTGGGTCTCACCGGCACCAACATCGGCTGCGACACGTCGTCATGCGGCGCCTGCAGTGTGCATCTGAACGGCGAAGCCGTGAAGAGCTGCACCGTGCTGGCCGCTCAGGCTGATGGCCAGTCGGTCACCACCATCGAGGGCATGGCCACCGATGGTGTCATGCACCCGATGCAGCAGGCCTTCATGGAGAACCATGGTCTCCAGTGCGGCTACTGCACGCCGGGCATGGTGATGGCAGCCACCAGCCTGCTGCAGGAGAACCCGAACCCCACCGAAGAAGAGGTGCGTATCGGGCTCGAAGGCAACCTGTGCCGTTGCACGGGCTATCACAACATCGTGAAGTCCGTGCTCGCCGCGGCCGCGAAGTAGAACAACCGCTACTCGAAGGTACTGGGGGTACCTGACATGACCGTCACCGACGATCGTCCTGCATCCGTGTTGGGGACACGACTGCTGCGACGCGAAGACCCGGCCCTGCTCACCGGCGAGGCCAAGTATGCGAACGACCTGAACATTCCCGGTGCCCTGCACCTGGCGGTCCTTCGCAGCCCATACGCACACGCAAAAATCCTGAGCGTCGACGTGAGCGCCGCCGCCGAGTTGCCGGGTGTGGTGGCCGCCTATAGCGGGGCCGACCTGGCCGGGTTGTGGGCATCGCCCATGCCCAGCGCGTGGGCCGTTACCACCGACATGAAGAACCCGGCGCACTACCCGCTGGCCTCCACCAAGGCCTGCTACGTGGGCGACGGTGTGGCGTGCGTACTCGCCACCAGCGAGACCATCGCCCGCGACGCGCTGGAACTCATCGACGTGCAGTACGAGCCGCTGCCCGCCGTGGTGGATCTGGAAGATGCCCTGAGCGACCGCGTGGTCATCCACGACGAGCTCGGCACCAACAGCAGCTACACCTGGGACCTCAAGATCGAAGGCACCGAGGGGCAGGTGGCGCAGGCCTTCGCTGATGCCGCCTACACCGTCAGCGAGCGCTTCATCCAGCAGCGCCTCATCCCGATGGCAATGGAGCCCCGTGCCATCGTGGCCGTGCCGCAGCCCTTCGGCGGCGACATGACGCTGTACAGCTCCACCCAGATTCCGCACATCCTGAAGGTGATGACCGCCCTCACGCTCGGCATCCCCGAGCACCAGATGCGCGTCGTAGCCCCCGCCGTGGGCGGCGGCTTCGGCAGCAAGCTCGACGTGTACGCCGAGGAACTGCTGTGTGTGGCCCTGGCTCGCAAGCACAAGGTGCCGGTGCGCTGGAACGAGGAGCGCGGCGAGAACGCCGTCGCCACCATTCATGGCCGCGGCCAGATCCAGTACGTGGAGCTGGCTGCCGATGCGACCGGCAAGCTCACCGCAGTCCGTGTCCGCATCGTGGCCGACATGGGCGGCTATCAGCAGCTCATCACGGCGGGCATCCCCATCCTGGGAGCCTTCCTGTACGCAGGCGTGTACGACATTCCCCACGCCTACGACTTCAGCTGCACGGGTGTGTACACCACGCTCACGCC
Source organism: uncultured Acidimicrobiaceae bacterium (assembly GCA_903919455.1). GTDB lineage: Bacteria > Actinomycetota > Acidimicrobiia > Acidimicrobiales > Ilumatobacteraceae > UBA668. The sequence continues at coordinate 78,412 of CAIXIJ010000092.1, read as the reverse complement.
CACCGATGCGTATCGCGGCGCCGGTCGCCCGGAGGCCACGTACGCCATCGAGCGTGCGATGGACGTGCTCGCCGACCAGATGGGCATCGACCCGATGGATCTGCGCAAGCGCAACTTCATCGCCAAGGAGCAGTTCCCGTACACGGCATTCACCGGCCTGGTGTACGACTCGGGCGACTACCTCAAGGCAGCCGAACTCGCCGCCGAGATGGCCGACTACACCGGCATCCGCGCCAAGCAGACCACCCAGAACGTGCCCGGTGCCACCAAGCGCATCGGCATCGGCCAGGCCAGCTACTTCGAGATGTGCGGTCTGGCACCGTCTCGGGTGCTGGCATCGTTGAACTACTCGGCGGGTGGCTGGGAATCCGCCACCGTGCGTGTGCTGCCCACCAACAAGGTGCAGGTGGTGTCCGGCACGGCTCCGCACGGCCAGGGTCACGAGACCGCATGGAGCATGATCGTGGCCGACCGCCTGGGCATCTCCCCCGACGACGTCGATGTGTTGCACAGCGACACCGCCATCGCGCCGCTGGGTCTCGACACGTACGGGTCGCGTTCGCTGCCCGTGGGTGGCGTGGCCATCGCGATGGCGTGCGACAAGGTGATCGACAAGGCCAAGAAGATCGCCGCCCACCAGTTGGAGGCCAACGAGGACGACCTCGACTTCGCCGGTGGCTCGTTCACCGTGAAGGGTTCCCCCGATCGCACGATGCCGCTTGCGGCCATCGCGTTCGAGGCCTTCACGGCACACAACCTGCCCGACGGGTTGGAGCCGAACCTGGAGGCACAGGTCACCTACGACCCGCCGAACTTCTCGTGGCCCTTCGGTACCCACATCTGCACCGTGGAAGTGGACACCGAGACCGGCAACGTCGAGGTACTCCAGTACGTGGCCGTCGACGACTGCGGCAACCAGGTGAACCCGCTCATCGTCGAGGGTCAGGTGCATGGCGGCGTGGTGCAGGGCCTGGCCCAGGCGCTCTACGAGGAAGCCGTCTACGACACCGACGGCAACCTGAAGAACGCCAGCCTCGCCGAGTATCTGGTGCCTGCCGCCAGCGATGTGCCGAACATCACGCTCGGCCACACCATCACCCCATCGCCCACCAACCCGTTGGGCGTGAAGGGAATCGGCGAAGCTGGCACCATCGGTGCAGCGCCCGCCGTCATGAATGCCGTCATCGATGCCCTCAGCGGCCTCGGTGTGACGGACATGCCGATGCCGGCAAGTCCGCACAACGTCTGGAAAGCAATCCAAGCAGCACAAGGAGCCAGCAAGTGATCCCCGCAGCATTCGACTACGTCCGGGCCGGTTCGGCCGCCGAGGCCATCAGCCTCATCGGTGAGCACGGCGACGAGGCCAAGTTCCTCGCCGGCGGCCACAGCCTGCTGCCGCTCATGAAGCTGCGCCTCGCAGCTCCGAGCGTGCTGGTAGACATCGGCCGCGTCAGCGACCTCAGCTACATCCGCGACGCCGGCGACCACATCGCGATCGGTGCCCTCACCCGCCACATGGATGTGGAGAACAGCGCCGTACTGAAGGAGCATGCGCCTCTGTTGGCGCACGCCGCCAGCCACGTCGGCGACCCGCAGGTTCGCCACCGCGGCACCATCGGTGGCTCCATCGCCCACGCCGACTCGGCCAGCGACCTTCCCGCCACCACCCTGGCGCTCGGGGCCACCTATGTGGCACAGGGCCCCAACGGCACCCGCGAGATCGCTGCCACCGACTTCTATCACGGCTTCCTGCAGTCGGCGCTCGCCGCCGACGAGATGCTCACCGAGATCCGCGTGCCGAAGATGCAGGGCGCCGGCTGGAGCTTCCAGAAGTTCAACCGACGCGCCCAGGACTGGGCCATCGTGGGTGTCGCCGCATGGCGCCGCAACGGCGATTCGGGTGTGGCACTGGTGAACATGGGCAGCACGCCCATCCTCGCCACCAGCGTTGCCAGTGCGCTCGCCGGTGGGGCATCGGTGTCGGAAGCGGCACAGCTCGCAGCCGCCGAGGCCGAGCCGCAGAACGACCTCAACGCCAGCCAGGAATACCGCGTGCACCTGGCCAAGGTGCTCGTGCGACGGGCGCTCGAGGAAGCGAGCAAGTAACCGTGAAGTAAACGGCGCACGAAGGCTGGGTAACATCGCCGGTCATGTCCATGACCACGACGGACGACCCAACCTTCGTGCCGCCGTCCTCACGCGTCCGCCTGGCCGGAGCGGTGCCCTACGAGTGGTTCCGCCCTGTGCGCCTGACGCTGATGTGGACGTACCTCATCGGCTACCTGGTGTGGCTGAAGACGCGGGGTCTCACCGTTGACCGAGTGTCGGTCGCCATCGCGGTGGGCATCTTTCTGCTGTGCGCCTTTGTAGGGAAGTCGTGGCGCACATGGGGCGTGCTGCTGATGGACTGCGTGGCCTACTGCCTCATGTGGTTGGCATACGAAAAGACGAGGGGTGCCGCCGACGATGGCGTGTCGTTCTTCGGCCTGTTCAGGGTGAAGTTCCCGTTGCAGCAGACCATCATGCGCGACATCGACCGAGCCATGTTCTTCGGGCACGACCCCAACGTGGTGCTGCAGGATCGCTTCTGGTCGAACACCATCCGCTGGTGGGACGTGGTTGCCGGCACCACCTACATGACCCACTTCGTGTTCCCGATGATCGTGATGGCCGTGCTGTGGGCCACCAGCCATCGTCAGTGGGCTCGGTTCATGAAGCGGTTCGCCACGCTGCTCGGCGTGGCATGCCTGCTGTTCATCATGTTGCCCACGGTGCCACCGTGGATGGCGGGCGACCCGAAGTGGCACATCGACCTGTTCCACGAACTCCACCGCAACGCAGGCCGCGGCTTCTACCACATTGGTTTCGAGAGCTTCCAAGACGGGTACAAGCTGGCGCTCAGTAACGGCAACGGTGTCGCAGCCATGCCGTCGCTACACGCCTCGTTTGCGCTCGTCGTGCCAGCGTTCTTCCTGCCCTGGATCAAGCCCAAGTGGTTGAAGGCCGTGGTGCTGCTGTTCCCCATCATCATGCTCTCGTCGCTCGTGTACCTGGCTGAGCATTGGGTGATCGACGGCCTCGCGGGTTGGGCCATCACCGGCCTCACGTTCTGGTTCTGGAACCGCATGGAGCAACGCACCCGCAGCATCCGCGCCACACGGGCATTGTCTGCCCTACCGCAGCTGCCGGAGATGGCCACCCCGGAGGAGGTGCCGGCATGAGCATGGACCCGCCCAAGGTGCTGCTGGAACGTTCGTTCCTCGAGGCCGTTGCTCAGCCGGAGCACGCCGATCACCCATCGTGCGCCGAGCTGTATCGACACCTCGTGGCCCAGTTCGAACGACAGGAGATCCTCCTTGTCGCCGTCGGCGACCACCTGCGCAGCATCGAACTCGGCGACGACCTCACCACCGGCGCACGAGCGAAGTGGTTTCTGCATCGAGCGCACAAGGGCCTGTTCGCACCCGTGGATGCCCTGTATGTGGGGTTCCAGCATCGCCGAGCGGCTGCTGCCACCGGCGCCCCCGGCACCGACACCGACACCGACGGGACAGTGGCGATGACGCTGGTGATGTGCTCGCGGCACAGGGTGCGGCGCGTGGTCACCACCAACCCGGCCTACAAGCGGTACGAGCTCGAACTCGTGCACCCCGACCCCGCTCCCGAGTGACTAGTCTGACCGCCGATTGGTGGTGAGAGATATGTCGTTCGATCCGACCGACGACGAATCGATCCAAGAGTTTCATCTCGACGCGATTGCCGATGCCGACCCGTATCCGTATTGGTACGACGATGCTGATGAACCCGACAGCAACCCCACACTGGTGCGCACCGAGAGCTGCGACCTCTGTGTGATCGGCGGTGGCTACAACGGGCTCTGGACGGCGATCATCGCCAAGGAACGAGACCCGAGCCGCGATGTCATCCTCATCGATGCGCACGAAGTGGGTTCGCAAGCCAGTGGTCGCAACGGTGGCTTCATGGAGAGCAGCCTCACGCACGGCGTGGCGAACGGGCAGGAGCGGTTTCCCAACGAGCTGCCGCTCCTGGAGGAACTGGGTCTCAAGAACCTGAACGACATCGAGTCAGCGATCCAGCGGTACAACATCGATTGCGATTACGAACGAACCGGTGTGATCGACGTGGCCACCACGTTCCATGCGCCGAGCTACCTCGACGAACTCCGCGACGACTTCACCCAACTGCGTGCGCTAGGCCAGAAGGTGGAGTGGCTCGACGAAGCCGCCATGCGGGCGCAGGTGAACTCACCCACCTATCTCGGCGGCCTGTGGCGCAAGGACCGCGCCGCCATCGTCGACCCCGCCCGCTTGGCGTGGGGTCTGAAGGCGGCTGCCATGTCGCTCGGTGTGCGCATCTACGAAGACACCAAGGCAACGGCAGTGGAGAAGGATGGCGTGGGCGTGCTCGTCACCACGCCACTCGGACGCATCCGCGCCGGCAAGGTGGCACTTGCCACCAATGCCGCCAAGCCGCTCTTGAAGCGAATCAGCCACTACATCGCTCCGGTGTACGACTACTGCATGGTCACCGAGCCGCTGTCGAATGCGCAGTTGGCATCGGTGGGCTGGCAGCTGCGCCAAGGCCTCAGCGACATCAGTAACCAGTTCCACTATTACCGACTGACGGAAGACAACCGCATCCTGTGGGGCGGCTACGACGTCATCTACTACTGGCGCGGCAAGATCAACTCCGAGCTCGAGAACCGCCCGGAAACGTGGGCGAAGCTGAGCAAGCACTTCTTCGACACGTTCCCCCAACTCGAGGGGTTAAAGTTCACTCACGCGTGGGGTGGTGTCATCGATACGTGTAGCCGGTTCTGCGTGTTCTGGGGTCACGGCATGCAGGGCCGCGTTGCGTACTCGGTGGGCTACACCGGCCTCGGCGTGGCTTCTACCCGGTTCGGTGCCGAGGTGATGCTCGACATGCTCGACGGCAAGCGTTCCAAGGCCACCGAAACCGAGTTTGTGAAGACGAAGCCCATCCCGTTTCCGCCGGAACCGTTCCGCTTCATCGGCATCCAGGCCACTCGCTGGTCGCTCGACCACGAAGACAAGACCGGCAAGCGCAACCTCTGGCTTCGCGGCCTCGATCGTTTCGGTCTCGGTTTCGACAGCTGAGCGTCAGCGTTCGAGCACCACGATCGAGCGCGGTGCCAGGGTCCAGGTGAGGCCGTTGGTCTTGGGTGGCACCGAGGCCAGGGCCAGGTGCCACTCCCCCGCCTGTTGCACTTCGAACGTCAGCGGTTCCCACCACGCGTTCGACATCACATAGAGGTCGCCGCTGCACCAGGCCAGGCTGTGCGAGTGCCAGCCGAGGTCGGGCTCCGCGCCCACACCGTGAAAACGGAACTGCGCCAGCGAATGCCTACGGCGCAACGCCGTCAGCGCGCGTACGAAGTCGGTGAGTTCGGCCCATTCGGGAGCGGCCGACCAATCGACCCAACTGATCGGACCGTCGATGTCGTACGGGTTGTCGCGGCCCTGCTGTGTGCGGCCGAACTCGTCACCCATCACCCACATGGGCACGCCCGCCGACAACACCAGGATGGTGAAGTAGTGCTGCAGTTGCTGCATTCGCAACTCGTCGCCGCAGTCCCACGAGTGATGCCGGTCGTCGGTGCGCATCGTGAGGTCGTGCATCGTCAGGCCGTCGTGGGCCGTGATGAAGTTCAACGACCGCACCACGCCATCCGGGCCGAGGAGGTCGGGGCTGCCCTGCACCCGTTGCCGAAGCGCTCGCACCAAGCCAGGTTCACCGCGAACGAAGCCGCGCACCTGGTCGCGGAAGCGATCGTTCCATTGCAGCCAACTCGGCCACGGCCAGCCACGCCCGAGTTGATAACCGCCCATGTCCCACGGCTCTGCGACCAGGGTGACGCCACGGTCGATACCCCATTCGGTGATGCGGGTGACCAACCCACCACGATCTCGGGTGAGTAACGAGGCCAAGTCGAATCGGAACCCATCGACACCCAAATCTGCGTAGCGATCCAGCGATTCGATGACGAGTTCGCGCACCCACGGATGCGCAGGGTCGATGTCGTTACCGCAGCCGCTGTCGTTGGTGGGCGTGCCATCGTCGTGGAGTCGATACACCGACGGGTCGAGACCACGCAGACCAGCGCCGCCCAACGACACTTCGTCCTCACCAGTGTGGTTGTAGACCACGTCGAGCCACACGTGGAGCCCACGTTCGTGCGCAGCGGCGACGAACTCGGCGAGTTCCTCCGCCGCACGATGCGGTTCCTGCGCGTAACCGCGATGCACGGCGCCCCACACCAACGGCATGTAGCCCCAGTAGTTCTGGCGCGCATCGAACGGGTGCACCGGCATCAGTTCCACCACGTTGGCACCCAACGAGACCACATGGTCCAGATGCTCGATGGCACCGAGGTAGCTGCCTCCGAACCCTTTCACGTGCAGTTCGTAGACCACCGGTCCTTCGATGAGCCTGCGCCCCGGCACACACTTCGGCCAGGGCTGTCGAACGACGCTACGCGGACCATCCTGCGTGACCTCGAAGTCCCAACAATGCGGGTCGAACAGCAACGACCCACCATCAACGCTGATGCCGTAGTGGTCGCCAGCTGCGGCTTCGACATCAGCTCGCCACCATCCGGCGTTCCCCGGCTCGCGTCGAGCGGGCCACTGGGTTTCCTCGGTGGAGCCCTGGCGCGAACGCACGACAACGGCAGCCAGGGAGGCGCTGGGGGCGCGGAACCTGATGAGGCGCGTCGATCCGGAACCCATTTGTCTCAGCCTAAGGAAGCCCGCAGGTGCTCGCCCCATCTAACCTGCAGGTGATCACCATGATGCCCAAAACTCCCGCCGACGTCTTCGAGGCACTCTCGCTCTACGGCTACATCCCCGATGAGGGACTTGCCACCTCCGTGTTTCTTGCCATGGTGCTGCAGCGACCGCTGCTGCTCGAAGGCGAGGCTGGTGTCGGCAAGACCGAGGTGGCCAAGGTGCTCAGCCGTTGGACCGGCGGTGAGCTGATCCGTCTGCAGTGCTACGAGGGCATCGACGTGTCGCAAGCCGTGTACGACTGGGACTACAGCCGGCAGTTGCTCCACCTGCGCGCGTCCGAAGCTACGGGCGAATCGCTGGGCCTCACCACATCGGCCCTGGAGCAACAGCTCTACCACGAACGCTTTCTGCTGAAGCGTGCGCTACTGAAGGCCATCGACCACGGTAACCAGTTGCCACCGGTGCTGCTCATCGATGAGGTGGACCGCGCCGACGACGAGTTCGAGGCGTACTTGCTCGAGGTGCTGTCGGAGTATCAGGTCACGGTGCCCGAACTCGGCCGCTTCGCAGCCGTCAAGCCGCCGATCGTGGTGCTCACATCGAACCGCACCCGCGATGTGCACGACGCGCTGAAGCGGCGCTGCCTGTACCACTGGGTGGAGCATCCCGACTTCGAGCGCGAGGTGCGGATCGTGCGCATGCGCGTGCCTCAAGCACTCGACCGATTGGCCCGACAGGTGGCCGGTGCCGTCGAGACATTGCGTGGTCTGAACCTCTACAAGCCACCCGGCGTCGCCGAGACCATCGACTGGGCTCAGGCCCTCGCAGCCATGGGCGTGAACGAACTCGACGAGCGAACGGTGAACGCCACCCTCGGCACCGTGCTGAAGTACCGCGAAGACCAGGACCGCACCCGTCAGCACGGCATCGCCGATCTGGTGAAGCAGGCATTCGACCGCGGCCTCCAGTCGTCGTGACCGACACCTACACCGAGCACACGCCGGCCGAGCGCATGGCCGTGGCGTTCGCTCGCGTGTTGCGCGGTGCTGGGCTGCGCGCTCCCACCGGCAGCGTGCTCACGTTCGTGGATGCGCTTGGGCGGCTGCATCTGGACTCCCGCGACGAGGTGTATTGGGCCGGTCGAGCCACCCTGGTTCGGAACCCGGAGGACATCCCCCTCTACGACCGCTCGTTCCGCGTGTTCTGGGAGTTCGCGTCCGGGGGACACGACGAAGAGCCCGAGCCCCCGATGCACATCACGCTTGCCGTCGACGACGACAGCGACGAGGGCAGCGACGACCAGGGCGGCAGTGAGCCCAGCGACGAGCCCCAGATCACCCTGCGGTTCTCCGCCATGGAGGTGTTGCGCAACAAGGACTTCGCCAACTACTCGGTGGAAGAACTGCGCGATGCGCAGGAGTTGATGTCGAGGCTGCGCTTCATCGGTCCGCCTCGTCGCTCCTTCCGCAACCATCGTTCACGTCGCGGCCGCAAGCCCGACCTGCCCGCCACGTTGCGTTCTGCGCTGCGTACCGGCGGCGAACCCATCCGGCGCCACTGGAAGGAACCCGGCGATCGGCTGCGTCGACTCGTGCTGCTGGTGGATGTGAGCGGTTCCATGGAGCCCTACGCCCGGGCATTGCTGCGCTTCGTCCACGCCGCGGTCTCCGGGCGACAGAAGGTGGAGGCATTTGCCATCGGCACGCGTCTTACGAGAGTGACCCGCGAACTCGACAGCCGCGACCCCGACAAGGCCCTTGCCCAGGCCAGCACCCGCGTGCAGGACTGGAGTGGCGGCACCCGCCTCGGCGAGTCGCTGCGAAACTTCAACGATCAGTGGGGCGTGCGCGGCATGGCCCGCGGCGCCATCATCGTGGTGCTCTCCGACGGCTGGGACCGCGGCGATCCGCAGTTGCTCGCCAACGAGATGCAGCGACTCCAACGCATCGCTTATCACATCATCTGGGTGAACCCCTTGAAGGTCACTCCGGGATACGCGCCGCTCGCTCGTGGCATGGCGGCGGCACTGCCCTATGTAGATTCTTTCGTGGAAGGCCACAGCATGGCGGCCATGGAAGAACTGGCTGCCGTCATCGCCACCGAGAGGCGCTCATGAAAGAACTGCTCGACGACATCGACCGCTGGCAGGCAGCCGGCACCCGCGTGGCCGTGGCTCGCGTGGTCGACATCGAGGGTTCCGGCCCGCGAGAGCCTGGCGCTGCGATGGCCGTGAACGAACACGGCGAGGTGGCCGGCAGCGTCAGCGGCGGCTGCGTCGAGGGTGCCGTGGTGTCCGAAGCACTGGCCATCCTGGCGGGCGATGCGCCGTCACGAATCGTCACCTTCGGCTACAGCGACGACGAAGCGTTTGCCGTCGGACTCACCTGTGGGGGCATCATCCGCCTGTTCATCGAGCCGCTCGACTGGTGAGCGCGATGTACGCCCGCTTGCGGCAACTCCTCCGTGACGAACTGCCCGTGGTGCTGGTCACCATCATCGATGGGCCAGGCATCGGCGCAAAGCTGCTCATCACCGCCGATGGTGTGGCGGAAGGTTCGCTCGGCCATCCCGAACTGGACCGCATCGTCACCCGCGACGCGCTTGCCGAACTGGAGGCCGGCCGCAGCGGCATCCGTCACTACGGGCCAGAGGGTCAGACCACCCCGGAAGACCTGGTCGGCACACCGGTGGTACGGGCGTTCATCGAGACCTGGGCACCACCGCCGCAGATGTGGATCTTCGGCGCCGTCGACTTCACGGCGGCATTGGGCAAGGTCGCCAAGGTCCTCGGCTATCGCGTCACGGTCTGCGATGCGCGAGAAGTGTTCGCCACCCGCCGACGTTTCCCGATGGCCGATGAAGTGGTGGTCAGTTGGCCCACACCGCTGTTCGAACGTCGAGGCAACACACTCACGTCGCGCGACGCCATCTGCATCCTCACGCACGACCCCAAGTTCGACGTACCGGCGGTGCAGGGCGCGCTCGCCACTTCCGCCGGTTACATCGGCGTGATGGGCAGCCGGAAGACACACTCGAAGCGACTCGAGCGACTCGCCGAGGTGGGCGTCACCCAACCGGAACAACTCGAGCGGCTGATGTCGCCGGTCGGCCTGGACCTCGGAGCCCGTACCCCGGAGGAAACTGCCGTGAGCATCTGCGCCGAGATCATCGCCCGGCGCACTGGGCGTATGGCCCCATCGCTACGCGACGGCCACGGCCCCATTCACACCTGATCAGCCGAGCGGGTTGCCGAAACGCACCGACCGCGTGTGGTGGCTGCTCACGACATCGAGCGACACGCTGCGACCGGTCTGGGGCGAGTGGATGATGGTGCGATCCACGCCCAGGTACAGCATGACGTGGCCCGGGTAGTACACCAGGTCGCCCGGCTGCGCGGTGTCGGGGGTGCGACTGGCGGCGGCACGAATCTGGCTGCTGCTCGAGCGGTTCAACGCGATGCCGGTGCGACCCCATACCCATGAGGTGAAGCCGGAGCAGTCGAAGCCGTGGCCGGGCCGACGCTGATAGGCGTGGTACGGCGTGCCCAACTGTGTGAAGGCGGTGAGGATGACGAGTTGGTGGGCAACATCGGCGTGACGCCATGCCGACACCATGCGGGCCGGGGTGACGCCAAGACGGCGGGCAGCGGCTCGCGCCAGCGTGTCGCGCACCAGGCGGTACCGCTGCAGCGCGGGGCCGTCGCCCGACATCCGGTATGCCGACCATGCATCGATACCGGAAGCCGCCAGGCCAACCAGGGCGTCGTTACCACGCTCCGACGGCGCCACCGAATGCACCGACGATGGCATGACTGCAGGCGCCGGCACCGAAGCAGCGGCGGCCGGCATGGGCATCGATGCAGCGCCGACGACGAGGGCCGTGGCGATCAAACTGGTGTGGGCAAGGCGGCGAAGCGTCATTCGAGCTGACGTCCTCTCGGTTCGTGGAGCGGTCGGGACCCGACCGCCTCGTAACACTTGGAACCCTAGCGTCATCATTTCGCAACATTCAACGCCGCGCCCAAGGTTTCGTCATCTTTTCGACATGTGATCGAGCGCGATCCGACACCTTCCGGACGCCCTTCACGGCACCGGGTACGCTGGAGCGATGCCCCGCGTCGCCGCTCTTCTCGCCGCTGGCGCCGGATCCAGATTTCACGGTTCCACCCACAAACTCCTGGTCACCGTGGGTGCCACCCCCCTGTGGGAGCGCTCACTGTCCAGGGCTGTGGCGGCTGGTTTCGACCATGTGGTGGTGATCACGGGAGCGGTTCCGCTGGTGCTACCCGACGACACCCCCGACTGTGTGACGATCCGTCACAATCCACGATGGGCTGATGGGCAGGCGTCGTCGGTACAGGTAGCGATCGAGGCCGCCCGTGGCTTCGGAGCCACGGCAGTCACCATCGGCCTTGCCGACCAACCCTTCATCACCACCCAGGCGTGGCAAGCGGTCGCCTCAGCCGACGACGAGTGCCACATCGTGGTGGCGGAGTACGAGGGTCGGCCCGGCCCGCACCCGGTGCGCCTCGACGAGCATGTATGGCCGTTGCTGCCCACCGACGGCGACGAAGGCGCCCGTTCGCTGCTCGAACTGCACCCGGAGTGGCTGTGCCGCGTAGCATGCCTAGGCTCAGGCGAAGACATCGACACCGTGGAGGATCTCGACCGATGGAAAAGCTGCTGAATGAGTTCACCGTGAACCGGTCCATCGCTCATACGTGGTCCGTGCTCACCGACGTGGAACGCATCGCCCCGTGCATGCCCGGCGCCCAACTCCAGGAGATCGAGGGCGACATCTACCGCGGCACCGTCAAGGTGAAGCTCGGCCCCATCGCCACTGCGTTCAAGGGCCAGGCAGTGTTTGTGGAGCGCGACGACGCGAACCACCGCGCCGTGCTGAAGGGCGAGGGCCGCGACACGGGCGGTAAGGGCAACGCCGACGCGCTCATCACCGCCCAACTCGAAGAGGTCAGCCCCACCGTCACGAAGTGCGTGGTGTCCACCGATCTCAAGGTGAGCGGCAAGGTAGCTCAGTTCGGCCGAGGCATCATGGGCGACGTCAGCGCCAAGCTGATGAGCCAGTTCGCCAACAACCTCAACACCATGCTCGATGCGGAGGAAGACGACCCGCAAGAGGCCGACCATCACGTCGCCGAGGCCGTCGCCCATGTCGATGAGGCGAAGGCACACGCCGCTGAGGTGAAGGAACACGCTGCTGCGGCCGCCGCCAGTGCCCAGCAGACCGATGCCGATGCCGCACCGAAGGTGCGCAAGATCGAGGGCCCTGCGGCCGAGCCGATCGAACTCTCGAACCTGGCGAGCTCGGCCATGCTGAAGCGCCTGCTGCCCGCACTGGGTGGCCTCGTGGTGCTGCTGCTCGTGTTGCGCCGTTTGCGCAAGTAACGCGCTCATCGCGATGGACGACCACCACCTGGTCACCGAGTTGTTGGGTCGCGTCCCGCAAAGCGAGTTCGAGGTGGTCGTGCGCGACGGCCAGGGAGAACCAGTGGTGCTGCGCAACGCACCATTCCTGCACGACGGCACTCCCATGCCCACTCGCTACTGGCTGGCAGGCCGCGAGGCCACGCTGCTGGTGAGCCGCCTCGAGGCCGACGGCGGCGTTCGCCGGGCCGAGGCCGAAGTGGCGGCCGACGACGTTGCCGCGGCGCATGCCCGCTACGCAGCCGAGCGCGATGCAGCCATTGCGCCCGGTCATACCGGTCCGCGCCCTTCAGGGGGTGTTGCCGGCACACGCGAGGGCGTGAAGTGCCTGCACGCCCATTACGCCTACTTCCTCGCCGGAGGCGACGACGCCGTGGGGCGTTGGGTCGCAGCACAACTGGCATGAGCACGCTGCGCATCACGCTCACCTCCAGCTCGATCTCGTTCGAGGTCGACGACCAGTCGGCGATCATTCCGGTGGGTCCAGCCACGCTCGGTGCCGACATCCGACGCAATCCGCCTGCGCCGGAGGAACTCACCAACGCCATCGGACTGGTGATGGATCACATGGAGGACGTCGAGCGCGAGGCACCGGCCGTGTGGTTCGCCGACACCGTGGAGATCGCTGGGCTTGGTGTGGCTGCGGTGGCTGCCGTCGAAGTAGGTGGAGCGCCCGAGTTGCCGTTACCGGTGTCGATCGAAGCCATCGAGGATGTGTTTCGCACGGTGGTCACCGAGTCCACCATCGACCGCGCCCTGAACCCCGGGCTACCTCCGGAGATGGTGGAACCCATCGTCGGTGTCACCTGCGCGCTCGTGGGTGTGCTGCGCTTCCTTCGTCCTGCTGCCGTGTCGTTGGTCGAGGCATGAGCGACCGCGGCTACGGTCATCCCTCGATGTCGAACGCAGCCATTCGTCTCTACGGCCGCCGATTGATGCTGCGTCCGTTGACGCCGTCCGACTGGCCGCAGTGGACCGAGGTGCGCCAGCGCAACGAGCAGTGGCTCACGCAGTGGGAGCCACTCCGGCCGGCCAACCTGCTCGACCCCACCCGCGATCGCGAGGCATACATGTCGCGGTGCAGCGCCCGCGACCGCGACCGCCAGATGGGCGTGGCGTACGGCTTCGGCGTGTTCGTCGGCAACGACTTCGCCGGCGAGATCAACCTCAACAGCGTGGCTCGCGGCGCGTTGCAGAGCGGCACCGTCGGTTATTGGATCGACCGAGAGAAGGCCGGCAACCGCTACATCGCCGAAGGCGTGGTGGCGGTGTGCCGATTTTCGTTCGAGCAGCTTCGTCTCCATCGCCTGGAGATCTGCATCGTGCCGCGCAACACCAACAGTCGGCGTGTGATGGAGGTGCTGCGCTTCCGCGAAGAAGGCGTGGCGCTCCGGTTCCTCGAGATCAACGGCGCGTGGGAGGACCACGTGCGGTACGCCATCACCGCCGAGGAATGGACCGAGCGGCGCGACGAACTCGGCGACGCGTGGCTCGCAGCGGCAACCTGAACTGAGTGCCGGTCAGGCCTGTTCGGCTGCAAGTCGGAAGGCCTGGGCCTTCGCCTTGCGAACCGAGGACCGGCGCTTCCAGTCCTTCATCTTCCAGTGCCGCATTGGTCGCGGCGACGCGCTCTTCTTGGCCTTCTCCGCGTCGTGACGGTGCTCGGGGACCCAGGCTCGCCCGGGTTCGTGCACTTCGTCCGGCTCGTATCCGGCACTCACCTGCGCCGCAACGGACTGCAACTCGCTGTTGATGCGGTGCCGTTCGTTGTGGGCATGTGCTCGCAGTTCTACCTTCGGTGGCGGGGCCACGTCTTGGCTGCGATGGCGCTGGCTCATTGGTACCTCCGTGCTGTTTCGGAATGTACGGCTGCTCTCCGTGATCGAACCGTAGACCCATCCACTCCGCGGCGGAAGCCACTTTGGGTAACAGTTGTGCGCGCTTTTCAGCTCTTGCTGGAGATCTTCGCCTGCAGCGCCGCGATCCGCTCCGCGAACCACGGCTGGCGGGTGCTCCACAGCTGCGGAACGAGCTCTGCCTCCACCGCCTCGGAGTGCGTGTCGATGTCGGCCATCGCCTGAATGGTCTTCTTCACCTCGATGACCAACTCGCGTGGCGCCGAGGCGGCGCGTGCCGCCATCTCGTGCGCGACCGCCAGCAACTGGTCGTCGTCGACGCAGCGATGCACGAGGCCAACGCGCTCGGCTTCGGCGCCGTCCATCACCTCACCGAACACCACGCCGGCGAACGCTGCCTGCGGGCCCACGATGCGACGCAGCATCCAGGTGTGCCCGCCGCCGGGGTGGATGCCGATCTGGAGGAAGCGAGTGTCGAACTTGGCGCGACGAGCAGCCAAGCGCACATCGCAACCGAGGGCGAGGTTCATGCCAGCACCCACGGCTGCGCCGTTCACTGCGGCGATGGTGGGCAGCGGGCTGCGAGCGATACGAAGGAAGCCTTCGTAGATGGTGCCCAGGCTCTCCTTGCTGCTCTCGGCCAGGTTGCCCAGGTTGGCGCCGGCGCAGAACGCCGGGGCCGTGCCGGTGACGACGATGGCGCCGATGGATTCGTCGTGTTCGATGCGATCCATCGCAGCAACGATCTCCTCCACCATGGCGGCGGTGAGCGTGTTACGTTCCGCAGGGTTGTTGAGCGTGAGCGTGGCGACACCGTCGGCCACATCGACCAGTACGAGGGACATGACCCAACCGTAGCGAACCACCGCCTCCATGCGGCTACCGTCGCGTCCAGATGCTCGACCACGTGTTCACCGACGCCATCAGCGCGCTGCGAGATGCCTTCGAGGCGGCGTTCCTGGAACGTCAGCCCTTCGAGGAACACTTTCAGTCCGACGTGTTACTGGGCGACCTCACCTGGGAGACCAGCTATGGCCTACCCGGAGAAGAGAATCCTCCGCGGGTGGTGGCACACATCACCTTCGACTGGCCCTCATGGAGCCAGACCGCATACCGACAGTGGTACGTGGAAGAGGTGCTGGATCGACTGCCGGCCATCGAGATCGAGATCGTGTTTCGTGTGCAGGGAATGGCCGCCCCGATGGAACCCGCGCGCGTGTTCGCGATCACGCCGGAGGTCAGCCCACTGATCGGCGACGGCCGACTGGAGCGCGCTGGCGTCACCGCGGAGATCGCCTACGGCGACAGTGACAGCAACGAGCCTGACCATGCCGTGGAGGCCACCTACGAGGGCCTGTACGAGTTGGCCGAAGCAGCCCTCGACGACGGAGCCAGCACGCTGCTCGACGACCACTTCGGGGCACTCGGCGGATGGATTGCCGCCACGCTGGTGAAGCTGGCCGACCTCCGCTGAAGTTCTCGAGATGCGAGGTGCGAAGATCGTGCCATGCCCGAGCCCACTGAGAACTCCGTGTCCGACGACGTCGTGCTCTATGAGGTGAGCGAGCGCATCGCCACCATCACGCTGAACCGGCCCGCGGCCCGTAACGCCCTCTCCAGCGAGGTGCTGCGCTTGCTTCCCCAGCGGATGCAGCAGGCGGAAGCCGACTCTGAGGTGGACGTGGTGATCCTCACCGGCGCCGACCCCGCGTTCAGCGCCGGGCTGGACCTCAAGGAACTGGGATCCACCGCCAGCAATCTGGGAGCCACCGGCGCCGACGGTCGGCCCAACGCCTCCGGAGTACGCGGACCGTTCCCCCCGATGTCCAAGCCACTCATCGGGGCAGTGAACGGTGTGGCGGTCACCGGCGGTTTCGAACTGGCACTGAACTGCGACTTTCTGGTGGCTAGTGAGCGTGCCAAGTTCGGCGACACGCACAGCCGCGTGGGCGTGATGCCAGGCTGGGGTCTCACCGTGCTGCTACCCCAGGCCATCGGCGTGCGCCGCGCCCGCGAGATGAGCTGGACCGGCAACTTCATGCTGGCCGACGAAGCACTCCACTTCGGATTGGTGAACCACGTTGTGCCGCACGACGACCTGATCCCCTTCACTCGCCAGCTCGCGCTCGACATCATCGGCAACGACCAACCCGGCGTCCGCCAGATGAAGGCCACCTACGCCGAGATCGCGCACGAACGCGAGGGCTGGGAGATCGAGGCCACCAACGCCGGCCGGTGGCAGCGCGAGTACTTCAACAAGGACGCTGTCGAGGCGCGACGTCAAGCCATCCAAGCCCGCGGTCGCACCCAGTAGCCCCATCCGAGTCCCACACCACCAACCGAGTCCCACACCACCAACCGAGTCGCACACGACCATCCGAGTCGGGACTCGCACCCGGGGTGCGAGTAGGGACTCGGATGGGGGGACGATTGGGACGGACGGGCGACGGCGAGGGGCAGAACACGGGCCCTGACGGGGCGACGGCGAGCAGCGTCAGATGTTGGTGGCGCCGCGGTCGCGGAGGTCGGCCTTGACTACCTCGGCGATGTCGAGGGCAAGAATCTCGGCACCGGTGGTGTTCAGGTGGAAGCCATCATCGGCACGCACGTCCTTGCCCTCCTGGTCGCGCGGGTCGATGACGAACTCGGCATAGCCACCGTTACGGCCAGCGAACCGAGCCCACGTGTCGACGAAGTGCACTTTGTCCTTGCGCTTGGCAGCCTCGGCCCGCACCACGCCGTCCTGCACGGCCATGCGCGCCGTCGTGGACTCGCTCTCCGCGTTGGGAATGCCCACCCACACCAGCGTGCGATTGCCTTCGGTGAGGTAGTCCATGACGGCGCCCACGCGCTTGCCGTACTCGGCCTTCCAGTCGGCATCATCCACACCGGAAGCAGGCTCGTGATCGACGGCCCAGGTCTTGTCGAGGTTGCGCAGGCCCTGAGCGTCGTTGCCGCCAAAGGTGACCACCACGATGTCGGGGTTTTCCTGCGGCACCACTTCGCCCATGTGCGCTGGCCAGTCGAAGAAGTCGGGGCGCGACAGGCCCGACGAGGTCTTGTAGTCGAGCTTCGTCGTCGCGATGCCGGTCTGATCGAGCAGGGTATTCAGGTAGGGCCCGAAGGCGCCCGCATCAGAGTCGCCGAGGATGAGCACCTCGGCCGGGTTCTCGGGCGTGGGCACGGTGCGTTCCTTCACCGGCGGCTGTGTGGTGGTGGTGGGCGGGAGCGTGGTGGGCGTGACGCCGTCGTTCAACACCGTGTGGGTGCTGGGTGTGATGGGAGCCGCCGCCCCGGTGCTATCGCTGCCGAACAACGCAGCGACACCGCTGTACGCCGCATAGCCGAAGATCAGCACGACGGCGAGCGCGACGAGTCGCCGCACCTGGTAGGTGCGCTGTGAAGCCCGCCGATGCGGCGCCTGAGGGGGGCGGTACCCGTAGGACATCGAGATCCCGATCAGCCTACGAGAACCGCCACCTCCGTTGGCGTCAGGTGATCTGGCCCTTGCGCCACGGCTGACCGGCCGAGGCCGGCGGACGCATGCGACGGCTGAACACGGCCAACACCACGAGCGTGCCGAAGTAGGGCAGGCCCTTGATGAGGTCGGTGTTGAGCTTCCAGCGAATCACGAACAACACGCCGAGACCGCCGGCAAGACCGAGCAGCGCCAACGCGGTGGAGCGCTTGCCGTTGCGGAACATCCGCCACGCACCGAACGCAGCGCCCATAGCGATGAGCAGATACAGGCCGATGACCGCTGGTTCCGCAGTGAGCTGGATGGTGTCGAGGAACCCGAACAGCGACGCACCGCCCAACACGCCGAGCGGGCGCCAGTTACCGAAGATGAGCGAAGCGAGGCCCAGGTAGCCCTTCGAGTTCGTCTGGCCTTCCACGTACGAACCGCTGTTGTTCAGCACCAGCAATGCACCGCCGAGACCGGCCAGCGCACCCGAGGCCGACACCGCCAGGTAGCGGATGAGACCAACCCGCACGCCGAGCGAGTCGGCGGCCGACGGCTTCTCACCGGACGAGCGCAAGCGCAAGCCGAACTTCGTGCGCCAGACCAGCCAACCCACCAGCGGCAGCATCGCCAGCGCAATGAGGCGATACAGCGGCCAGGCCCCGAGCAAGCCGCGGGTGATGCCGGCAAAGTCGGAGATGATGGGCCAGTGCTTGTTCTCCAAGGTGGCGAACGGCCCACCGGCACCCATGCCAGGGAATCGCAGCGTGGGCATGTTCTTCGACACGTCGAAGCCGGGCGAGTTGGTCTCGGAACCGGAACCCCGACCCTTGAACAACGCCGCCGCCAAGAAGCGCGCCCAGCCGAAGGCGAGCAGGTTGATGGCCACGCCCGACACCACATGGTCCACGCCGAACCTCACGACCACGACCGCATGCAGCAGGCCGGCAAGGCCGCCGCAGAACGCGGCACCGATGAGTGCGCCCCAGGGACCGTAGTGATAGCCGAAGAAGCCAGCGCCCCAGGTACCCAGGATCATCATGCCCTCGAGGCCGATGTTCACCACACCGGCTCGCTCGCTGAGCAGACCGCCCAGGCCCGCCATCAGAATCGGCAGGGTGGAGATGACCGCCTGCGACACGGTGAAGCTGGAGGTGAGGTCGTGCTCGCCCGACAGTGCCCGCGACAACGCCGTGGCCAGGAACGCAAACATGATGATGGCGAGCAGTCGCTGGTTGCGCGACAACCGGTTGGCGTGTGCCTCGTCGAGGGGCCGGAAATCGGAGGTGTAGCTGACCTCGGTGCTCATGCCGACACCTCTGCCATCTGCTTGGCCATTTGCGCCGCGTGCGTCGCTTCGGCCGCCTCACGTATGGATGCAGCCTCTGCCCGACGCTGCACCACCTGGTAGGCCACCACGGCCGACAGCATCATCGTGCCCTGAATAATGGGCCCGATCTCGCGTGGAGCGAACAGCGGTGGGTCGGGTAGCACCTGCGACATTCGGGCGATCATGGCGAACAGGAACGCAGTGATGACAATGCCACCCGCCTTCTGCCGACCCACGAGCGCCACGGCGATACCACCGAAGCCAAGCTGCTGGGGGAAGTCCTGGGTGTACGTGTGGTACTGGTTCAGCAGCATCGACATGCCCACCAGACCGGCCAAGCCACCGGAGATGGCCATGGTGATCATGATCATCCGCTTCGGGTTCACGCCGGAGGTACGAGCGGCATTGGCGTTCATACCAGTGGCGCGCAGGTCGTAGCCGAAACGCGATCGGGTGACGAGATAGTGGAAGCCCACAGCCAACAGAATGACCGGGATGACCCACAGGTAGAGCTCGGTCGTTCCTGCCCGAATGTTCCAGGTGGGGAACCAGGCATCTTCGGGGTACTTGTTCGTGCTGAGGAACGAGCCGTGAATGCCAGCGATGAGTTTCCAGTGCAGCAGGGTGGCGATGATGCTGAAGGCAATGCCGTTCAGCATGATGGTGCCCACCACTTCGTTCACGTTGCGCGTGGCCTTCAGGACACCGGCGATGCTGGCGAACGCAGCTCCTACACCGATGGCTACCACGACCGTGATGATGATCTTGAACCAACCCGGGCCGGCGATATTGGCCCCGATCGCCGCTGCCACGAGAGCCGCCAAGCGATACTGACCTTCCACACCGATGTTGAACAGGTTCATCTTGAAGCCGATGGTGACCGCCAAGGCCGACACGATGAGCGGCAGCGATTGATTGATGGCCACTACGAGCGAGTCGAGCGACCACCCGTACTTGATCATCTTGCCGTAGGCGACCAACGGGTTGTTGCCGCCGGCTAACAGCGCAATGCTCGTGACGGCCAATGCCACACCCAGCGCCACCAGTGGCGCCGCGAACGAGTACATCAACTTGCTGCGGCTACGTGTCGCAGGTGCAGCGCTCATGCCACATCCTTTCGGGCGCCGGTCATGTACTGACCGAGATCGGACTTGGTGATGGTCTTGGGGTCGAGACGGGCGACGATCTCGCCACGCAGCATGACAAGAAGTGTGTCGGAGAGACCGATGAGTTCTTCGAGGTCGGCCGACACCAGCAATACGGCGAGGCCGGAGTCGCGGGCCTGACGCAGGTTGTCCCAGATGTCGGCCTGCGCACCCACGTCGATACCGCGGGTGGGATGGGCAGCGACCAGCACATCGGGGTTGGAGGTCATTTCTCGACCGACGATGAGCTTCTGCTGGTTGCCACCTGACAACGCCACCGCCGATGTATCTGCCCCGGGGGTGCGAACGTCGTAGCGCTCGATGATCTCCTCGGTGCGGGTGCGGGCTGCCTCACGGTCGACCCACACTCCGTTGGCGAATGCCTCGGTCGCCTGGTAGCCGAGCATCACGTTCTCCCACAGCGGAGCACCGAGCAAGAGTGCGTCGCGTTGACGATCCTCCGCGATGTAGGCGAGCCCCTGCGCCCTACGCTCGCGGGTGCTGAGGTCGGCCATCGAGCGGCCTTCCAGCGTGATGGTGCCCGCGCTCGGTGACAGCGTGCCGACGAGCGCTTCGAGCAACTCGGACTGGCCGTTGCCCTCCACACCGGCGATGCCGACGATCTCGCCCCGACGCACCGACAGCGAGACGTCGCTGAGGCGGGGCCGACCTCCGGGAGTATGCGACCCCACGGACAGGCCGATCACCTCGAGTGCCACGTCGTCGCTGATGGGTGTGGTGCGCGGTGCGGGCACGGGCAACTCGCTGCCGACCATCATCTCCGCTAGGTCGCGGGCCGTCACCTCGGTGGGCTTGGCGGTGCCGACGGTCTTGCCGGCACGCAGCACGGTGATGTCGTCGGCGATGGCGAGCACTTCGTCGAGCTTGTGCGAGATGAAGATGATGGTGGCGCCTGATGCAGTGAGCTCGCGAAGACTCACGAACAGTTCGTTCACCTCTTGGGGCACGAGCACCGCAGTGGGCTCGTCGAGAATGATGATCTTTGCACCGCGGTAGAGGACCTTCAGGATCTCCACTCGTTGGCGCTCGCCCACACCGAGTTCGGAGATGTAGGCGGTGGGGTCCACGTCGAGGCCGTTCTTCTCCGAGAGGCTGCGCACCGTGGCGATTGCTTGCTTGGCATCCAGGCGACCGCGCTTGCCGGGCTCGCTGCCCAGCACCACGTTCTCCCACACGGTGAGGTTCTCGGCGAGCATGAAGTGCTGGAAGACCATGCCGATACCGAGGTCGATGGCGTCCTTTGGTGACTTGAAGTGCACATCGGCGCCGTTCACCGCGATGGTGCCCTCATCGGGCGGTTGCGCCCCGTAGAGAATCTTCATCACGGTGGACTTGCCGGCACCGTTCTCGCCGATGAGGGCATGAATGGTGCCCGTCTCCACCTTCACGTTCACACCATCGTTGGCCACCACACCGGGGAACCGTTTGACGATGTCGCGTAGCTCGATTGCCGTACCCATGTTGCTCCACACGCTCGCTGGAATGTGCGTGGGGCCGCCGACGAGTGTCGGCGGCCCCACAATGTTCACTGCTGGTTCGAGACGAACCTAATTGATCAGCCTTGGGCCGACGGAACGACGACTGCGCCGCTCGAGATGTCGGCCTTGATCTTGTCCATCTTGTCCTTCACGTCGTCGAGCTGGCCACCGGTGGTGGCGTAGTCGAGACCGCCGTCCTTCACGCTGAAGATGCGGTCGCCGCCCTTGAAGGCGCCACAGGCGTGGTCCTTCATGGTCTCGTACACGGCCACGTCGACGTGCTTGATCATCGAGGTGAGGATGTACGGAGCCAGATCGGCGGCCGAGGTGAGCGCCTGGTCGCTGTCCACGCCGATTGCCCACACCTTGTTGCCGGCGTCGTTGGCTTCCTTGGCGGCCGAGAAGAGGCCGTCACCCGAGCCACCAGCGGCGTGGTACACGATGTCGGCGCCATCCTGGTACATCTTGGCAGCGATGGTCTTGGCCTTGTCGGGCGCACCGAAGCCGCTGAAGTCGCCAGCGGGGCTGATGTACTGCTTGTCGATGGTGATGTCGGCCTTGACCGACTTCGCACCGGCCTCGTAGCCCAGGTAGAAGTCCTGGATCAGCGGGATGTCGACGCCACCGATGAAACCGATGTGGCCCGTGGTGGACTTGAGTGCCGCAGCAGCACCCACGAGGTACGAACCCTCGTTGGCCTTGAAGAGCAGGCCCGACACGTTGGCAGCGCCGGAGTTCGAGTCGACGATGGCGTAGTGCACATCGGGGTTCTCGGTGGCCGAAGCGGTCATGGCCTCGCCGAAGGCGAAACCGACGCCCACGATGAGGGCCTGCTTGGCATCCACGGCCTTCTTGAACAGTTCAGCCTCGTCGCTGCCAGCGCGCACGTTCTCGGTGGCGGTGTAGCCGAACTCGGCCTTCGCCTTGTCGAGACCAACGGCGGCCGAGTCGTTGAACGACTTGTCGCCACGGCCCTTGAGGTCGAACAGGACGGTCATGTCGCCGCCCTTGCAGTCGGAACCGCCGCCAGCTGCGGTGGTCTCGGTGCCACCTCCAGCAGTGGTGGCGGCGCCGCCCGAGGTGTCGTCGGAGCCGCAAGCAGCGGCAATAAGACCGAGGGCCATGACGGCCGCGGTCAGCTTGATCTTCTTGTTGAGCATTCGCTCCCCCTTGGTTGTGTTGAGGCCAGCGAATCGACGGGACACGACACGGTTTCTCGTGCCCACGGGGGTCGACACACTGGATCAGACAGAACTGTAACACGACGCTCGGGCGGCGGCAGGATGACCTCAAGGTGGCGACAGGATGACGGCAACTGGGTCCGCGACCTGGCTCGAGCACTAGCATTCGCGCGGCATGTCCATGGCCCACGGTCCCCTGTCGGACGTCCGAGTTCTCGACCTCACCTCGGTGGTGATGGGCCCCTACGCGACGCAGATTCTCGGCGACCTCGGCGCCGAGGTGGTGACCGTGGAAGACATCAGCGGCGATACGAACCGTTTCATGGGATCCGGCCCGCACCCACAACTGTCGGGCACCGCCCTGAACCTGATGCGCAACAAGCGCGACATCAGCCTCGACCTCAAGCACCCCGACGGGCGCGAGGCGTTCCTCCGTCTTGTCGAGCGCGCCGACATCGTGGTGACCAACCTGCGCCCCGGCCCGCTGACGAGGTTGGGCCTCAGCTACGAGCACGTGAGGCAGCGCAAGCCGAACATCGTGTTCTGCCAGGCACAGGGTTGGCCTACCGACAGCCCCGACGGCGATCGGCCGGCATACGACGACGTGGTGCAGACTGCATCGGGCGTCGCGCACCTCTACGAACTCACCACGGGCGAACCGCGCATCGTCCCCACCATCGTCGCCGACAAGGTGAGCGGCCTCACCATCGTCTACGCAGTGCTGGCAGCGCTGCACCATCGTGATCGCACCGGCGAGGGCCAGCGCGTCGAGGTGCCGATGGTCGATGTGATGAAGTCGTTCATGCTCGTCGAACATGGTGCCGGCGCCATCCCCGTTCCGGCAGTGGGGCCGGCGGGGTATCGACGCACCATGTCGCCCGATCGCCGCCCACAGCGCACCGCCGACGGTTGGGTGCACATCCTTCCCTACAGCGGCGAGAACTACACCGACCTCTTCCGGCACGGTGGCCGCCTCGACCTGATCGACGACCCGCGACTCGCGAGCCGCAAGGCGCGCACCGACAACATCGACATGCTCTACGAGGCTGCCGCCGCGGTGATCCTCACTCGAACCACGGATGAGTGGCTGGCGTTCTGCGAAGAGCACGACATTCCGTGCTCACCGATCATCACGCTCGACGAGATCGTCGAGGGCCTCCCGGTGGTCACTCACCCCTTGGCGGGCGACTTCCACATGATCCCCACGCCGGTGCGGTTCGACCGGGCTCCGGCGGGTCTGCACCGCCACGCCCCCACCATCGGTCAGGACGGCGACGAAGTACTTGCCGAGATTGGCTACTCCACCAACGAGGTGGCTGCACTGCGGGAGTCGGGGGCCCTTCGAAGCCGCTGATTCGTCAGCTCGAGAGCTCGGCGACAGCCTGCACTTCGATGCCACCGCGCGGCCGCTGCGTGAGCGTGACCTTCACCGACTTGGGCTTGGCGCTGCGCATCACTTCACCGGCGATCTCAGCAGAGAGTGCTTCGGCGAACACGGCCCGGTCGCGAAAGCCCCACAGGTACAGCTTCAAGCTCTTGCTCTCCACGCACCATTGGTCGGGCACGTACTCGATGACCACGGTGGAGAGGTCGGGCTGTTGCGTGACCGGGCACATCGAATTGAGTTCATCGTTGGTGAACTTCACCAAGGTGACGTTCGCTGGGGCGGGGAACACCTCGACGTGCTCGATGGCGTGGCGAACGGTGTTGCCCAAGACGGTGAGTTCGGGGTGCTCCATGGCTGCCAGGGTACGGGCGCACGAGCCGACCCCCTACGCTGATCGTTGCCCATGAACATCGCAACACTCCCCAAAGTGCTCCTTCACGACCATCTCGACGGCGGACTTCGACCCCAGACAGTGGTGGAGTTGGCCAGCGAGTTCGGCTACGCCGGACTGCCCACCACCGACGTCGCCGATCTGGCCACCTGGTTCAACCGCGGGGCCAAGCGCAACGACCTGGTGCTGTATCTGGAGACCTTCGCTCACACCGTGGGTGTGATGCAGCACCGCGACGCCATCGAACGTGTCGCATACGAATGCGCCGCGGATCTGGCGGCCGACGGCGTCGTCTACGCCGAAGTTCGCATGGCGCCGGAACTCTGCACCGAGCAGGGCCTCACTCTCGACGAGGTGGTCGACGCCATCCTCACCGGGTTCCGCCGAGGCAGCGCGGGCACAGGCCTCACCATCTATCTCATCTGCTCGGCAATGCGCACCGCAGCGCGCAGCCTGGAGATCGCCGAACTCGCCGTCCGCTGGCGCGACGCAGGTTGCGTGGGCTTCGACATCGCCGGCGCCGAGGCCGGCTACCCGCCAACACGGCACCTCGACGCATTCCAATACGTTCAGCGCGAGAACTTCCACACCACCATCCATGCTGGCGAAGCCTTCGGTCTGCCGAGCATCTGGGAAGCGGTGCAGTTCTGCGGTGCGGAGCGCCTCGGCCATGGCGTGCGCATCATCGACGACATCACCGGTGCGCCGGGGGCAGAGCACCTCGGCCGACTTGCCGCGTTCGTGCGTGATCGCCGCATCCCGCTGGAGTTGTGCCCCACGAGCAACGTGAACACCGGGGTCTGCGCCTCCATCGCCGAGCACCCCATCGGCATGCTGCGTCGACTGCGCTTCCGGGTCACGCTGAACACCGACAACCGGCTGATGAGCGACACGAGCATGTCGAAGGAGATGCAACAACTCGCCGACTCGTTTGGGTGGGGCATCGACGACTTCGAATGGATGAGCATCAACGCGATGAAGAGCGCCTTCGCTCCGTTCCCGGAACGGCTCGCCATCATCAATGGCATCATCAAACCGCAGTACGCGGCGGCCAGGGCCAGCACGCTCTGACGTTCATCCTCTGAAACCGGCCCCTCTGAACTGGCCCGGCGCGTTTCTGGCACACTCGCGGCATGCCCGTTGCAGTCCACGTCGTCGACCACCCGCTCATCGCCGATTCGCTCACCCGTGTGCGCGACGTCGCCACGCCGAATGCGCTGTTCCGCCAGGAGCTCGAGCGCATCGGCAACCTGCTCATCGCTGAAGCAACCAAGGGGCTGGCTACGCACGCCGTGAAGGTGCAGACGCCGCTGGTGGAGACCCTCGGCAGGCAACTCACCACTCAGCCCGTGGTGGTGCCGGTGCTGCGCGCCGGCCTTGGCTTTCTCCACGCCGCGCAGGAGCTATTGCCGAACGCCGACGTGGGCTTCATCGGCGTCGCCCGCGACGAGAACACGCACATGCCCAAGCCCTACGTGAACAAGCTGCCGGAGAACCTGGCGGGCCGCCAGGTGATCGTGCTCGACCCGATGCTCGCCACCGGCGGCTCGCTGGCCCACACGTGCGACCTGCTCATCGAGCGCGGCGTTACCGGCACCATCATCGTGGTGTGCGTACTGGCCGCGCCGGAGGGCATCGAGTTGCTGCGCGAGCACGGCCTGGATCTGGCGGTGTACACCGCATCGCTCGACGAGCGCCTCAACGAGCAGGCCTTTATCGTGCCCGGCCTCGGCGACGCCGGCGACCGTCAGTTCGGCTCCCCCGCCTGACCCTCACCCCAGCAGCGCGGCGAGTGCCTCGAGCAACGCGGCGGGGTCGGTGCCGATGCCTTCGCCGTACAGCTTCACCTTCGGCTCGGTGCCGCTAGGGCGCACCTGCACTCGGACCGCGGGTCCGAGTTGCAGACGCAACAACCCGGCTTCGTCGAACCACTGCACCGACGTGACCGCGTGGCCGCCCACCTCAGTGGGCGGTTGAGCACGCAGGCGCGCTACTGCCGCGGCACCGTCGGCGGGAGCCATGCGCACGCTCTTTTCGGCCATGATGTGTCGGCCATAGGTGGCGACGATGGCATCGAGTCGGTCCTGCATGGTCACGCCTTCGGCCACTGCGACCGCGGCGATCTCGGCCATCATCACGGCGGCCGTGATGCCGTCCTTGTCGAGCGGCTGCGTGGTGACCAGATAACCCAGCGCCTGCTCGTAACCGAACACGAACCGCTTGCCCGGGTTCTGCAGCACGGTGTGCCCGATCCACTTGAAGCCGGTGAACGTCTCGAGGCACTCGATGTCGTGTGCCACAGCCATGCGGCCGAGCAACGACGACGAGACCAGCGTGGTGACCACCAGTCGGTCGTCGCCCGATGTGTGGCGCAGGATGTGGTCGGCGAGCAGCCAGCCGATCTCGTCGCCACCGAGGCGACGCCAGCCACCCTCGGGCGTGGGGATGGCCGCGCCCAGTCGGTCGGCGTCGGGGTCGTTGGCGATGGCCACCACCGCGTGCACCGACGCAGCCTTGGCCATCAGCAGATCCATCGCGCCCGGCTCTTCGGGGTTCGGGAAGCTCACCGTGGGGAACGCTCCGTTGGGCTCCTGCTGCTCGGCCACCACGGCAGGTGCGGGAAGACCAGCGACGTCGAACGCCTCCATCAGGGTGGCTCCGCCGACGCCGTGCATGGCTGTGTAGGCCACCGGCACGCCGGGAATGTTCGGGCACAGCCGAACCGTGGGCACGAATGCCAGGTACGCGTCGATCTGCTCGCGACCGAGCATCTCGATGAGCGGGTGATCCTCCGGTGCCAACTCCACCGCGCACGGATCGACGCGGTCGATGCAGGCAGCAATGTCGGTGTCGGCCGGGGGAACGATCTGTGAACCGGTGCCGAGATACACCTTGTAGCCATTATCGGCGGGCGGGTTGTGCGAGGCCGTCACCATCACCCCGGCCGCTGCACCCATCTCGGTGATGTTCCAGGCCAACACGGGCGTGGGTACCACGTGCGGAAAGAGCATGGCGCGCACGCCCTTCGCTGCGCAGACGCGGGCCGTGTCGAGCGCGAACACATCGCTCTTGCGGCGGGCGTCGTAGCCGACGATGACGCCCGCTTCCGCGGCACCGGGCACAGCAGCGAGGAGATGGTCCACCAGACCTGCGGCAGCCTGCTGCACGACCAGACGGTTCATCCGCTGCGGCCCTGCGCCCACCGCGGCGCGCAAGCCAGCTGTGCCGAACTGCAGCCGACCGGTGAACCGCTCGATGAGGTCGGCCTCAGAGCCGGACAGCAGCGCCTCGAGTTCGGCACGCATGTCGGCGTCGGGTTCTGCAGCCAGCCAGCGCTGCGCAGTGGATCGGAACTCGGCGATGTCGGTCATGGCGAACCTGTTCTAGGGAAGCAGCGTCTTCAGTTCCACGAGTGGACGAGGGCCGACGTGCGAGATGACCTCGGCGGCAGCGATGGCCCCGAGTTGCGCGCACTCACCCAGGCTGCGCTGACGGGTGTGGCCGAAGAGGTACCCGGCAGCGAACAGATCGCCGGCGCCGGTGGTATCGAGCACCTGCGCCACCGGTTCGGCCGGAGCACGAAGCACCTCGTCCTTGGTGACCACCACACAGCCGTCCTTGCCCATTGTGATGACAGCGAGATGACAGTCGGCGCGCACTGCAGCGACGGCCGCATCGAACGACTCCACCTGGTACAGCGAGAGCAATTCGTCTTCGTTCCCGAACAGGATGTCGACGTCGTCGCTGACGAGTGCCCGGAAGTCGTCGCGATGACGATCAACGCAGAACGAGTCGCTGAGCGTGAGCGACACCTGTCGCCCATTGGCGTGCGCGATGGCGGCGGCGTGACGGAACGCATCCTTCGCAGCGGGTCGGTCGTAGAGATAACCCTCCATGTAGAGCACCGAACCAGCAGCCACGGTGGCCTCGTGGATGTCGGTGGGCTGGAGCAAGCTCGACACGCCGAGGTACGTGTTCATGGTGCGCTGCGCATCGGGGGTAACCACGATGATGCAGCGACCCGTGGGCGTGTCGGCCTCGGGAGCTCCGGGGCGGAACTGCACGCCGACGGCGCGCAGGTCGTGACCGAACACGTTGCCCAGGTCGTCGTTGCTCACCTTGCCCAGATACGCAGCCTTGCCACCGAGCGATGCCACACCGGTCATGGTGTTTGCCGCCGAACCACCACTCATCTCCAGAGCAGTACCCAGCACTTGATACAGGTACAGCGCCCGGTCGGTGTCGACCAGGGTCATCGACCCCTTCACCAGATCGTGTTCGTGGATGAAACCGTCGTCGGCGTGGGCGATGACGTCGACGAGCGCGTTCCCCACTCCCACCACGTCGTACTCGGGCGCCTTGGACACGTTCATCAACGCTACCTGCCCGAGTAACGACGAAAGCCGATCTGTGGCCCACGGATAGCCTGCGTGCGTGACTTCAGCTCTCGACGGCAACCCGTACCGACTTCCTCGCGCCGTGGCGCCACACCGCTACACGCTGGCACTCGAGCCCGATCTCGGCGCTGCCACATTCACCGGCCATGTCATCATCGACGCGGCAGCCAGCGCCGACACCGCACAGATCCTGCTCAACGCCGCCGAACTCGGCGTTGTGTCGGTGCGCGTGAATGGCGTCGACGCAGCGTTCCACCTCGACGAGGCCACGGAACGTCTGGTCGTGGACCATGCGGTGACAATGGGTGCCGTGGTCATCGAGATCACCTTCACCGGCACGCTGAACGACAAGCTGCGCGGCTGGTACCGCAGCACGTACCACGACGCTGACGGTGTCGAACACGTCATCGCCACGTCGCAGATGCAGGCCACCGACTGCCGGCGAGCGTTCCCGTGCTTCGACGAACCCGACTTCAAGGCCATCTTCGACATCACGCTCATCGTGGAACCGCACCTGCTGGCCGTGAGCAACGGGCCCGAGATCGACCGCACCGAGCAACCCAACGGCAAGACCGCCGTGCGGTTCGCCGAGACCATGCCGATGAGTACCTACCTGGTGGCCGTGGTGGTGGGCCCGCTGGAGGCCACCGAACCAGTGCTGGTGCCCCGCCCCGATGGCGGCAGCATTCCCCTCCGCATCATCCACGTGCCCGGCAAGGCGCACCTCACCGCGTTCGGTCTCGACATCGGCGCCTTCGCACTCGGTTGGTATCAGGACTACTACGGCATCCCGTACCCCACCGATAAGTGCGACATGCTGGCCCTGCCCGACTTCGCCGCCGGCGCGATGGAGAACCTCGGCTGCATCACCTACCGCGAGAACCTGCTGCTGGCCGACACGTCCACCGCCACCCAGGTGGAGCTGCAGACGTTGGCCGACGTCGTGGCCCACGAGTTGGCGCACATGTGGTTCGGCGATCTGGTCACCATGAAGTGGTGGAACGGCATCTGGCTCAACGAGGCGTTCGCCACGTTCATGGAGATCGCCTGCATGGCGGCGTACCGGCCCGACTGGCTGCGCTGGACCACCTTCAGCCTCGAGCGCAGCGCCGCGTTCGAAGTGGACAGCCTGGCCAACACGCGCAGCGTGGAGTTCCCCGTGGAAGCCCCCGCCGACTGCGACGGCATGTTCGACGTGCTGACGTACCAAAAGGGTGGCTCGCTGCTGCGAATGCTGGAGCAGTACCTCGGCGAGGAAGAGTTCCGCCGCGGCGTCAGCCACTACCTGTCGGTGCACGAGTACGGGAACACCGAGACGAGCGACCTGTGGGACGCCATCGAGGAGGCCAACCCCGGCACCCCGGTACGCACGCTCATGGACAGCTGGATCTGGCAGCCCGGTTACCCACTCGTGAGTGCACGCATCGACGGAAGCACCCTCGTGTTGAGCCAGCACCGTTTCGCGTTCGGCGACACCGACGACCCCACGGTGTTCGTGGTGCCGGTGCACGTGCGTATCGACGGCACCGAGCACAAGGTGCTACTCGACAGCTTCGAAGCCCGCGTGGAGTTGCCCTCGGCGAACGCTGCCGTGGTGGTGAACAGCGGCGGCCACGGTTTCATGCGCGTCGCGTACGACGCCACACTGCGCAGCCGCCTGGTGGGGGCCGAACTGGATTCGCTCACCATCATCGACCGCTACAACCTCGTGGATGATGCGTGGAACGAAGTGGTGGCCGGCCGCCTGTCGGCGTTCGATTTCCTCACGTTCGTGGAGGGTTTCGGTGCCGAGCGCGACCTCGCCGTGTGGCAGGTGATGGGTATCGGCCTGCGCGGCGCCGGCCGCCTGGTGGAGGGCGACGCCTACGCCGCCTTCCAGCAGCGAGTGGCCGCGCTGGTGGCACCGGTGGTAGCCGAACTCGGCTGGGCACCCGAGGCCGGTGAAGGCGAGCTCCGCTCGAAGCTTCGCGGTCTGTTGGTGGGCATGCTGGCCGTGCTGGGCGACGACACCGACGCCCAGGCTCGCTGCCGCTCCATCCTCACCGATGGCGCAGCCCACCCCGAGATGGTGGCCGCCGCCACCCTGGCCGTGGCTGCAACCGGCGACGAGCGCGACTACGAGCAGTTCCGTCAGTCGTTTCTCAACGCCGCCACGCCGCAGGAGCAACTGCGTTTCCTCTACGCGCTGGCCGAGTTCCACGATGCCGACCTGATGACCCGCACGGTGGAGTTCGCGTTCTCCAACGACGTGCGCACATCGAACGCCCCGTTCCTGCTGAACCGCTGCCTGGCCAACCGTTGGCACGGCGAGGCCGTGTGGAATGCCCTGCGCCAACGCTGGGCCGAGGCCAACGACCGCTTCCCGGCGAACACCATCGTGCGAATGGTCGACCCGGTGAAGCTGCTCACCAAGGCCGACATTGGTGCCGATGTGCAGAGCTTCTTCGCCGAGCACCCCATTCCGCAGAGCGGCAAGGGACTGGACCAACTGATGGAGCGCCAACGAGTGAACGCCTCGATGTACGAACGCGAGCACGACCGCTTCTCGGGGGCGCTGCTCGGATGAGCGCACTGCAGATCGACCGCATCACGGGCAGCATCGGGGCCGAGCTACGCGGGCTCGACCTCACCCGGGTCCAGACCGACGGCGAATTGCAGGCGCTACGCGATGCAGTCCTGGCCCACAAGGTGGTGTTCCTCCGCGACCAGCCCTACGACACCGCCCACCTCGTGCGGCTCACCGAGCAGCTCGGCGGGCACGGCAACACGCCGTTTCTCGAGAGCATGCCGGATCATCCCGGCGTGGTGCGGGTGGTGAAGGAGGCGCACGAAGGTGGCTTCAACTTCGGCGGCGCTTGGCACAGCGACTGGAGCTTTCAGGCCGCGCCGCCGGCGTTCACTCTGCTGTGGTCGCTCGAGGTTCCTCCGCAGGGCGGCGACACCATGTGGAGCAACCAGGAACTCGCGTTCCAGACGCTCAGTGCCGGCCTGCAGGACACGTTGCGGTCGGCACGTGTCGTGCACTCGGCTGGCTGGGCATACTCGGCCGATGGCGTGCTGGCGCGCACTGCTGCTGGCCGCAGCATGCAGATCAACACGTCCGACGATGCGCTGGCCGAACACAGCCATCCGGCCGTGCCGGTGCACCCCGAAACCGGCAACGAGACGCTGTTCGTGAACCCCACCTACTCGGTGCGCTTCGACGGTTGGTCGGCCGCCGACAGCGCCCCGCTACTGCAGCACCTCTACACGCACAGCGTGCGCGACGCATTCACCTGCCGTTTCCGCTGGACCGCACACACATTGGCCATCTGGGACAACCGCAGCACCCAGCACAACGCGCTGAACGATTACCGCGGCTACCGCCGCGAACTGCATCGCACCACCGTCGCCGGCAGCGCGCCCACGCGCTGACACGCCGATTGAGCGGGTCAGGCCGAGGCCTGGGGCTCCTTGGGCAGGCCAAGCACGCGCTCGCCCACGATGTTGCGCTGGATCTGGCTGGTGCCACCCCAGATGGTCTCGCTGCGGCTGAAGAAGAACGAACTCATCATCGTGCTGACGGGGTAGTTGTCGCGGCCCTTATCGCGCGACGTTCCCGGCCACGAACCGTTCGAGGTGCCACTGTCGACCAGCATGGACTCGGCCCCCCAGATGTCGAGTGCCAACTCCAGCGCTGCCTTGTGCATCTCGCTCCAGAACATCTTGTTCATGGCGCCGAGTGCAGCGATGCTGGGGTCCTTCGTGCCGGCCAGCGTGCTGGCCAGCGAGCGCAGGCCATTCACGCGCAGGATCTGGATCTTCGTGTAGTACGTCATCAGCCGCTGACGGATGGACGGGTCGTGGATGGTGCCGTTCTCGGTGGCCTTCGCCACCATCAGTCGGTACTCCTCCTCGAAGCGACGGAAGCCGGTGGTGGCGCTCTGGCCGCGCTCGAATGCCAGCGTGCTGTTGGCCACCTTCCAGCCGTTGTTCACGCCACCCACCACGTTGTCCTTCGGGCAACGGGCGTCGGTGAAGAACACCTCGCAGAACTCGGCGGTGCCGTCGGGCTGCACGATGCCGCGCACTTCCACGCCGGGCTGCTTCATCGGCACCAGCAGGTAGCTGATGCCCTTGTGCTTCGGGCTGTCGGGGTCGGTGCGGGTGAGCAGGAAGCAGTAGTCGGCGTGGTGGCCCTGGGTGGTCCACACCTTCTGGCCGTTGATGACCCACTCGTCGCCGTCGAGCACCGCCGACGTCTTCAACGATGCGAGGTCGGAGCCCGAGTTCGGCTCGCTGAAGCCCTGGCACCAACGCATCTGGCCGCTGAGGATCTTGGGCAGGAAATCCTTCTTCTGCTCCTCGGTGCCCCACTGCAGCAGCGTGGGGCCCACGAGGGTGTCGCCGAAGAAGTCGCCGCGCATGGGCGCCTTCGCTCGGGCGAACTCTTCGGCTAGCACCACACCCTGCATGGTGGTGAGGCCCTTGCCGCCGTACTCCTTGGGCCATGTGGCGCAGATCCAGCCGCCGCCGAACAACTTCTCGGGCCAGGCCTCGTTGAACGCCTTGCGGTCGTCGGTGCTCATCTCCAGCGTCTCGCCACGGTCGACCGCATCCATCCAGCCGGCGGGCAGGTTCTCGTTCAACCAGGTGCGCAGCTCGGTGCGGAAGGCTTCATCGGCGGCGGAATACATCAGTTGCATTCCTCCAGTATTGACCCGTGGGTCAATACTGCGCCAGACGAGCGACACACGAATTCCGTCACAGCCACAAGGCCCTGGTCACGACCTGCGGCCCGGCACACACTGGCCTCATGGCAAGTGAACTCCACTTCGACGCACTGCTGCCCTCCGAGATGGCCCTGAAGGCCGAGCAGGTCGGCGTCAACAAGGCCTCGCTCCCCCTCCGCCGCCTCGTGCCGCTCGGTGTGTTGGCCGGCGCCTTCATCGGCCTCGGCGCCATGTTCGCCACGGTGGTCACCGCCGACACCGGCATCACCCCAGGCATCGCGAAACTGCTCGGCGGCGTGGTGTTCTCGCTGGGCCTCATCCTGGTGGTGGTGAGCGGTGCCGAACTGTTCACGGGCAACACGCTCATCGTGATGGCCTACGCCAGTCGGAAGGTGACCGCACGGCAGCTGCTGCGGAACTGGGGTGTGGTGTATGTGTCGAACTTCGTCGGCGCGGTCGGCGTGGCGGCACTCGTGGCGATGTCGGGCCGCATGGGCACTGGAGCAAACTCCATCGGAGATCGGGCACTGACCATCGCCGAGACCAAGGGCAGCGTGCATTTCGGCGAGGCCATCGTAAGCGGTGTGCTGGCCAACGTGCTGGTGTGTCTGGCGGTATGGATGACGATGTCGGCGCACACACTGATCGACAAGATCGCTGTCATCGTGCCACCCGTCGCCGCATTCGTGGCCGCCGGCTTCGAGCACAGCGTGGCGAACATGTACTTCTTCCCGGTTGCACTGTTCCACGGCGCCACCGCCGACTACCCGCACGTTGCGTGGGACACGTTCCTGGTGCACAACCTGCTGCCGGTCACCATCGGCAATGCACTCGGCGGCGCCGTGCTGGTGGGACTGGTGTACTGGTTCGTGTACCTGCGCCGCCGACCCGACGACGCCTGACGCCGCGGAGTCGACCCTCAGTGGGCTGGTTCACACGCCGTTCACACTCGGCGAACAGTGGCGCAACATCACCGATCTACGTTCGGGTTCATGGCCAGCCCCGCTCCTGCTCCGAGTCGTGATGCACAACCCCTCACGCATCAGGGCCGACAGGAGCGGGCTGTGCTGGCCGTGCTCGTGGCCAACCGACGACGCGTGGTGGGCAGGCGAGAGCTCGCGCGTGCCGCCGGATTGGCAGAGCTGAGCGAGCGCCGCTGCGACAGTGTGCTGGTAGGCGTGCGTCGCCTGCTCGGCCCCGATTCGATCGTCACCGTGCGCAGCCGTGGCTGGATGATTGCCGAACACGCCGTGGTCACCGCCGAGGAACTGCTCGCGCAGTTCGAAGACTGATCAATCCGATGATCGCCATTGACGCCGGGGTGGACCTGGCCCGCCTTCTCCTCGACCTGCTCATTGTCATCGTCGCGGCCAAAGCCATGGCCGAATTGGCCGAACGGCTTCGGGTTCCTGCGGTCCTCGGCGAGATCCTCGCCGGCGTACTGATCGGCCCCTCGGTGCTGGGCCTGGTCCAGGTCACCGGGGAACGCGGGATCTCACTGAGCCTGCTGGCAGAGATCGGTGTGCTGCTCTTGCTGCTGCAGGTGGGCATGGAGATGGACCTCGCCGAACTCGGCAAGGTGGGAAAATCGTCGCTGCTCGTTGCCGTCATCGGTGTCGTGGCGCCGTTCGCTGCTGGCACAGCGGTGGGCCTGGCATTCGGCGAGTCCACCAACACCGCCATCTTCCTCGGCGCCGCGCTCACCGCCACGAGCGTCGGCATCACGGCCCGAGTGTTCGGCGATCTTCGAGCACTCGCCACCACCGAAGCGCGCATCGTGCTCGGCGCTGCCGTGGCCGACGACGTGCTCGGTCTGATCATTCTCACGGTGGTCGTGAAAGTGGTCACCGGCGGATCAGTGGGAGTGGGCACCGTGCTGTCCACGCTCGGGCTCGCAGTTCTGTTCCTGGCGGTCACCGGCCTGGCAGGCATCTTCGGGGTACCGAAACTGCTCGACGGAATTCATCGCAAGGCCATGTCGCCCGCCACCGTCACCGTGGCCGCCTTGGGCGTGACCATTGCATTCGCCGAACTCGCCGACGCTGCGAAGCTCGCCTTCATCATCGGGGCCTTCATGGCCGGCCTGGGCCTAGGGCGCAGCAGCCACCACGACCGCATCGCACGTGATCTGGGTTCGGTCGGAAACATCCTCATTCCGGTGTTCTTCGCACAGATCGGCATCAACACCGATCTCGGTGCCATGTTCAAACCGTCGGTTCTCGGTCTGGCAGCGGCATTGTGCGTGGTGTCGGTGATCGGCAAGCTGGTGTCCGCGGCCGGCACGGTGGGCACACGAGTGGATCGCCTCCTCGTGGGACTCGGCATGATCCCTCGTGGCGAAGTGGGCCTCATCTTCGCGTCCATCGGCCTCAGCAGTGGCGTGCTCGATGCCGACCAGTACGGGGGGCTCATCTTGGTGGTGCTGGTCACCACCGTCATCACTCCTCCGCTGCTGCGGTGGCGACTTGGCACGGGCGCGCCGACGACGGCGGCCACCACGACACCGGGCAGTACCGACGAACCCGAGGAGGGTTGGCTCAGCGCAGCGGCGGGTGAAATCAACCTGAACGGAAACCCGTCGTCTGCTCTGACGGTGCCGCTGGCGTTACGCACGGCCAGCCTCACTGCCACCGCCCGCCCCTCCGATGGCCTGCTGGACTGGTTCGGACGCACACGCGCCGTCGCCCTCGACTGGGACACCAGCGACACCGCATCGCTGGTTCGCCTACTCCGCACCGGCGAACCACGCTCGTGGCGGTTCCTCGACGTGTCGGGCGTGCTGGAACGCGCTCTGCCCGAAGTGGCAGAAGCGATGGAACACCGTCGCGCCGACCTCGGTGACCTCGATCCCATGGGAGCGCTTCGTTTCCAAGTGGTGGAACGACTCGATGCCCTGGCACCCGAACTGGGGCTGCCCAGCGACGATCTCATCCTCGCCGGCATGGTGGCCGATGTGTGCTCCGACGCCGACGACGAAGCGAGTTGCGCGCTACGACTCACACAGCGCCTGGTGCCCGACGACGAGGTGATGCGAATCACCTCGATCATCTCCGACGCGCATCTTCTGCGCGCTGGAGCCGGCCGCCCCGAAGAGTTCCAGGAGCGCGAACTGCTGCAGTTGGCCACGCACCTGGCCAGCCCCGCGCACGCTCGCGACGCGTACGAACTGGCGCTGGCGCTCGGGCCGCTGCCGAGGTGGCAGCGCGAAGCGCTCGACGAGCGGTTGCGCTTAGTGACTGCGGCGCTCGACCACCCCGAGTTCACCGGCAACGAAGCGAACAACCTCGCTGCAGCCCGGCGAACTGCGGCC
This sequence comes from uncultured Acidimicrobiaceae bacterium, assembly GCA_903919455.1. Lineage (GTDB taxonomy): Bacteria > Actinomycetota > Acidimicrobiia > Acidimicrobiales > Ilumatobacteraceae > UBA668. The sequence continues at coordinate 41,527 of CAIXIJ010000092.1, read as the reverse complement.
GAACACCTCCTTTACGACCCGGCGCCGATCGAACGGCTGCGCTTCGCAGGAAACAGCTACCTGCTCTCACACGAGCCGGAAGAACTCGCCCGCCACGCTCGCCTGATCGAACCCTTGCCGCGCAAGGGCAGTGTTCGCGTCGCCGTTGCGGCCGGCCCCGGCGGCGACGAGTGGACCATCGACGTGGCGTGCCGCGACGCAGAGGCGCTCCTGGCTCACCTCACCACCGTGTTCAACGAGTTCGGACTGAACATCACGGATGCATCGATTGCCACCTGGCCCGATGGCGCTGTGCTGGACAGCTTTGTGGTGCGCGCATCACAACGCCCGCCAGCGAAGGAACTCGCTCTCGCGTTCGAAGCATCGCTCATCGGTCGCCGGGCGCTCACCGCCATGCCGAGCCTCACCTTGGAGCTCGACAACGATTCGCTGCCGTGGCACACCGCAGTGAAGGTGGGCGGTCCAGATGCGCCCGGGGCGCTGCAGGCCGTCACCGCGGCGTTCGCAGCGGCCGAAGTGGTCGTGCACAGCGCTCGCATCGTCACCGTCGATGGCATGATCGCCGACCGTTTCGCAGTAACCGATCGGGTCGGTCGCAAGTTGGACGATGCGGCGATGGAGCGCGTACGGACGGCGCTGGCAAAGGGTGGCCGCCCTCGCCGCTCGCTGCGCCGCCCCTGATCGTCGAACACGAACGACACAGACCGGCAACATGCGGGCGACGAACGAGAAACGCTCGCTTCGTACCATTCCATCGCACACACTTCGAGGCGCCGGAGCGAGACCGGCACCGACGAGCGGAACGGCTTGCCGTTCAGCGCACGGAGACCTCGGTTTCCGGTAGGGGCAGCTCCCGGATCGGTGTCAACACACCGCTCCGGGAGCACTACCGCGTCTGGCTTCACGGCCGCAAGACGCATCACACGCGAGCGCCACACTGCCGAAACAAAGCGGGTACGAACGCGAAATACGCCTTCCGTATGGTGCTGTCGTTCGCTCCAGCGCCGTGGCGAGCACTGGTACTCGCCCCTACTTACCAAGAGGAGACAACGTGCGCACACGAGCGCTCAAATATCTCGGTGGAGCCGCACTCGGTGCTGGCCTTGCCACCGCATTCATCGGAGGTTCCGCCTTCGCCGAGGGCGAGGACGCGGTCACCGTGCTCGGCCAACAGACCAGCCTGCTGTGGGTGGTTCTCGGCGCCGCGCTGGTGATCTTCATGCAGGCCGGCTTCGCACTCGTCGAGACCGGCTTCACCCAGAAGAAGAACGCTGCGGAGGTGATGAGCACGAACTTCGCCATCTTCGGTCTGGGTTTCGTGGGCTTCATGTTCGTCGGCTTCCCGCTGGCGTTCGGTGGCTTCAGCTTCGGAGCATTCGGCCTCTCCACTCCCATGAACGGCGACGGCCTGCCCGCCATCGGCGGGGAGTACACCGGCCTGCTCTACTGGGGTTACGAGCACCTCGGCAACGCCGCTACTCCGGCGCTGCTCGGCTTCTTCCTCTACATGGTGGCCTTCATGGACACCGTCGCCACCATCCCCACCGGCTCAATGGCCGAGCGTTGGAAGTGGAAGAGCTTCGTGATCTGGGGCCTCTTCTGCGGCGCCGTCTACTACCCGCTGTTTGCTGCATGGACCTGGGGCGGCGGCTGGCTGGCCAAGACCTGGGAGACCCTGAGCCTCGGCGCTGGTTACGTCGACTTCGCCGGCTCGGGCGTGGTGCACGCGGTGGGCGGCGTCGCCGCACTCGCCGGTGCCATCGTGCTCGGCCCGCGCATCGGCAAGTACGGCCCCGACGGCAAGCCCCGAGCAATCCCCGGCCACAACATCCCGATGGCCATGCTCGGCTGCTTCATCCTGTTGTTCGGCTGGTTCGGCTTCAACGCAGCATCGACGTTCGCATCGACCGACGTGCAGTTCGCCACCGTTGCGGCGAACACCGCGATCGCCGGTGCCGTCGGCGCCGTCGTGGCGATGTACTACATCACCTGGCGCACCGGAAAGCCGGACCCCGGCATGATGGTGAACGGCATGCTCGCCGGCCTGGTGGCCATCACGGCACCCTGCGCCTTCGTGGCGCCGTGGGCCGCTGCGGTCATCGGCCTCATCGCCGCCATCCTCGCCATCGAGGCCGTGTTCTTCCTCGACAAGAAGAAGATGGACGACCCGGTGGGTGCAGTTGCGGTGCACGGCATCTGCGGCACCTTCGGCGTGCTGGCCGTTGGCATCTTCGCCAACGGCACCTACGGTGCCGATTGGAACCTCTCAGGCACCACCGGTATCAAGGGCATCATCGAGGGCGACTGGGGCCAGCTCGGCGCACAGGCACTCGGTGCGCTCGTGATCTGGGGCGTCATCTTCCCGATCGCGTTTGCCTTCTTCAAGATCCAGAACAAGCTCACCAAGGGCGGCATTCGGGTGACCGAGGCCGACGAGATCGCCGGCCTCGACATCCCCGAAATGGGTGTCCTGGGTTATACGGACTGAACGGAACGAGGAACACACTCATGAAACTCATCACAGCAATCGTCAAGCCGTTCAAGCTCGATGACGTGAAGGCAGCCGTGAAGGCTGCTGGCGTCACGGGTATCACGGTCACCGAGGTGCGCGGCTTCGGTCGCCAAGGCGGTCACACCGAGGTGTACCGCGGCGCCGAGTACAACATCGACTTCGTGCCGAAGGTGCGTCTGGAGATGGTGGTCGACGATGCCGTCGTCGACACCGTCATCGAGGCCATCACCAGTTCGGCCGGCACCGGCAAGATCGGTGACGGCAAGATCTGGATCAGCACCGTCGAGCGTCTCGTGCGCATCCGCACCGGTGAGGAAGGCGCCGACGCGATCTGATCGATCGTGTCGGGCCCTTCCCGACTCAGCCCAGGGCCAGCCTCACCGCTGACCTGATCTCATCGAATTCGCCCTCCGGCACCTTGCCGGAGGGCGATTTCGCGTCCGGGCCCGGCCGCAGCACGTAGAACACATCGACCACCTCATGTCCGAGAGTGGCAACCACGGCCGAGCGGATGTCGAGCCCCGACCTGCTGAGCGCACGGGCCACGCGGTACAGGACGATCGGCTCGTCGGGAGCGCGCACTTCGACCACGGTGGTGGAATCACTGGCGTCGTTACTGACGAGCACTTCCAGTCGCGGCGGTGCCGCCGACATGGCCCGCCGACGGCGCGACTGCTGCAGCAGACGCTGCTCCAAGCGCGCCTCGATGTCGAGGTCGCCCGACAGCGCAGCGCGCAGGTCGTGCTCGACCTTCTTCCATTGCGGCTCCACCCCGAACGCCGTTGCGATGCGGAACTCGTCGACTGCCACCTCATCGGCACCCGTAACAGCAGCAGCGCCCACCACGTCGAGGCCATGCAGGGCCAGCACGCCAGCGATGAGCGCGAAGAGACCCGCACGGTCGAGGCTGGCGATGCGCAGCAGGTCCACATCACCCGACCGAACGTGCTCCACATGCAGTTGTCCGTCGTCGACCACCAGTTGCGCCAGACGAGCGAGATCCACCGATACCGCGGGCGGTACCGCCGCAGCAGGCCCGTGGCGGATGACCTCCGAGGTGGCCTTTACCAGTTGATCGATCAACGAGCGCTTCCAACTGCTCCAGGCCGCCGGGCCGGTGGCGCGGCTGTCGGCCTCCGTGAGCGCCTGCAGCAACTCCAACGTGGTGACACTGCCAACAGCCTCGGCCACGTTCGAAGCGGTCCGGGGGTCGGAGAGATCGCGACGAGTGGCCGTCTCGGGCAACAGCAGATGGAACCGCACCATGTCGGCGATTACCGCACTGTCCACCTCGTCGAATCCCATGCGGGTCATCACGGTGTCCACCAACTCCACACCGGCATCGGTGTGGTCGCCCGGGTAACCCTTACCAAGGTCGTGCATCAGCGCACCGACGAGCAACAGGTCGGGCCGCGCCACGTCGCGTACGTGTTCGTTGGCATTCGCGATGGTCCGCAACAGATGGTGGTCCACGGTGTAGGTGTGGAACGCATTGCGCTGCGGAAGGCTGCGCACGGCGCGCCACTCCGGCAGGAAACGGCTGAACAGGCCATAGCGCTCGAGCGCTTCCACCGTGGGAACCAGCCACTCGCCCGAACCCAACAGGCTCACGAACGATCGACGGGTGCGCTCCGTCCATGCCTCCCCGGGAGGCGTGCCCCGACTGGCCATCATCTGGAGCGAACGACCCGACATCGGGAGGCCTGCATGCGCTGCAGCCGCAGCGAACCGGAACACGAAGGACTGCTCGTCCACGTCGGCGTCGGCGGTGATGTGTGCCTCATCCTCGATCGACACCACACCCGCCGCCAACGGCACAGTCTTGGCGGCTTTGGAGGAACGTCCTCCGCTGCGAATGAGCGAAGCCACGCGGTTCCAGAAACGATCCGTCGCCCATTCGATGGCATGAGCCGCCCCCGCGAGGTTCCGCATCAATGCGTCGGCGTCGGCGAAACCCATTGCTTCAGCCACGCGATCCTGGTCCTGGAGCAGCAGGGTGTTCACGGCCCGGCCCGTCACTCGATGCAATTCGCATCGGGCTGCCAACAGCAACTCCGCAGGCCCGACGAGATCATCGACCGGATGCTCGAGCGCCGCTGCCACGTCGGCACGATCTACCCGCAGCGCCCAACGGATCATGTCGTGATCGCGAAGACCGCCGCGACCATCCTTCAGGTCCGGCTCCAGCAGCGAGGCCACCGCGCCGTGCTTGGTCCACCGCTGTTGGCTGGTGTCGAGTAAGCGCTGCAGCCACACGAACGGCTTCTTGCGCCACTGCTCCAACGCCGCTGCATTCAGTTCGGCAACCGCGGTTGCAGATCCCGAGAGGCAACGCACCGACAGGATCGAGGTGGCGGTGTCCAACTCGTCGGCCGCCAGCGCCAGCAATGTCTTCTGCGTGTGTGCAGCGGGACTGACTTTCAGACCTGCATCCCACAACGGGTACCAGAGGTGCTCGGCCACCTCACGGATGCGGGCGTCGGGCACCTTCGGTGGGTGCAGCAACACCACATCGATGTCGCTGCCAGGCGCCAACACGCCGCGGGCGTAACCACCCGTGGCCATGAGCGTCCAGCCATCAGGCAGGTCGGCTCCGAGGCTTTCGAACCACGAGTCGGCCTGCTGCGACAGTCGCCGGGCCAGGCTGCGCCCGGCCAGGTCGGGGTCGCCGACCAGTTGCGCGCGGACGCGCTTGATGGTTGCGGCGTCGACCGACCTCACGCGGCTCAGACCGCGTCCGGACCGGACTCACCCGTGCGGATGCGCACCAGTGTTTCGATGTTGGCGACCCACACCTTGCCGTCGCCGATCTTTCCGGTTCGAGCACCTTCCACGAGAACATCGACCAAACGATCTGCGTCGGCGTCCTCCACCACCAGTTCGAGCTTGCACTTGGGCACGAAGTCGATCTGGTACTCGGCGCCGCGATAGGTCTCGGTGTGGCCACCCTGGCGGCCGAACCCACGCACCTCGGTGACGGTCATTCCCACCACGCCAGCGGAGCGAAGGGCTGCCTTCACCTCATCGAGCTTGAACGGTTTGACAACTGCTGTGATCAGTTTCATGTCGTGATCTCCTGGGGGAAGGTGAACATCAGTGGAGGCCGCCGCCGTGATACGCGGTTTCGCCGTGGAGTTCCAGATCGAGACCGTTGGCCTCAACCTCCGGGTCGACGCGGACACCCATGGTGCGCTTCAACACCACCATGATCGCGTACGTCAGACCGAACGACCACACGATGGCCACGCCATTAGCCAGCGCCTGCTCGCCGAGGAGACGAAGGCTGCCGCCATAGAACAGGCCCTCGCGGAACTCGCCGCCGAAGAACGCCGGATTGGCGAAGAATCCGATGAGCAGTGAGCCGACCAGACCACCTGCGAAGTGCACACCCACCACATCGAGCGAGTCGTCGAAACCGAAGCGCACCTTGGCGCGCACCGTGTAACTGCAGATCACACCGGCCAGTAGTCCGATCCAGATCGGACTGGCACCCGACACGTAACCCGCAGCCGGGGTGATGGCAACCAGTCCGGCAACGATGCCCGAGGCGGCACCGAGGTTCGTCGGATGGCCGTCGCGCTTCCACTCCACCAGCACCCAAGCCAACCCGCCAGCGGCTGCGGCGAGGAATGTGTTCATGAATGCCTGCACGGCCTGGCCGTTGGCGGCGAGAGCAGAACCAGCGTTGAAGCCGAACCAACCGAACCACAGAATGCCCGTGCCGATCATCACCAACGGCATGCTGTGCGGCGGGTGACCTTCCTGCGGCCAGCCCCGGCGCTTGCCCAGCACAAGCACCGCCGCCAGCGCTGCGATGCCGGCGTTGACATGGATGGCGGTACCACCGGCGAAGTCGAGCGAGCCGCGCTGGCCGAGCCAGCCGCCGAACACCCACTTGAACACCGGCACATAGACGATCAGCGACCACACCGGCACGAAGATGGCCCACGCCGAGAACTTCATGCGGTCAGCGACGGCCCCGCTGATGAGAGCCGGGGTGATGGCGGCGAACATGCCGAGATAGGCGATGGTGGCCAGGCTGCCACCGTTGTCGTCGAGGCCGATTCCCTTCAACATCACGGCATCGAAGCCGCCGATGAAGCCATTGTCGAATGGCACCTGAGCGAGCGAGTAACCAATGACCACCCACACGATGGGCACCACCAGCACGCAGTAGAAGTTCATCATCAGCATGTTCAGCACGTTCCGCGAACGGTCCATGCCACCATAGAAAAAGGCGAGGCCAGGTGTCATGAACAGCACGAGTGCTGCCGACACGAGAATCCACGCGACGTTGCCGCTCTCCATCGAGAACCTCCGGCGCAAATCAGTTGTAGGGGCGGCCGGAGATTGGGCGACCAATGTTTCCTGAATGTTTCCGCTAGCGGTCGGTCTCGTGAATTGCCTTCCGCGTCCGCATCAGTGATCGCTTCATGCGTCTCGCGTTCTAAGGTGCGCACTATGACCGATGTGCTCGAAACCCCCGCTCAGGCCGGCCGCTGGACTGCCCAGTGGAAAGAGCTGTACGCCGAAGTGATCACCACGGGCCTGTGCACCGGCTGCGCCGGGTGCGTGGTCACATGCCCGCACGACGTGATCGGCTACGAGCACGAGGAAGGCAAGTACAAGCCGTTCCACCTCGAAGAGGAACTGGGTCTCACCAACTGCGCCCACGGCTTCGGGGAAAGCGGCGGCTGCACCACCTGCACCCGCGCCTGCCCGCGGTTCCGTGCGTGGGAGCCCGCAGCCGACATGCATCTGTTCGGCCGAGTGCGCGAGCCCGACGAGATGGGCGGCATCTGGCGGCAACTGTTGCTCACCCGCGCTGCCGACGACACCCAGCATCAGAAGGGCCAGGACGGCGGCTTCGTCACCGCCATGCTCAGCTGGCTGATGGACAACGACTACATCGACGCGGCGATGGTGAGCGGCGTGGAAGACGACGACGCCTGGAAGGCCAAGCCGGTACTCGCCCGCAACAAGGAAGAGGTCCTTGCCACCGCTGGCAGCCGCTACACCTATTGCGCGAACCCGTTGGCCCTGCGTGAGGCGAAGGAGCAGGGCCTCGACCGCCTCGCCCTCGTGGGCATGGGCTGCCAGACCTCGTCACCCCCCATCATGTGGGATCGCAAGGCCGGCAAGGTGAGCAAGCCGTTCATCTTCAACATCGGCCTGCTCTGCAGCAAGACCTTCGACGACGCCATCTTCCCTGAACTCTTCGAGGCCAAGTACGGCCTGAAGAAGCAGGACATGGTGAAGATGAACATCAAGGGCGCCTTCCAGATCTGGATGAACGACGGTTCGTTCCACGAAATCGATCTGAAGGAGTGCCACAAGTGGACGCGGGAAGGCTGCAAGAGCTGCCCCGACTTCGCCGCCGAGCACTCCGACATCGCCACGGGTGGTATCGGCAAGGACAACGACTGGACGCTCACCATCGTGCGCACGGAGCTGGGCGAAGAGGTCATCAACCGGATGATCGCCGACGGCGTCATCATCAGCCGCCCGGCCCAAGAAGACGAAGTGGCGATGAAGCTGCTGCGCACGCTCAGCATCGTCAGCCGTCGGCGTTGGCCGGAATGGGCCGACAAGGCACCCACCGTCGGTGTGCCGCCGCCGAAGAAGAAGGCCGCTGCGGCACCGGTGGAGGCCGAGCCGAAGCCAGTGACCGAGGCACCTTCAGAGACCCCGGCCGCCGCCGACCCGGCCGCCGAGCCGCCCGCTGCCGACTAGGCGCCCGCTGCGCTCACAGGCGTGGTGTCCAGTACCGCGCACTGCTCGCCGAGCTGCTTGAACTCGGCCGACTCGTCGGCGGTGAGGTCCTTGCGCTCGAAGAATGCCTTCAATTCCTCGGTGGTTCGTTCCTCGAAGAACTTGTCGACGATGCACACGGCCACCGAGTGCGACAGGCCACCCTCGGTCTCGAGCTGCTCGGTGAATTGACGCCGGGCGTCGTCGCGAGGCGAACGACAGCCCGCCAGCGCAGGCGCTGCAACGAGCAGGGGAAGGACGAACAACAGGCGGCGCATCGAGGACGAACGCTACTGACCGCGTGTGGGCGTTTCGGCGCTTCCCACTTCGACAGTTCCGGTGCACCCGTAGAACGTCGAAACGCTCGAAGTCAGACCATCCAGCTGGCGCGGTCGATGGGTGCGTGCAGACCCGGACGGGTGAACGCGAACGGGGCCAGCTCAGGACCGGCAGCTTCGCCACAGGCAAGGCCGGCGAGCGTGCGACCGAACCACGATGCGAACTTGAAGCCGTGCGCTGCGCCGAGCGCCACCGAGATCTGCGGGTGATCGGGCAGCGTGTCGAGCAGGAAGTCGCGGTCCGATGTGAGCGTGTAGAGGCAGGTGGTCGTGCGAGGAGCCCCGAAACCCTGGCCGAGCAGCTGCTCCATGAAGACATGGAGGCGCTGCTCCATGGTGACGTCGGGATCGAACGTGCGGGTGTCGGGGTCCACCTCGGCTCCGCCGCAGTCCTCCGAACCCTTCAGGCCGCCCATGTCGCCGTACAGGGGGAAACCGTAGAATGCCGGGTCGTCCATCCAGATCCAGATGGGCAGCTTCCCCACTGCGAAACGATCGAGATCGGCATGCGGGAAGTAGCTCACCTGCTCGCGGGTGACCACCATGGGGATATCGATTCCCAACGAGCCGAGCAGCTTGTTGGTCCACGCATCGGCGGTTACCACCACGTGGCCCACGCGGGTGACCCCTGCGTCGGTGACGATGTCGACCTCGCCGTCCACCGGACGGATCTCGCGCACGGGCGAGCGATCCTGCAGCACTGCGCCGTGGGCGACAGCCATCTCCTGCAACACCTTGGTGGCCGGGCCCGCCGGCACGACGCCGGTCTCGGTGGAGTGAATGGCCATCAGGTCGGCGTTCGCCAGCGTGCCATCGGCGAACACCGGCCAGCGGCGGCACACCTCGTTGCCATCGATCCAGTCGAACGGCACGCCCTCGGCGGCAAGTGACGAGGTGTAGGTCGCGTGATCAATCGCTGCATTCGGCGGGAAGAGGTCGATGCCGCCCGTGTTGGTGATGATCTGTCGGCCGCTGTCGGCCTCGACGGAGTTCCATGCGTCGTACGCCTGAGAAGTGAGGCGCACGTACTCCGGTGTGTGATAGCTACGGCGAATGATGCGCGAATGGTCGTGTGACGCACCCCGTACGTGGCCCAGTTCGAACTGCTCGAACCCCACCACATTCACACCTCGACGAGCCAGCCAATAGGCCGTCGCCGAGCCGAGTCCACCCAAACCAACAACCGCAACGTCTGCCATGGCGGCAACGCTACTCTGAACGGTCATGCAGGTTTCAGACGCGCTGTTGTTCATCTCGGCTGCCGACGGCACTCGAATTGCCATCACGCTGTACCTGCCCGACGGCGACGGCCCGTTCGCCACGCTGCTGGAAGCGCTGCCCTATCGAATGAGCGACGTCACCTCGTCGTACGCCGAGGGCTACGTGCGCTACGTCAGTGAGGGCAACTTCGCCGTCGTGCGGATGGACCTGCGCGGCACCGGCAACTCGGCGGGCGTGCTGGGTGATGAGTACCCCGACATCGAACGCAGCGACCTGCGAGATGTCATCAACTGGATCGCCGCCCAGACATGGAGCAGCGGCAAGGTGGGCATGCTCGGCACCAGTTACAGCGGCTTCAACTCGCTGCACATGGCGATGGAACCCGACCTGCCGGAGCTCGCAGCGGTATGCGCTATGTACGCCACCGACGACCGCTACACCGACGACGTGCACTACATGGGCGGCACGCTGCGGGCCCTCGACCTCATCGACTACCCGCTCTACATGGTGGCGATGAACGCACTACCGCCCACACCTTCGGTGTGGAACTCCGCCGGCGACATCGACTGGGTGCAGGAGTGGCGGCGACGTATCGACGAGAACGAGCCCTGGCTGCTCGAGTGGTTGCGACACCCACTGCCCGATGCCTCGTGGCGTCGCGGCTCGGTGCGCACCGGACCCGACGGGGCGGGCTACGACCGACTCACCTGCCCGGTGTTCCTGATTGCGGGCTGGGCCGACGGCTATCGCAACAACACCTTCCGCACCCTGCAGCACGTGCCGGGCACTCGCCTGCTGGCGGGCCCCTGGGTGCACAAGGCGCCTGCCAATGCCCTTCCCGGCCCCACCGTGGACGACGACCTCGAGATCATGCGGTTCTTCGACCAGCATCTGCGGGGCGGGGCACCCACGCACCAGCATCTCGGGCATGTGTTCGTGCGCGAGCCATCCCCGCCCGAACCGGATCTGTTGCGGATGAATGGCACCTGGGTGCAGGTCGATGAGTGGCCGCCCGCGGGCATGACGGCGCTCGAATTCCGCGGCGAAGGCGATCGCATCGATGTGCTGCCAGCGCGCGGCGACGTCGGCATCGCTGCATGGAACTCCTGCGCCGGCGGACTTCCGTGGGGGCAACCGCTCGACCAGCGCCACGACAACGCCATGAGCATCGTGCACGACTTCCCCATCACCAGTGAATGCACGGTGCTCGGCAACGGCGAAGTGCGCATGCAGGTGGCGTCGTCGGCCAGCGTCGGCCACGTGTCGGTGAAACTCTGCGACGTTGCGCCCGACGGCACCAGCTACCTCATCACCCGCAGCTTCCTCGACCTCGCCCAGCGTGGCGTGTGGCCGAGCGATTCGTGGGGCACCGTCGACGGCCAGCCATCGTCGCTCACGCCCGGCGAGTGGATGGACGTGCGCCTCCAGTTCGAGGCCACCACCTGGACGCTGTTGCCCGGCCACACGCTGCGCCTCGCCATCGCCGGCACCGACTGGCCGAATTGCTGGCCGCCCGCTCATCCGTTCGCACTGTCGGTGCGACGCGACTCGGTTGCGTTGTCGCTGCCCGCCATCGACACGCTTCCCGCGCTCACCGACGACCTCGTGCCTACGCCGGGTCGCTCCAGCGTGAGTCACGAGGGCCTCGAGTGGCGCCAGGAGCACGACGTACTCGCACGAGAGACCCGGGTGCACTCCCTGTACGGCGAGACCTACGAAGGCACCCACGGCACGGTGGTGACCGACCACTACGAGGGCCATCTGGGCATCAGTACCACCGACCTGTCGAAGTGCTGGGTGAAGGGCAACAGCAACTACACGATGCAGTTCCCCGAGGGCACGTGCTACGTGGAGGCCACCCTGCAGATGCACAGCGACACCGAGGCATTCCACCTGCAGATGGAGCTGGTCGCCACCCTGAACGGCGAGCCCTTCGCCCACCGCACCTGGACCGAGTCGTTCCTCCGCTAACCCCCATCATCCGAGTCGGTGGCCCCCATCCGAGTCCTACGGCTCCATGCGAGTCGGTGGCCTCCATGCGAGTCGGGACTCACATCCGGGGTGCGAGTCCCCACTCGGATGGCCGTCAGGGTGCGGCGTCAGTGATGTGGAACTCGTAGATGCTGGTGGACCCGTCGGGTGTGGTCGCCATGCCGTATGCGAAGGCCCCGGCGACACCGAAGATGTAGCAGCGAGCGTTACCGCAGTCGGCCCAACCGACCAAGGGGTCAGTGTGCGGGCGCAGTGCCACCAACAGCGAGTGGAGGTCGCTCGACACGATGTCCGGGTGCCACACCAGACCGGTCCGTCCGAAGGGGTAGGACGTGAGACACGCATCGTCCATGCAATCCCCAAACGACGCATTGTGAAGCTCAAACTGCGGGTTCCAGCGTGCCAGCGGCGCTCCGGTGACAGCCGCGTCAATCGACACGATCAGCGAGTCGCTACCCGAAGGCGTCACTGCCATGGAGACCGTGGCGATGTCGGCCGGTGGAGTCACCGGGATGGAGTTCGATCCACACGTCACCGCCGTCGGGGTGACGTGTGGCATGCCTTCGCCCTCGCACGGGATGACAGTGGGAGTCCATTCGGAGCCCGCGCCGCGTTCGTACGCCGTGAGCACCTGCGCGTCCCCGACGTAGAGGCGTTCGTCCGGTCCGGAAAGAAGACGGCCCGACACCGTCAGACCCGTCTCGACCAGATCGGTGCCTACAACTTCATACACCGCTGCCGTCGCCGGGTTGTCCCATTTCGCCACGTACACGCGTCCCGACCGCGTGACTGAAGCTGACCAACCGCTCGAGCCACCCGGCTCCGTCGTACTCCACAGCAACGTGCGGTCGAACACCGGTGTGCTCTCATCCACCACGATGTTCGGGTACTCCGCCGACGGGTCGAACACGGTGGTCGGCGGCGGCGAGGTGGGAGCCTCTGTCGCGGGGACCGTGGTCGATGTCGTGGACGAGTCGGGAGTGATCAACGGGGCAGCCGTCGGTGCCGACGGCTGCAGCTTGTCGTTGCCCGACTGCGTCGACACCACCACGACGCCAGCTACCAGCAGCACCGCAGCCGCCGCCCACGCCATGGTCCGCCACGGTCGTCGGTTGGTGCGCCAGTTGCGCTGCAATTCACCAGCCAACGCGTCTTCGAAACCCGGCCGCGGGCGCGCCTCGGGTCCCACTGCGTCGTTCATCCAATCCTCAGGCATCTCGCGCCTCCTGACGTCGTAGTCGTCGTATCGCTCGTGCCGCCAACGATTCGGCGGCGTGGGCACTGATGCCCAGTTCCTCTGCGGCCTGCGCCACCGTGAGATCGTCCACGTACCGCAGCACGAGGATCGCCCGCTCGCGTTCGGGCAGGTCTGCCAGTAGCGCTGGCATAGTGCCCACTTCCTCGGCCGCCGAGACCGACGACACGAGCCGCAGGCGCTGCTCTTCCCGTTGCGCTGAACGCAACCGATCGAGGAACCGGTGCCGCGTGGCCGTGGTGAGATACCCGACCGACACTTCACGCACGGCACCTCGGCGGGCCGCCGTCAGCACGCCGAGGTACACGTCGTGCACTAGATCCTCAGCTGCCGTCCGATCGGCGCCACAGAGCATGGCCGTGTAGCGGTATACGTCGGCGAAGGTGGCTCGATAACAGGCCATGAAGCCTGCCTCGTCTCGTACGTCCCAAACCGGTCCCATCACCATGTCAGCGTCGCAGACCCCACCATTCCCGTCGCGCAATCTCGAACTTGTCGCGGCCGGGCGTCCATGCGTGGTGGTCGGGCCGCGACAAGAACGAAGAAACGGCGGAGGGTGGGGCAGGTGACGGGCGGCGAGGGCGGGGTCAGGGGTGGGTAGTGATGCTGACAGTGACGGCGTGGCAGGCGACTCGGTGGTCGCCGACTTCGGGTTCGAGTTCGATGTCCACGCCGCGGCAGCGATCGGCGATGCCGAGGCGTGCGGCCTCGCCGCTGGCCAGCACTGGACAGCGCGGATGAAAGCGGCAACCGCTGGGCATCCGCGACGGGTCGGGTGTCTCACCGGCTGGCATCAGCGAATGATCCCGCGGTGCACCATCGCTGCGCGGCACAGCGGCGACCAGTGCCCTCGTATAGGGATGCTTGGGTGACGTCACCACCTCGTGCGCTGGCCCCTCCTCGACGATTCGGCCGAGGTACATCACGCAGATTCGGTCGGCGTAGCGCGCCGCCGTGGACAGATCGTGGGTGATCATCAGAATGCCCATGCCCTCCGTGCGGAGCGTTCCCAGCAGTTCCAACACACCAGCCCGGACCGAGGTGTCCAGCATCGACACCGGCTCGTCGGCTACGAGCAAGGCTGGCTGCAGCACGAGAGCCGAAGCGATGGCCACACGCTGACGCTGCCCACCCGACAGCTGGTGCGGGTAACGGTGGAGGAACTGCTCGGCAGGACGCAAACCCACCTTGTGGAGAGCCTCGCGCACGAGCGCATCGCGGTCGCCCTCTACCCGATGCACGTCCAATGGCTCGCGCACGATTCTCGCTACTTGGAACCTCGGATCGAGCGACTCATACGGGTCCTGGAACACCAACTGAACCCGCCGGCGACGCGCACGCCGCTCCGCGGAGCTCAACGTAGACAGGTCGTGTCCTTCCACGATGATCGACCCGCTCGCATACGGCACCAGGCCGGCAATCGACATCGCCGTCGTGGTCTTCCCACACCCGGACTCGCCAACCAACGCCACGAGATCGCCGCCGCTCACCGAGATGGACACCCCGTCGACGGCGCGAACGCCCTTCAGTTCGCGACGACGAATCCCGTCGATCATCGACCGCCGAGCGCCGTACTCCACCCCCAACTGGCGGACGTCGAGCAACGGACCGGTCATTGGTGCACCTCCGGATGAAGGCAACGAACAGCACGTCCCTGGGCGATCTCCAGCAGCTGTGGTTGCTGCGACGCACAGGCGTCGTCGGCCACATCACACCGGTCGACGAACGCACAGCCCGGAAACGGGTGATCCAGCCTCGGCGGGACCCCGGGGATGGACGCGATGGGTCCGCTTCCGCCGATCTCCGGCGTCGCTGCGTGGAGCAGGCGCGTGTACGGATGGAGTGGGTTGCGTACCAAGTCGAGCGCTGCGCCGGACTCCGCCACCTGCCCGGCGTACATCACCACCGAGCGATGACACAGGCTGGCCACGATGGGTAGATCGTGCGTCACGATGAGCAGCGACAGTCCGAGGTCGTCGGACAACTGCTGCAGAAGATCGAGCACCTGCGCCTGCACGATCACATCGAGCGCAGTCGTGGGCTCGTCGGCCAACAGCACCTTCGGCCGGCACGCCAACGCCATTGCGATCGCTGCCCGCTGCCGCTGCCCGCCGGACAGTTCGTGGGGAAACGACTCGAATCGAGTGGCGGGCAAACCAACCAACTCCAACAACTCGCAGGCACGGGATTTCGCCGCGGCACCCTTCTCGACGCCATGAAACACCATCGGCTCCAAAAGTTGCGCACCGATTCGACGAACCGGGTTGAAGGCGTTCATTGCGCCTTGGAACACCATCGCAACGTCGCGCCAACGGTGCTCGCGGATGGAGACTTCGCCGCGCTCCAGAAGATCCACACCATCGATCAACACGCGGCCGGACACCGATGCATTCGGCGGCAGCAGGCCCATGAGCGCCAGCATCACCGTGGTCTTGCCGCATCCACTCTCGCCGACCAGACCGAGGCGTTCTCCGCGTTGCAGTTCGAACGACACGTCGCGCACCGGATGCACTTCGCCACCGGGCACCTCGAACCACACGTTCAGATCATCGACGCGCATCACCGGGTCAGCCATGTTCGACTTCCCGAATGCGCAGACTGAAGTGGCGGAACGACAGGTGGCCGACCCGCAAGCGCGGGTTGAGTTCTTCCTCGAGTGCCTGCCCGACGAGCGTGAAGCCAACCACCACCATGGTGACGCAGAGACCGGGTGGAACCACCGACCACCATGCCCCATTCGTCTGTGCGCTCGAGGCCGAGGCGGCCTGAAGGATGGAACCCCACGACACCGCAGACGGATCTCCGAGCCCGAGGAACGTCACGAAGGTCTCGGCGTAGATTCCCAGCGCCACCTGCAGCACGGTGAGTGCCAGGAGCAACGGCACCACCTGGGGCACGACGTGCGTCAGCAACACCCGTGCATTGCTGGCCCCCATGGCTCGGGATCGTCGCACGTAGGTGCGTTCCCGAACGCTGCGCGTCTGGGCGCGGATCATCCGCGCCGTCGACGCCCAGTAGATGAGGGCAATGATGAGGATGATGTTCTGTAGCGAGCGACCGAACAGCGCAGCCGCAACCACCATCAGTGGCACGTCGGGGATGACGAGGAAGTAGTCGGTTACCCGCATCAGTACCGAGTCGATGCGACCACCGAAGTATCCGGTGAGCACCCCAACGGTGCCGCCGATCACCATCGCCACCAACGCCGATGCCACGCCGACCAGCAGCGAGACGCGAGCGCCCCTGATGATGAGGCTCAGCATGTCGACCCCGGCGTCGTCGGTGCCCAGCCAATGCGCCCGACTCGGCGGCTGAAAGATCTCGTCCTTCGACGGCGACAATGAGTACGGGGAAAGCCACGAACCGAACAGCGCAGCCACCAAGAACAGCATCAGTAGGCCTATCCCGATCTGCGCTGAGCGGTTGTGACGCAGTGCTGCGAACACCGTGTGCGGCGCAACGGGTTGACTGGCGACATCGGTCATCGCAAGACCACCCTCGGGTCCAGCTTCGGATACAGGAGGTCGGCAAAGAGGTTGGCGAACACCACCGCAACCGTCAGCAGCAGGAACGCTCCCTGCAACACCGGGTAATCGCGTTCGGAGATGGCTTGCACCACGGTGAGGCCAATCCCTGAATATGAGAACACATACTCCACCACCAACACGCCGCCGACGACCGTGCCGAGGGAGAGCGCCATGAGGGTGACGATCGGCAACGCCGCATTGGGCAGGGCGTGCCGTCGGATGACGGTCCATCTCGACAGGCCTTTGGCTCGAGCGGTGAGCACGTAGTCCTCGCTCAACGTCTCCACCAAGGCCGAGCGAGTGATGATGGCATAGTCGCCAGCGAACACAATGCCGATTGCCAGCGCCGGAAGAATCATGTGGCGCAACTGGTCGATGAACAGCTCCCACCAACCGACGTCGCCCAGCAGTTGGGCGATCTCGAGATCCGGATCCTTCACTCCCGATGTGGGCAGGCCGAGCCAGCCCGCCAGATAGAGCACCATCAGCAGCGCGAGCCACTGCGTGGGCATGGAGTATGCCGCCAACGACATCCCCGTGGCGGTGCGGTCGAGCATGGAGCCGCGCCGCCACGCAGCGAGCAAACCGAGGGACACCCCGATGACCACGGAGAACACGGTGCCGAGAAGGATCATCGGAAGGGTGCGCTTGATCGGGTCCCAGAGCTGCGACCAGACCGTGGGATGTGGCGGACGCCACGAGTTGCCGAGGTCGCCGTGGAGCAACCCCTTGAGGTACAACACGTACTGCTGCCACAGCGACTGATCGAGGCCCAACGCGGCGCGTTGCGCCTCCTTGAATTCAGGCGTGCACTGACGGCACTTCAGTCCCGAAACCGCATCGCCCGGCAACGCCCGAAACAGGATGAAGTTCACCGTCAGCGCAGCGAAGATGGTGAGCGCCGCGAATGCGAGACGCTTCAGCAGGTACCTGGTCACGGACGAAAACTCGCCAAAGGGCTCAACCCGCCGGCCGCACGTCGGTGTAGTAGCGCTTCGAGTAGCCGTTGAGGTCGAGTTGGAACCCGGTCCACCCACTGCGGTACGCGTGGATCATGTTCATGTTGACCAGTTGGGTGTACGCCACGTCGTCGTAGATGATCTGCTGCATCTCATCGACCACCTTCTTGCGCTCCGCCACGTCGATGAGCGTTGCCTGTTGCTCGTACAACGTGTCGTACGCGGGGTTGTCGTACCCGCTATCGCTCCATGAGCACCACTGCGCCTTCGTGGTGACCGACAGCATGAAGTCGGGGTCGCGGTATCCGACCCAGTCCCACATCGCGATGTCGAAGTCGGCGTACCCGGTGCCGGCGGCAGCGTCGCAGTCGGCTCCGGTCTCGTACGCGAACGCGGCGGTCGCGTCGCCGCCGGACAGCAGCTTGAGGTCGACACCGATCGCCTTCATGTTGTCGGCTACCAGTTCGAACTGCCGCTTGCCGTTGAAGTTCAGGCTGTCGGGCACCATCACCTCGTAGCTCATCTTGTGTTCGGGCTGGTCATCGGTAGCAGGCACGACGCGCACGCCATCGGAGCCGGCGAGGTAACCGAGTTCGTCGAGCGCGGCGTTGGCGGCATCGACATCCATCGCCAACGGACCGAGGTTCGCGTTCTCCCAGCTTCCCGAGATATGCCCCACCATGCTTTCCACGGTGACCGCATGACCGCCGTACACCACTTCGATCAGCCCCTCGCGGTCGATCGCCATCGACATCGCTCGCTTCACCTTCGGGTCGAGCAACTCGCGGTTCTTCTTCTTCTTGGGATTGGAGTTCCATGTGATGTTGTTGGTCTGCGATCCGGGCACTTCCTCCACCACCACCGAAGCTTCCGCCTGCAGGGCCGTGGCTGCAGCGATGGGCACTTCGTCGGCCCAGTCGACCTCGCCCGCCTTCAGGTCGGCGAGCAGTGCATCTTCGTTCGTGTAGAGCACCAGCGCGATGGCCTCCACATTGGACTTCGGCCCGTAGAAGTCGGTATTGGCCTTGAAGACGGTGGTGCCGTCCTTCTCCCACTTCTCGATGGTGTAAGCGCCGCCCGACACGATGGGCAACTGTTCCTGCGGCGCATAGGTCTTCAGGCCAGCGCCGTCGGCGCCGACGATTGGTTCCCATGCGTGCTGGGGCAGGATGAACAACGTCTGAAGCTGCGGCAGCACGTTCGACACGGCGGCGTCGTACGTGATCACCAAGGTGTCGGCGGACGGAGCTGTGGCCTCCACCACGTGCGACACCGCCCCGGCCGACACGGCAGTGGCATCATCAGCGAACTTCACGGTCGTGTTGATGGTCCATGCAGCGTCGGCGGCGGTGATGGGAGTTCCATCAGACCAGGTGCCGGGATTCAACGTGAAGGTGTACTCCTTGCCATCCGCCGAGACCTCCCACGAACTAGCCAGATCGCCCTCGAACTCGTCGGAGCCGGCCTTGTACTGCACCAACATCGGGAAGATCATCAACATCGCGTTGTAGCTCGACGCCTCGACGTAGTTGTACGGGTTCAACGAATCGATGCCGTTGATGGTGCCCACCTTGAGCACACCAGTCGGCGTGACATCACCCCCTATGGTGGTGTTCGAACCCTCACCGCCCGGAGCAGTCGTTGTCGATCCGCCGCCGCCGCTGGAGCCCCCGTCAGAGCCACCACACGCTGCGAGCACCGACGCAAGGGCCAGTGCAGCACCGGCCAGGCGTGTCGTCTTCTTCATCGCTCCCCCAGAGTCTGTGAAAAGTTGTCGCAGCGAGGATGGGACGCTCAGTCGGGCGGACCATCGAGCCAGTCGCGATGCAGCAAGGCTACACAACGGCGGTACACCGCTCGGTTCGAGTCGGAGTGGCCAATGCCCGGCATCAGTTCCACGGCAACGTTGCCGTCAGCCGATCGATACGCGCTCGGCACCTCAGCAGTGCTGCACCGATTGTGCTCGAGCAACGGACCGAGCGAATTCACCGCGAAGTACGGACGGAATGTGGCGTCGGCGGCACCGAGCAACACATGAAACCGGGTGGCGAACCGAGGTGGCGTGATGCCATTCCAGATGCCCGGGTCGACAGCTGTTCGCACCAACCCCACCGCCCCGAGATGCTGGCCCGGATTTTCGAGGTTCCACCGAAGGGCAAGCGCCGCAGCAACCACACCACCTTGCGATTCCCCGACGACCGCGACGCGACTGGCATCGCCGGCCGAACGCACAGCGCGCTCGAGTACACCGAGCAGGGCAGTGTCCGCTGGCCCGTCGATCACATCGTGAAGATCACCCGCGTGCGGAGTATCGAACTGCTGGGGCACCTCGCCGGAATGGTCGGTCGCGTACCGGAACCAACTCGGCCGACCTCGGGGGTTGAACGGGTCGCGCCGATGCACGCCACTCGGGGCCGCCGGTGCCACCACCTTCACATCACCGCTGCCGACTTCCCGGAACAGCCGTTCCCACACCGGTGCCTTCGGCCAAGGCGAGGTGTAACCGTGCAGGAACAGGAAGTGCGGGCAACCTGTCACGGCAACAGATACCAGTCGAGAAACCGCTCGAGGCGGCGATGGAAGTGCAGGAACGGTTCGGTGCGCAGCAGACCGTGCCCTTCGGTGGGGTATGTCACGTACTCGAACTGCTTGCCGTGTTCGCGTAACGCTGCCACGAGTTCCTTCGACTGGTTCGGGTGCACGCGATCGTCGAGCTCGCCGTGCGCCACCAGGATGGGCGCGCGCAGGTGCTCCACCCGATGAATCGGTGAGCCGGCCTCGTACTCGGAACGCGCCGAACGGGGGTGGCCCATCATGCGTTCGAGATCCAGGCGGCCCACCAGGTCGCCCTGCGCCCACGAGGTGAGGATGTCGCAGTCGCCGTACTTGCTGACCGCGCACGCGTATCGGTGTTCGCCATCATCAACCACCGAATGCAACGCCATGTAGCTGCCATAGCTGGCGCCAAAGATGGCGACGCGCGATGGGTCGACCCAGTCGAGCGTGGCGAGGTGGTCGTGCGCGGCGAGGCAGTCGTGTGTGTCGGCCACGCCCCACACGCCGTGGTTCGCCCGTTCGTAGTCGCGGCCGTAGGAGGTGCTGCCGCGGAAGTTCGGAGCGAACCAGGCGTACCCCTTGTCGAGGAAGTACTGCGCGACGCCATCCCACTCGTCGCCGGTGACCGAGGTGGGCCCACCGTGGGGCTGCACCACCGCCGGGCACGGGCGCTCCGACGACGCGTTGGCCGGCCGATACAACCAGCCGTGCACCTCCATGCCGTCGAACGACTCGTAGCTCACGTGCTCGGGCACGATGTGCGGAGCGGTGCGCACGGCGGCGGGGACAGCAGCGAAGAGTTCGCGAACATCGCCCTGGGGCGTCACCACACACAACCGCGCCGGCATGGTGAAGCTCTCGTGCACTGCCACCACACCGCCGTCGGGCAGCGCATGCGGCGACGACCAGGTGCCACCCGCCGCAAGCACGTCCACCATGCCATCGGGAAGGTGCACCCGCACGAGGTCGGTGACACCGCGGCGGCTGCGCGTTGCCAACAGGGTGGTGCCATCTGCCGACCATTCCAGCGAACCGAAGTCCGCCTCGGCGGTGGTCACCTGTCGGGCCCGAAGTTCGCCCGCGGCGTCGACCACGAACACCTCGTACCAACCTGGCCATTCGCTGGCGTACGCCAACTGCGATCCGTCGGGCGACCAGGCCGGGCTGCGCAACTGGAAGCCCGCCTGATGCACCACCATGGTGGATACGCCCGTGGCCAACTCCACCACATGCAGCGACGTGCAGTTCAGATCGTCGCGGTGGAACAGCGTGTACGCAAGTCGCCGGCCATCGGGCGACACGACAGCGTTCACATAGTCCGCTCCGGCCACAGCGATGGGCCGAGGCCACGGGTTCGCCACGTCGACGACCGCCAGCACCGTTGCATCCCCACGCTCGACCCCGATGATCATCTGGTCGTCGCCCAGCCACACCGGACCCGACCCTGCGCACACATCCTTCGGCAACCCGCCCGCCGCGTCGACCACCATCACTCGGCCAGCCTGGGCGTAGGCGAGTCGCGTGCCGTCGGGCGACCAGACCGCATTGCCATCCTCCCAGAACGCTGCAATCGGCCGACCGGTCGTTACACGGACAGCCGGGCCGCCAGCGACCGGCACGGTCCAGACGTCGGAGGTGTCGCGGTCCAGCATGAACGCGACCGTGGTGCCGTCGGGCGACACCTCACACTGCCGCGGCCGCTCGGTGGCGGTCACCATCTCCAGCCGCCAGTGGAGAGGCGGCGACACATCGGGCCGCCCAGGGTTTGGGATGCCTCCGAACTCATCGGTACCCACCCACCATTGCGGCATCTGCCCGGTCATGTGCGGGAGCCTAGATTGCCCAACATGCCCGCACCGCTGCCCCGGCCCCGACCCCGTTCGCTCGGCCTCACGTTCGGCTCGCTACCCACCGGTCCGCACAACGCCATCACCGATGTGCCCGGCGTTCGGGTGGGCCAGGTCACCATCTGGAGTGACGACCCGGTGGCTCGCACCGGCGTGACCGCCATCGTCCCCGATGTGCCGCTCGACCTGTTCCTGCGTCCCATGCCAGCGGCCACCGCAGTGTTGAACGGCGCCGGCGAACTGACGGGCAGCGTGGAGATCGCCGAGTGGGGCATCCTCGAGACGCCCATCATGCTCACGGGCACGAGTTCGGTCGGCCGTGTCGCCGACGGAGTGGTGGATGAACTGTTCGAGGCCGGAGCCGAGGAAGTGGTCATCCCCGTGGTCGGCGAGTGCGACGACTCGTGGCTCGACGACATGAAGCGACGCTGGGTAACGGCGGCGCACGCTCGCGAGGCCATCGCTGCAGCGACCGACGGGCCCGTGGCCGAAGGCGTGGTGGGCGCCGGCACCGGCATGGTCACCATGGGTTACAAAGCCGGCATCGGCACTGCGTCGAGAGTGCTCGATGGCCTCGGCACGGTGGGCGTACTGCTGCTGTGCAACTTCGGCGGCCGCTCGCAGCTGCGTATCGGCGGCCGTCTGGTTGGCGAGGCGTTGGCGGCCGAAGCGCTGGCCGCTGCGCCCACCCTCGACACCGGGGGCAGCTGCCTTGGCGTGGTGTTCACCGATGTGCCGCTCGATGCACGACAACTGCAGCGCGTCGCCCGGCGAGTGGGCTTGGGCCTGGCGCGCATGGGCTCCGTGGCGCACCACGGCAGCGGCGACATCTTCTGCGCCGTCAGCACGGCGAACCGCCTGCCGCGCGATGCCGAGGGCAAGGTGGCGCTGGAGTTGTTGGCCGACGGTTCACTGAACGACGTCTTCACCGCCGTGGTGGATGCCACCGAGGAAGCCGTCTCGAACGCGTTGTTCGTCGCCGACACCGTTCATGGTGTTAGCGGCAACGTGGTGCCGGGTCTACCCGTGCCCCGCGTGCTGCAACTGCTCGACCTCGCCTAACCCATTCGGCCGCAAGTAACGCAGGCAGCGTCTCCGAAGCGTGGCGACTACGCCAGCAACTCGAAATCGCCCGGGCGCCACGAGCCATCGAACGACGCCTCCAGCGGCCCGTAGAGCCGCAGGACGCCGAAGAAGCCCTTGCCCGGCACTGTGGCCAACCAGTTCGCCTCCCTGCCCTCCGGGGCCTCAGGGCCGAGCAACAGATCGGTACTGCCGTCGGCATGCGCCACCGGTAGGTCGCGCGAACCCAGCGACGGGAACGGCTGACCGTTGGCCAGGCCAGACGCCGTGTCGGCGTCGTACAGGGTGAGCGACCAGAAGATGGCGGCCGGCACATCGGGCGGCAACGTGAGGCGATAGCTGTGGCTGCCGGTGAGCGGATCGCCAGAGGCGTCGGTGAAGGCGATGAAGTAGTTCGCCCCCTGGCCGGGAACGCGAGAGACCATGCCCGGGCTCACCGAGTAGTAGTTCGTGAAGAACCAGATGCGGGCGTCGAGATCGCGATCGCCATGGGTGTTGTCGGTCCAGGTGAGATCGATGTCGGTGTTGGCATCGCCCGAGAACCGATTCGCGAACGGGTTGATCCAGCGCCGGTCGTCGTACACGCGGTACGACACACCGTTCACTTCCTCCTGGAAGCCGATCATGCGGCTGATCTTGTAGCCCGTACGGGCGGCGCGATCGAGCATCGCGGTGGTGCGTTCATCGGGCTGGAATGGCCTGCCCTCTTCCACGCCGAGCGCAGCCAGCATGCCGAGCCAATCGGCGCCGCCGAGGTGCCGCCCCTCGGCATCGAGCAACTCCTTCAGGTGCGCGAACGCCGAACCATTCGACAGCGGCAGCATGTCGACCGGCACACCCGACGCATCGGGGTACACCATCGGCCGGGCATCGGCCTCGTTGCCGAGCGGGTACACCCGAGTCTGCTCGAGGTGCGCCACTGCAGGGGCGAGGTCGTTCGGATCCTGGAAGAATCCGCGAAGGAAGATGAACACCCGGTTGGTGCCCGAGCGATACACGAAGTGGTCATCAGGCACCGGACCGTCGTAGCCGGGCGGAAGGATGAGGAACTTGCCACCCTTGCCCCGGTCGGGGCCAGCCAGACCCACATCGCCGGCGAACGAGCCGCCATCGACGGGGATGGGACGCTGCCAGTAGTCGAGCAGGATCCCCTGCAACATCGGCGGAGCGTCCATCACCAACGGCCCATCCGCGCCGAGGTCGACGTAGCTCATGGCGTAGAGGATGTCGGAGTTCGGCGTCGTCACCTGCGTGTTGGCGTCGAGTCGCCGCTTCCAAATGGGCAGTACGTGATACCCGGCACCGAAGGCAGCCTCCGAGCCCACCTGCATGCCCAGCGTGTTCAGCAGCGGTAACGCCCAGAGGTACGTCTGCACCGCGCGCTGGAAGAGCAGCAGGTCGCGCAACGTCTCCGCGGCTTCGACCGATGGTCGGCCGTCGTGGAACCTGAGTGCGGAAATCTCGTCGGCAATGCTGTCGAACCTGCTCATCGTGATCCCTTTCGTCGGCCGAGATTGTCGCACCGCAATCTGCAGACCTCATCACCCGTTCGGGATGAACGCGACCCTGGTTCAGGCTTCGGCGAGTTCGACGGCGCGGGCGAACACGGCGTTCAGCATCGGTTCGGTGAGCCGCCCCGTGAACGTGTTCTGTTGGCTCGGGTGAAACGACCCCAGAAGCACCAGACCGTTCGGTGCTGTGGCCTCGGCGAGGTGACCGAACTTCGGCCGCGGCCGCATGCCCAGTTCGCTGCATGCTGCCTCGTGAGCGAATCCACCCAGGCACACCACGACCTTCAACCGCTTCAGCAGGCCCCACTCTCGTTGCAGGAACGGCCGGCACGCATCGCGCTCGGCGGGCAGTGGCTTGTTCCCCGGCGGGGCACACCGCACCGCAGCCGACACCCAGGCATCGGTGAGCGCGAGTCCGTCGTCTCGAGCAACGCTCTCGGGCTGGTTCGCCAAACCGGAATGGTGCATCGAGCGAAACAGCCAATCGCCGGAACGATCGCCCGTGAATACCCGGCCCGTTCGGTTCGCTCCGTGCGCAGCCGGTGCAAGGCCCAACACCAGGATGCGCGCGTTCGGGTCGCCGAACCCCGGCACCGGGCGGCCCCAGTAGGTCTGATCGCGGTATGCGGCGCGCTTTTCCACCGCCACGTCCTCGCGCCACTGCACCAGACGTGGGCACTGCCGACACTCGCAGATTTCCTTGTTCAACCGACCAAGCGAATCCATGCCCGGCACAGTAGGTTCAGCAACCGAGATGGCGCGAACGAAACCGACTCCCCCTCCCGCTGCGACGCTGGTACTGCTGGTGCGCCACGGGCAGACGCCCACCACCGGCAAACTGCTGCCCGGTCGTGCACCTGGCCTGCACCTGGCCGACATCGGCGTGGAACAAGCCAAGAAGGCTGCCGAGCGGATCAGCGACCTGAAGACCGTTGACGCCATCTACGCATCGCCGCTCGAACGGGCACGCGAGACCGCAGCACCCATCGCGGCGGCGCGCGGCATGAAGGTGCAGATCGACAAAGCGTTGCTGGAGTGCGACTTCGGCGACTGGACGGGTGCCGAACTCAAGAACCTGATGAAGCTGCCCGAGTGGAACACCGTGCAGCGAGCACCCAGCACGTTCCGCTTCCCCAATGGCGAGAGCTTCACCGAGATGCAGACGCGCATGGTGAGCGCTGTCGATCGCCTTCGGGCCAAGCACCAGGGCGGCACCATCGTGTGCGTGTCGCACGCCGACCCCATCAAGGCGTTGGTCGCCCACGCCATGGGCACCCACATCGACCTGTTCCAACGCATCGTCATCAGCACCTGCAGCATCACCGCCATCGCCTACGGCATGGGTGCGCCGGTCGTCCTCACGGTGAACTCCACCGGCGGCTCGCTGGCCGAGCTACGCCCTTCCTGAGGCAGCAATGGGCGAGTACCACGACTTCTCCGACGTTGATGCCTTCACCGTCGGCGCGGTGGGCCAACCTGGTTCACGTGTGTTCTTCCTTCAGGCGCGCAGCGATGGCCGCCGCGTCACCGTGAAGTGCGAGAAGCAGCAGGCATCGGCCATCGCCGACTACCTGCGGCGCGTGCTGAACGACCTGCCCGACCCCACCGACAAGCCGGTGCCGGCCGCCATGGAGCTCACCACCCCCATTGACGCCGCCTTCGTGCTGGGGCCTGTGGGTCTCGGCTACGACCGCGGCAGCGATCGCGTGCTGGTGCAGCTCGAGGAAGTGATGGAACTCGACGAGGAAGGCGAACCCGTCGACGAAGACGACGACGACCGCAGCCAGCTGCGCGTGTTCCTTACCCGAGCCCAAGCGGCGGCGTTCTGCGAGCACACCGATTCGGTGGTGGCTGCCGGCCGCCCCGCGTGCCGCTGGTGCACCCAGCCGATGAACCCCGAGGGCCATCGATGCCCCCGGATGAACTGACCTCTGCCCGGCTCGAGCTGCTGCGCACAGCAGACATCGAGATCGAGGGCCGCATGCCCTGGAGCAGCAACGCCACACTGCTGTGCAACCTGAAGCACGACGGCGAGCACGTGGGCCAGGCCATCTACAAGCCGCTGCGCGGCGAGCGACCGCTCTGGGACTTCGAGCCGGGGTTACACAAGCGGGAGTACGCGGCGTTCGTGCTCAGCGAAACGATGGGCCTGGGCATCGTGCCGCCCACGGTGCTGCGCGACGGGCCCGTGGGCGAAGGCAGCGTGCAGTGGTTCGTCGAGGCCGACCACCAGCAGCACTACTTCACCATCTACGAAAACCGCGACGACCTGCACGAAGCCTTGAAGGCGTTTGCGTTCTTCGACATCATCGCCAACAACACCGACCGCAAGAGCGGCCACGTGCTCATCGACGCCGACGATCGGCTGTGGGGAATCGACCACGGCCTCTGTTTTGCGGCCGAGTTCAAGTTGCGCACCGTGGTCTGGGAGTTCGGTGGCGAACCCGTGCCCGACGTGTACGTGACGGCTGCGGAGGAACTGCTGGAGCGCATTCCCCTCGACGTGGCCACCCTGCTGGCCGACGACGAGGTGCAGGCCATGCAGGAGCGAGCGCAGTGGATCGTCGACCATCGGGAATTCCCCGTCGACGACACCGGCCGTCGCTACCCCTGGCCGCTCGTCTGACGGGAAAACGAAGAACGACGGCCCGAAGGCCGTCGTTCGACGTACGTGACGCTGGTGGGCTCAGCCGCGAGCTTGCAGCGCCTCGATCAGCTTCGGAAGCACCTTGTGGACGTCGCCCACGATGCCCAGATCGGCGATGCCGAAGATGGGGGCTTCCTTGTCCTTGTTGATGGCGATGATGTTCTTCGCGCCCTTCATGCCCACCATGTGCTGGGTGGCGCCCGAGATGCCGGCAGCGATGTACACGCCCGGCTTCACGACCTTGCCGGTCTGGCCTACCTGGTAGCTGTAGGGCACCCAACCGGCGTCGACGATGGCACGGCTGGCGCCGGGCGCACCCTTGAGCAGCTTGGCGAGGGCTTCGATCATCTCGTACTTCGGCGCCTCGCCGAGGCCACGACCACCCGACACCACGATGGCGGCTTCGTCGAGCTTGGGACCCGACGTTTCCTCCACGTGCACGGCGGTGACCTGCGCGGTACCGGTGGCACCGGTATCGGGCACCGGAGCCGACACGACCTCGGGGGCAGCGCCACCCGATGCCTCAGCAGTGAAGCTCTTCGGACGGAACGCTGCAAGGTACGGGGTGGCGCCGGAGAAGCCGGTGGCGACCAGCACGTTGCCGCCGAAGATCGGCGTCGTGACGCTGACCGAACCACCATCGACGCTGACGTCGACGTTGTTGGTGAGCACGGTGCGATCCAGCTTCACCGACAGGCGGCTGACCACATCGCGGCCCTCGTAGTTCTGCGGGAACATGATGAGGTCGGGCGTGTCGCCCCCGTCGATGACGGCCTTCATGGCTGCGGACACGGCCACACCGGGCAGCTTGCCGCCCAGGTCGCCCGTGGCGTACACCTTGGTGGCGCCGTGGTTGCCCAGCTCGGCTGCGATAGCCGAGGCATCGCCGCCGACGAACGCGGTGACGGTGGCGCCCAGGCTGCGAGCCTTGGTGAGGAGTTCGAGGGTGCCCGTGGTGGGGGCGCCATTGGCTGCTTGTGCAAAGACCCAAATGTTCATGTCGGTTACCTCAGATCACCTTCAGGTTTTCGAGGAACGCCACGATCTTGGCGAAAGCCTCTCCGTCGTCTTCGATGACCTCGCCAGCAGCGCGGGCCTCGGCCTGCGTGACGCTGACGACGGTCTGGTTGGCGCCTGCCCAGCCGACCGGGGTGACCCCGAGGTCGGCCACGGTGAGCGTGTCGATGGGCTTCGACTTTGCGGCCATGATGCCCTTGAAGCTCGGGTAGCGGGGCTCCACCACACCGGCCGTCACGCTGATGACCGCGGGAAGCGGGCACGTGACTTCGTCGTAACCCTCTTCGGTCTGACGATCGGCGTTGAGGGTGCCACCACTGATGACAACCTTCTTGGCGAACGTGACCGACGGAAGGCCGAGCACCTCGGCGAGCTGCTCGGGAACGGTGCCCGTGTAGCCGTCGGAGCTCTCGGTGGCGGCGATGATGAGGTCGGCACCGCCCATCTTCTGGATGGCCGCACCCAGCACCTTGGCTGTGGTGAGCGCATCGCTGCCCTGCAGCGCCGGGTCGGAGACCAGCGTGCCCTTCACAGCGCCCATGGCCAGTGCCGTGCGCATGCCCGACACCTCACCGTTGGGAGCCATGGAGACCAGGCTCACTTCCCCACCACCGGCGGCATCCACCAGCTGCAGCGCCATTTCCACGCCATAGCTGTCGGATTCGTCGAGGATGAGCTTGCCATCGCGCTTGAGGGTATTGGTACCCGAGTCGAGCGCACCCGGGGTTGCCGGGTCGGGGATCTGCTTCACGCACACGATCACGTTCATAGGCCACCATTGTTACCCACCGGTACCGGAGTGTCCCAACCGGCCGACCCGGTTCCTTCGCGACAAGTTCGCCCGCTACCGTTCCTCTGCTTGCGAATTCTGCTCGTCGTGAACGCCTTCGCCTCCTCGGTGACGGCCCGGAACACCGTGGTGGTGCACCGCGCCCTCAGCCAGGGCAACGACGTGGAGGTGGTGGAAACCAACCGCCGCGGGCACGCCACGCGCTTCGCCCAGGATGCCGCTCGGCGCGGCGTCGACATCGTCATCGGGTATGGCGGCGACGGCACGCTCAACGAGGTGGCTACCGGCGTCGCCGGCACCGACACCGCACTCGGCGTGCTACCGGGCGGCAGTACGAACGTGTTCGCACGCACACTCGGCATGCCCAACGACCCGGTGGCGGCGGTGCAGCAACTCGCCGCGGGCATCGCCAGCCGCACCATCGAACCGATCGGGCTGGGCAAGGTGAACGGTCGGTACTTCTGTTTTCACACCGGCGTGGGGTACGACGCGGCCGTGGTGAAGGAGGTGGAACGGCGCGCCAGCATGAAACGTTGGCTGGGTCATCCGCTGTTCATCTACGCCGCCCTTCGCACGTGGCTCGTGAACTACGACCGCAAGGAACCGCACTTCACGGTGCAGACCCCCGGCGCCGAGGCCGTGCCCGGATACTTCACGGTGGTGCTCAACACGAACCCGTATACCTATCTCGGCAATCGGCCACTCGACCTCAGCCCAGCCGCCGGTCTCGACAATGGCCTGGTGGCCATCACGTTCCGGAGCCTGAAGGTGACCAGCATCCTCGGTGGCCTGGGCGGCGCACTACGCGGTGGCGGCGTGAAGGCGTCGGACACGCTCGACCTGCAGACCGATCTCGATTCGCTCACCATCGGCCACCATGAGGGCTTCCCCTACCAACTCGACGGCGACTACCTGGGCGAGACGAAGCTGCTCGAGTTCACGCACGTGCCGAACGCCGTGCGCCTCGTGCGGCCCCAGACGCCCTGAGCGCGACGGCCTTGACCCGACGGCCTGATGAGCGGGTCAGTCGGCAGTCTCGAGCACCCGCAACGCCACGTCGGGAACGTTGGTGCAGATGCCGTCGATGCCCCACTCCACGAGTTCGGCCATGCGGCTGGGGTCGTCGCAGGTCCAGGTGTTCACCTCGATGCCAGCCGCGTGACATCGATCGATCATGTCGCGCTGCAAGGCATGCACCCATGGGTGCAGGGCCGCATGGCCTTTCGCAGCCAGCATCTGCGGGGTGCCATCGGGCACGGCGGAGCACAACCACGCTGTGCGAATCTGTGGGGCCAGCATCCGGCATCGGTCGACGGTCTCGATCCGGAAGCAGGAGATCAACCAGCGGTGATCCTCCTCGCGTGCCAACAGATGGGCCACGGTCTCATCGGCGATGGACTCCGACTCGTCGAAATCGGGCTCGCCAGGGTCGTTCTTGATCTCCACGTTCACCCACATGCCGTGGCAGGCGTCGAGCGATTCTCCCAGCGTAGGCACCGAATCGGGCAGCGCTGCGTAGGGGGTGGAGGCGATCAGCCGCAGGTCGTGGAGGTGCGGATTGTGGTGCACCACGAGCACGCCGTCGCTGGTGCGGCGCACGTCGAGTTCCACCGCCTGCGCACCCATCTCGCCGGCGCGCCGGAACGCCACCAGCGTGTTTTCGACCGCTGCCCTGCTTGCACCTCGGTGTGCGATGACCGACACCACTCTCACAGATACCTCCTATCGCCAACACGTATGCTTCGGGCGTAACCACCCCTTGCCCTGAGCCTAATTGTTACCTACCGTTCACCCCGGCGTGAAAACGCCCAACTCACCTCGATCACAGTGGAGACGCAGTGACCATCCCCGCCTCGAGCCTTGTCCTCGCGAATGCAGATTACGCGTGGCGCAAGGCGGCCATCTGCCGCGATACCGACCCCGACCTGTTCTTCCCGGTGGGTACCACGGGGTATGCGCTGGTCCAGATCGACAAGGCGAAGCAGGTGTGCACGGAGTGCCCTGTGTGCACCGAGTGCCTGGAGTACGCCCTCGAGACCAACCAGGACTCGGGCATCTGGGGTGGCACCTCGGAAGAAGAACGGCGCCACATCCGCCGCCAGATGGCTGCACGCGGCAAGGCCGCAGCAGTCTGAACCACTCGGCGCGGCCTCATGGCCGGGCCACGAACGAAGGCGTCAGACCGGAACGGTGAGATCGACCACGGTGCCCGTGCCGCGTGGTAGATCACCGAGGCCGACGGCTGCAAAGTCGTCAGGCTGACCACTGCGCATCGTGATGGTGCCATCGAGTTCCGTCGTCACCAGCGTGCGTACGATCGACAGACCCAGCCCGGTCGCCGAGTTCAGCTCGAAGCCCGGCTCCAGCGGATGACCGTCGTTCACCACTCGGATCCGCAACGTGCCTTCGGCATTGTCGAGCACCACCACTACGTTGCCACCGCTGCTGCCCTCGGGGAAACCGTGGTCCACCGCATTCTGCAGCAGCTCGGTGAGCACCACCGACAGCGGTGTGGCCACCGTGCTGGGCAGACGCCCGCCATCGCCCTGCACGCTGAAGCGCACCGGACGGTCGGGTGACTGCAGGCCCTCCTCGGCAAGACGCAACAGCGGCCTCACAATCTCCAGGAACGCCACAGCATCGCCCGGTTCACGGCTGAGCGTCTCGTGCACCAGCGCGATGGTGCGAATGCGTCGAACGCTCTCGGCCACCGCAGCCTTGGCTTCCTCCGAGTTCAACCGCCGCCCCTGGAGGCGCAACAGCGACGAGATGGTCTGCAGGTTGTTCTTCACCCGGTGGTGAATCTCGCGGATGGTGGCGTCCTTCGACAGCAGCAACCGATCTCGTTTGCGGACCTCGGTGACATCGCGCAGCAGCAGCACGCCGCCGGTGACTTCGCCGGCCGCCAGTACCGGCATGCAGCGAGCGAGCAACGTGACATCGGGGGTCTGGTCGAACTCCTCGATCACCGGAAGGCGGGTCTCGAACGCCCGGCGCACCGGACTGTCGTTGAAGCCCAGCTCGGCCAACCGCATACCGACCGCATTGGCGCCGATGCCCACGCGGTGCAACGCCGACACTGCATTCGGCGAGGCGAAGCGCACACGAGCGTCCTCGTCGAGCACCAGCACGCCGTCGCCCACACGGGGCGCCGCGCTGGAATCCATCACGGGGCCGCTGAACGGGAACGAGCCCTCCGCAATCATCGATGCGAAGCGTTGGAACAGACCGATGTAGGTGCGCTCGAGTTCGCCCGGCTGGCGGCTGGAACGGCTCGCCCACTCGCGGCTGAGCACACCGATGACCTGCTCGTTGCAGCGCACCGGCGTGGCCATCATGCGCACCGGCTCCGGCACGGACTCCACTTCGATCTCGCCTTCGCAGATCTCGCCCGAGCGGTACGCCTTGTCGAGCAGCGGCAACTCCACTTCGGCCGCAGTGCCGACGTAATCAATCTGATAAATAGTTTGGCCGGTGGCGGGCCGCACGTGGGCGATCACCATCCACTTGCCGTCGGTGCCCGGCACGTAGAGCAGCAGGTCGGCGAACGACAGGTCGGCCAGCAGGCCCCATTCGCCGATCAGGCGTTGAAGATGTTCGATCTCGTCGCGTTGGAGCGAGGTGTATTGCCGAGTGAGCTCGCCGAGCGTGGCCATGACCCCTGAGCTTGCCACGCGGGCAGGGGGTTCACCGCGATCCGTTGCCCGACAGATGGCGCCCCAACTCCAGCAGGGTGCCGAGATCGTGGACGTCGGTGGCCATGGTGGGCACCACTGCGGTGACGGGAGCCGCCGTCGAGAGTTCCGCGCGCCGCTCCGCTTCCCGGCCAGCCACCACGGTGACATCTCGAAATCGATCGGCGACCTCGCCGAGCACGCGCTTCACCTCAGCGGGCTTCGCACCCGAAGCCTTGGCCAACTCTCGAACCTGGGCGGTATCCGCCGCAACGTCGCGAAGTGCTGTCGATGCCTTCGCCACTGCCGATTGACGAACGGCAGCCGGAAGGGTGCGGTTCAGCACGATGGCGCCGAGTGGCATCCGCCGACGCCGCAGCTCTTCGGCAAGGAACCGCGCCTCTCTGGCAGGGGCAGCCTCGAGCGTGCTCACCACCACGAAGGTGGTGCGGTCGTCGGTGAGCAGCCGTTCCACCTGGGCAGCTCGCGCCACGAAGCCGGCCTCCATCGTCTGGAAGAGAATGAAGAACTCGGCGATGTCCTGCAGGAAACGAGACCCAAGCACCCGATCGGCCACTTGGTAGAACGGCTTCGACGCCATGGTGAACAACCGCGAGCGATACGGAACGGTGAGCCACTTCAGTAGGCGGCTTCCGAAGAACTCCTTCATCCGGCCCGGGGCGTCCAACAAATCGAGCGCGTTGCGCGACGGCGGCGTGTCGATGATCACCAGGTCGTAGTCGCCAGACGAATGCAGATCGTGGAGGCGTTCCATCGCGATGTAGTCGTGGCTGTTCACGAAGCGACCCGTGATGTTGCGGTAGAGCGGGTTCGCCAGCACCTGGTCGCGCAGCGCCGCATCGGGGGCGTGGCGACGGATGAGTTCGTCCCACCCTGCCTTGGTGTCGAGCATCGCCACCCAGAGCTCACCCCGACACTCCACCCCGGCATCGGCAAAGGCTTCCGGTGGCACCCGCACCACGTCGTTGCCGAACGAGCCAAGCCCGAGCGCTGTCGCCAACCGCCGAGCGGGGTCGACGGTGAGCACCAGCACCCGACCACCGAGGTTCACGGCCGCCTGAGCGCCGAGCGCTGCGGCCACGGTGGTCTTTCCGGTGCCACCACTGCCGCACACCACGACCATCTCCTTCGCGGCCAGCAGGTCGGCCAGCGAGTGATTCGGCGTACGCGCCATCAGCCCAACGCCCCTTGCAGTTCGTCGGCCACCAGCGACACCACTCGCCGCCCACTGGCCTTGGTGAACAACTCCGGGAGCACATGCAACGGCACTTCTTTAGGGAGTTCGTCACGGAGTCGCTCGACGAACCCGTTCGCCACGCCGCTGCGGCTCTGCGCCAGCGCCGCTGCATCGAACACCACGCCCACCTTCGGGCCCAGTGCGGCAGCCAACAGCGCCTGAGCCTGCGGCCCGCGCAACCCTTCGAACACCTCGAGATCTCGGCCTTCGAACCACTCCGGCAGCATGCGGTTCACGAACACACCCGCCACGTCCACCTCGGTGGTGGCTTGCACCTTCGCCACCAGTTCGATGGTCTCCGTCACCGGCATTTCCTCCGGCGTGGTGACCACCACCAAGCCTGTGCGCGCAGGGTCGGCGAGTATTCGCAACATCCATTCGGTCTGGTCGCGAACCGGCCCCACCTGCACCAATTCGCGGATGGCGCGAGGCGCATCGATCTGCGCCACGATGTGGCCGCTCGCTTCGGCATCCACCACGACGAGGTCGTAGTGCCGTTCGCGCACCTCGTAACACAGCTTTCCGATCGCCAAGATCTCCTTCACCCCGGGCGCTGCATCAGCCACGAAATCGAACATGTGCGCCAGCGGTCCGATGCGGCCGACTACCGGCACCCTCGCCATCACTCGCAGGTACTCGCGCAACGAGTCCTCGGTGTTCATCGCCATAGCGTGCAGCCCGGGTCGAACCTCAGTGGGTTCGAACTGCAGGCGAGGCAGATCGAACGCCGCGGCGATGGCCCCCTTCGCGTCCATCTCGCACACCAACACTCGGCGTCCCTCACGCGCCGCAAGGTCGGCCAAGGCGGCCGCGGTGGTGGTTTTGCCTACGCCACCCTTGCCGGTGACGAAGAGCAGTTGTCGGTCGAGGATGGCCGTCATCGCCGGGCCGCCCGCGGCACGGTCAGCTGTCCGAACCTTCGGCAGCCAGCCGCAGGAGGTACGCCCCGTAGGGGTTCTTCGCCATTGGCGTGGCGTTTGCCACCAGTTCCTCAGCGGAGATCCAGCCGGCTGCGAAGGAGATCTCGTCGGGCGATGCCACCTGCAGGCCCTGCCGCTTCTCGAGCGTGGCAACGAAACTGCCGGCCTCCAGCAGCGATTCGTAGGTGCCGGTGTCGAGCCAGGCGTAGCCGCGGCCGAGAACTTCCATATGCAACTGCCCGCGTCGCAGGTATTCGGCGTTCACATCGGTGATCTCGTACTCGCCGCGCGCTGATGGCTGCAGATTCGCCGCAATGTCCACCACCTGCTCGTCGTAGAAATACAGGCCGGTGACGGCGTAGTTGCTCTTGGGCCGCGCCGGCTTCTCCTCGATGCTGAGCACCTTGCCGTGCGCGTCCACCTCCGCCACGCCGTATCGCTCGGGGTCGTGCACGCGGTAGCCGAACACGGTTGCGCCCAGCGACCGTTCGGTGGCGACCTGCATCTGCTGCACCAAACCCTGGCCGAAGAAGATGTTGTCGCCGAGCACCAAGGCGCTCGGGCCACCGGCGACGAACTCGGCACCGATGACGAAGGCTTGCGCCAGGCCATTGGGCACTTCCTGCACGGCATATTCGATGCGGATACCCCACTGCGACCCGTCGCCCAACAACGTGCGGAAGGCACCCTGTTCGTGCGGCGTGGTGATGATCAGTACCTCACGGATACCCGCCAGCATCAGCGTGGTGAGCGGGTAGTAGATCATCGGCTTGTCGTACACCGGCAGCAACTGCTTGCTGACGCCGCGGGTGATGGGCCACAGGCGGCTGCCCGTACCACCAGCGAGGATGATGCCCTTCACGCGCTCGTCGTTCCGTGTGCGAGCCGAGTGCTCAGCCGCCGAAGCCGATACGACGGTCGGTCTCGGCCGAACCAATCTCCACGAAGGCGATCTTCGATGCGGCGACGGCCACGTCGCGGCCCTTCTTATCGGTGAGCCACAGCACGTCGACCGCGCCGGTGAGCGCAGCGTCGATCTTCGCCTTCACGCCATCACGGTCGACGTCGTCGGCCAGTTCGATGGCGATGTCGCGGGCGGTCTGGGTGACACCGATGCGAATGTCCACGGTGGTCCTTTCGTGTGCGGGATCCGGCGGATCGCTCCACAGCGTACCCATTCACCAGGAACTTGGGTTCGTGCTGAATGTCAGACTGAGGTGGCGCAGAAGGTGTCGCCCTGGGCGAGTGACTGCAGGGTGCTCACGTCGGCATCGCCGTGCAGGGCCGCCAGCATGCCCTTCACCATTCCGCGGTCGACAGCGCAGATGACCGGGTGCTCGATGGCGACATCGCCGAACGGGCAGTGGTTGTTGATGATGCGCAGCTGGTTGTTGCGCTGTTCGGCGTGGGCGGCAAAGCCGTGAGCCGTGAGTGCATCGGCCACGGCCTGCATGGCAGAGCGCAGACTGCGCTGGCCTGCGGCGAGATCGGCACCGGTCATGCCCTGCGCCATCGCCCGCCCGTACTCCTGGCCTACTTCCTCGGCCATCACCTCGGCCTCGGCACGAGGCAGCAGGCGCAACGCCCGACCCAGCAGCGACAGCACCAGGTCGTCGCTGTGAACGGGCACGTTGCCCGCGGTTTCCACCTTCGCATCGGGCGACACGCGGTAGTGCTTGCTGGGACGACCAGCGCCCGCACCCTCCGCCCGTTCGATGACCACTTCCAGGTAGCCACCGGCCGACAACTTGTCGAGGTGGTGGCGGGCCACGTTGGGGTGCACACCGAACTGCTCGGCCACCATCGCTGCCGTGACGCCAGCTTCGCTCTCTCGCGCCATCAGGTAGATGCCGCGACGGGTGGGATCGCCGAATGCATCCGTGATGGCCGACACGGTGCTGGTGAACGACACGGTGCTCGGGGAAGAGGTCGTGTTCGCAGCCACGCCGGTATTCTACCTATGCGCGTAGTGGTAATTCGTCGCTTCGCCCCGAGCCGCTCCCGGAGACCTCCCATGGCAGCAGTCAGCACCGAGCAGATCATCGACGCCCTCCGCCCTGTTGAGGACCCCGAACTGCACCGCAGCATCGTGGATCTCGGCATGGTCCGAAAGGTCGACGTCGACCGCAAGGGTGCCGTGCGGCTCGAGGTCGCGCTCACGGTGGCGGGTTGCCCTCTGCGCAACGAGATCCAGAACCGCGTCAGCACTGCGGTGACGGCACTGGCCGGCGTCACCTCGGTGGCGCTGGAGTTCGGCGTGATGGACGACATCGAGCGCGGCAAGGTGCGCGAGATCATGGGCGGCGCCGGCCACGGTCATAGCCATGCTGCACCGCAAGGTGGGCACGGCCACGCCGAGGGCAAGGCCGTACCGTTCAACCAGCCGGGCAACAAGACCCGCCCGCTGCTCATCTCCAGCGGCAAGGGCGGCGTGGGCAAGAGCAGCGTCACGGTGAACCTCGCCGTCGCACTCGCCAGCCAGGGCTACAAGGTAGGCGTGGTGGATGCCGACATCTACGGCTACTCCGTGCCGCGCATGTTGGGCACCGACCGCGACCCCGTGGTCATCGACGACATGCTGGTGCCGCCGGAGGCCAACGGTGTCACGTGCATCTCCATCGGCTACTTCGTGCCGGAAGGCCAGGCCATCATTTGGCGTGGGCCCATGTTGCACAAGGCGCTCGAGCAGTTCCTGGCCGACGTGTTCTGGGACGACCCCGACTTCCTCCTCATCGACATGCCGCCCGGCACCGGCGACATCGCGCTCAGCCTCAGCCAGTACCTCCCCCGCGGTGAGGTGTACGTGGTCACCACGCCCCAGCCCGCGGCACAGAAGGTCGCTCGCCTGTCGGCTGCTATGGCCCAAAAGGTGAACCTGCCCGTGAAGGGCATCATCGAGAACATGAGCTGGTTCACCGGCGACGATGGAAAGCGCTACGAGATCTTCGGCGCCGGCGGTGGTGCCGAGCTGTCCGCAGAGCTGGGCGTGCCGCTGCTCGGTCAACTCCCGCTGGTGCAGGAGCTCCGCGAAGGCGGCGACGACGGCAAGCCGATCACCGTTGCACACCCCGAGAGCGAAGCGGCCCAGGCCTTCCAGGCCATCGCCAAGCGCATCGCCGAAGACCTCAAGCCGAAGAAGGTCTTCAGCGCCGCGCTGAAGGTGAACTGACCCCCAACGCCCCCACGTCCCCCAACGCGCTTCACCCGCCGCGCCCACACTCGTCCACACTCGTCCCCCAACTTCTTCGTTCTTGTCGCGGCCCCACCACCACGGTTGGAGTGAAACCCGCGACAAGTTGCGGAAAGGTGAGCGCTGCCAGCCGGGACCCACTGATTCGATTCTTGTCGCGGCCCCACCACCATGATTGGAGTGGAACCCGCGACAAGTTGCGGAAAGGTGGGCGGGGGCGGGGCGGGGGTTAGGGGCGGCGGTAGGTGGTGAGCACCATGTCGGCGTCCACCGAGGCAAGGGTGGCTTCCACCAGCGCCTGTCGTTCCGGCACGGCGCTCCACCAGTACGGCGTCATCTCCAACAGCTGGCGCCGCAGCGAGGGCTCGCCCAGATCCACGGTGAAACGAACGTGCTGCACCGTGTGCACGGGCGGCATCGCTTCCTCAGCCTCGTGCGGGCGCGGCGTGTCGTAGAGCAGCGCCTTCAGTTGAGCCAGATGCCCGGGGCCGGGCGTCACCACTACCGCCACGCCACCCGGCCGAAGCACACGGAACAGCTCGTCGAACGGACGCGGCGAGAACACGTCGATCACGGCATCGAATGACGCATCGTCGAACGGCAGGCGATACGACGATGCAACGGCGAACGAACAACGCGGGTATCGCTTCGCAGCCAACTTGACGGCCACCTTGGAGATGTCGATGCCCCAACCCTGCGCGCCAGCACTGCATGCCCGCTCCAGATACGTGCCCTCGCCGCAGCCAGCATCGAGCACGTTGGCAGCACCGGCCGACTGCACCGTTGCGGCAACGGCGTCGATGATCGGGCCATAGCAACCGGCGTCGAACACCGACCGACGGGCCCGCACCATGGTGTCGTCGTCGCCACTCGGGCCACCCGGCAGCCGGCCACCGACCATCAAGTTCACGTATCCCTCGCGCGCTCGGTCGAACACATGACCCGACGCGCATGACAACGTACGCTCCTCACCGGTGAGCGGCTGGCCGCAATGGGGACACCTGAAGCTCACCGACATCGCCTCGATTCTCCCAGGGAGACACCATGGAAGTGGACATCGCCGGAACCGGCCTCGACGCCGGCCGTATGCAGCGCATTGCGGCGCACCTCGACGAGCACTACGTGTCGAAGGGCAAGATCGCCGGCGCCGAGGTGGCCGTGGGCCGTCGCGGCAAGGTGGCGTACCACGCCTCGCTGGGTCTGCGCGACCGCGAGCGCAACGTGCCCGTCGGCGACGACACCATCTTCCGCATCTACTCGATGACCAAGCCGCTCACCTCGATCGCGCTGATGCAGTTGTTCGAGCGCGGCCTGTTCCAACTCGATGACCCGGTGTCGCGGTTCTACCCGTCGTGGAAGCGCCACCAGGTGTGGATCAGCGGTGAGGGCGACTCCATGGTCACCGAGCCCGCCCATCGCGGCATCACGTTCCGCGACCTTCTCAGCCACACCAGCGGCCTCACCTACGGCGGCCTGCTGATGGGCATGGAGGTGCACCCCATCGACCGCATCTATCAGGCCAACAAGATTCGCAGCGTCGGCGTGAATGCCTCGATGGATGACTTCATGGAGAAGCTCTCCACGGTGCCGCTGCGCTTCCAGCCCGGTACTGCATACCAGTACTCACTGGCCACCGATGCCTGTGGCGCTCTCGTGGAGAAGATCAGCGGGCAGCCGTTCGCCGAGTATCTGCAGGAACACATCATCGGCCCAGTGGGCATGGTGGACACCAGCTTCCAGGTGCCCGCCGACAAGGCCCACCGCTTCGCAGCGAACTACCAGCGCAACGCCGACAAGACCACCACCCTGCTCGACGACCCGGCCACAAGTAGCTACCTCCGCGAGCCGGCGTTTGTGAGTGGTGGCGGCGGCCTGGTCGGCACCGTCGCCGACTACACCCGCTTCTGCGAGATGCTCGTACGCGGCGGCGAGATCGACGGGCACCGCATCATCGGCCCGCGCACGCTGCATTTGATGCGCGAGAACCACCTTCCCGGCGGAAAGGACCTCGCGGCTCACGACGTGGAACTACTCACCCTCTACGGCTACGCAGGCGTGGGGTTCGGGCTCGGGTTCGCCAGCACCATCGATCAGACCACCACGGGCACGCTGGCGAAGCACGACTACTACTGGGGTGGCGCCGCCAGCACGGTGTTCTGGATCGATCCGGTGGAGCAGATGTGGGTGGTGTTCGCCACCCAGCTCATGCCGTCGTCCTCGTTCGACTTCCGCGGCCAGTTGCGCAGCTTGGTCTACAGCGCCATCGTCGACTGAACGAAGCGGTCGATCGCCGCTGCCACTTCTGCAGCGTGCGACTCCTGCATGTTGTGCTCGCCACCCTCGATCACTTCGAGGCGGGCGTGAGGCATCTTGCGCTCCAGGTACTGGCCGCTCACGGTGTACTCCTCGCGGTCCAGCGCTCCGGCCAGCACCAAGGTGGGCACATCCATCTCGGCCAGACGCTCCATCACCACGCTGTCCTCCTGCAGGTTCAGGTTGGTGGCCTGCAGCGGCACGCCGAAGCGATGGGCGTTGCGGCGCGACCGCTCGTTCCAGCCTTCGCGCTTCTCCGGGTCGCGGAATCCGGGTCCGGTGTTCAGCACCACGATGGCCGCCGCCGCGCCCGGCCGAGTGGCGGCGTGCGCGAGCGACAGGTAACCACCGAGCGAGTGGCCCACCAGCACCGCCGGCCCGTCGATGGTGGCGAGCACATCGTCGATGTCGGCGAGTGCCGCATCGCGGGTGTACAGCGCCGGGTCGTCGGGCACCGGCGACTGGCCATGACCGAGCAGATCGATTGCAGCCGTGGTGTAGCGATCGGCGAGCGCCGCCACCACGCCGCCCCAGGTGGCAGCGGTGCCACCGAGACCATGAACGAACACCAGCGCCGGCGATCCCTGTCCCGAACGTTGCACATGTAGCCGCATGGCGACCGACGTTAGCGAGCAGGCACCGCCGCACCCCTGCCCGACTATGCGAGCGAGGCGCACCGACGGGAATCTGGTGCGCCTCAAGCCCGGTTTGAATCAACCCTCCCGATGGGGATCAAGAGGGGATGCCTTCATCATGACTGAGGCGTTCCAGCACCCATAGGGCCTTTGGTCCCTACCGCGTCGACTGCCATCTGCATTACGTAGCTCGATGCTGGAGGACCTACGACTCTGTTCGCTGCAGATGATGCGACGAGGGTGGATGTGAGGAATGCAACGCCCAACGAAGGGTGGAGTTCGACCGACCATTCCGGCCGGCGGACCCGTTGCAGAAAGAGGAGAAAACCATGGGACTCGTGCTTTGGTTGCTCGCAGCGATCTTGGTCGTGTCGGGCATCGTGGCGTTAGTACGCACCCAATACCTGTGGGGCATCATGCTCATCGTCGTTGGGCTCATGGTGGGTCCCGGTGGAGTGAGCATCTTCACCTGACTCGAACAACCTCGAGAGACCGCTGTGAGTCGCCCCAGTGACGCTGCTCGCGGAACGG